>NZ_WWJY01000167.1 GCF_009865405.1 Streptomyces sp. SID3212 | reverse complement strand
GCTCTCGCGGGAAGGGCGCCTCCGAGGGCACGTCCGCCGGCGCGTCCGGCCGTACGGACGCGTTGATCGGTCTCGGCGCCCTCGCCAACGCCCGGCACGACTACGGCGCCGCCCGGAAGTGGGGCGAGGAGGTACGGAAGCGGGAGCCCGGCCGCTGGGCCGCGTACCCGGTCCTGATCGACGCGTACAACGGTCTCGGCGACTACGCGGCGGCGGGCAAGGCGCTCGACAAGCTCAAGAAACTCCACTCGGGCGCCCCCGTGCTGGAGCGGTCCGCGGAGATCTACCGGGACCGGGGCTGGCGCGAGGACGCGGAGGCGAAGGCCGCCCAGGCGTCGGCGCGCGCGGCGTCCCCGGTGGAGAAGGCCGAAGCACTGTCCACGCAGGGCGAGTTGTCCTGGGAGCGGGGCGAACCGGCGGAGGCGCTGGGGCACTACGACGCCGCGCTGAGAGCCGTACGCGACCACGCCGTGTCCCTGGCGGGGCGGGCGAGGGCGCTGGCGGCGCTGGGCCGTACTGAGGAGGCGTACGCGACGTACCAGCGGGCGAACGAGGAGATGCCGAGGCCCGAGTACGCCCTGGAACTGGGCGAGTTGTACGACGCGCGGGGGCTGGACGGCGACGCGCAGAGCCAGTACGCGGCGCTGCGCGCCCGCGCGGAGGAGGCGCAGGTGCAGGGCGTGAACGAGGAGTTGGTCCTCGCGCGCTTCGAGACCGACCACGGGGATCCGAAGTCGGCGGTGGAGCGGCTGCGGGCGGAGTGGGCGCGCGGGCACCGGAGCATGGAGGTCGCGGACGGGCTGGGGTGGGCGCTGTTCCGTACGGGGGAGGGCAAGGAGGCGCTCTCGTACGCGAAGAAGGCGACCGGACAGGGCAGGCGCAGCGCGCTGTTCGCGTACCACCGGGGGGAGATCGAGCGCTCGCTGGAGATGACGGGGGCCGCGCGCCGCCATCTGGAGGAGGCGCTGCGTACCCATCCGGCGTTCTCGCCGCTGCTGGCGCCGAAGGCGCGGGAGGCACTGGACGGGCTGGGGGAACCGGCGGCGGGTGGTCCCAAGGATCTGTACGGGAAGGCGGGTTCGGGTCTCTCGGCGAAGGCGGAGTAGGGCGGGGGGTGCGGTCGGGGGGTGCGGTCGGGAGACGTGGTCCGGGGGGTGGTCCGGGGACGGGCCGGGACCTGGACCGGGTACGGCCCCACGGGTCAGTTTCCGTGGGGCCGTACGGCGTCCAAGCGTTCAACACCCGTGCGGAAGCGGCACGTCAGAGATTGCCGCGCTTCTCCTGCTCGCGCTCGATCGCCTCGAAGAGCGCCTTGAAGTTGCCCTTCCCGAAGCCCATCGAACCGTGCCGTTCGATCATTTCGAAGAAGACCGTCGGGCGGTCCTGGACGGGCTTGGTGAAGATCTGGAGCAGGTAGCCGTCCTCGTCGCGGTCGACCAGGATCTTGAGCTCGCGCAGCGTCTCGACGGGGACGCGCGTCTCCCCCGCCCACTCGCCCAGCGTGTCGTAGTACGAGTCGGGGGTGTCGAGGAACTGGACTCCGGCGGCCCGCATGGCCTTGACGGAGGCGACGATGTCGTTCGTCGCGAGCGCGATGTGCTGGACGCCGGCGCCGCCGTAGAACTCCAGGTACTCGTCGATCTGCGACTTCTTCTTGGCGATGGCGGGCTCGTTGATGGGGAACTTCACCTTGAGCGTGCCGTCCGCGACGACCTTCGACATGAGGGCGGAGTACTCGGTGGCGATGTCGTCGCCCACGAACTCCTTCATGTTGGTGAAGCCCATCACCTGGTTGTAGAAGCCCACCCACTCGTTCATGCGCCCGAGTTCGACGTTGCCGACGCAGTGGTCGACGGCCTGGAAGGTGCGCTTGGCGGGAGGCTCGACGATCGGGTCGGCGGCGGTGAAGCCCGGCAGGTAGGGGCCGTCGTAGCCGGAGCGCTCGACCAGGGTGTGGCGGGTCTCGCCGTACGTGGCGATGGCGGCGCGGACGACGGTGCCGTGCTCGTCCTTGCTCTCGTACGGTTCCTCGATGCCGCGTGCGCCGTGCCCGGTGGCGTA
The DNA here is from genome assembly GCF_009865405.1 of Streptomyces sp. SID3212. Lineage (GTDB taxonomy): Bacteria > Actinomycetota > Actinomycetes > Streptomycetales > Streptomycetaceae > Streptomyces. The sequence goes on along the minus strand of NZ_WWJY01000167.1, from coordinate 57,949 downwards.
GGCGTAGGCGGCCCGGACGTCGGGCACCTCGATCGCCAGGTCGACCACGCCGTCGCCGTGCTCGGCGACGTGCGCGGCGAGGAAGCGGCCCCAGTCGGTCGAGGGCTTGATGACGGACGTGAGGACGAAGCGGGCCGAGCCGTTGGTGAGGACGTAACTCGCGGTCTCGCGGCTGCCGTTCTCCGGTCCCGCGTAGGCGACGAGTTTCATGCCGAAGGCCGTGGCGTAGTAGTGCGCGGCCTGCTTGGCGTTGCCGACGGCGAAGACGATCGCGTCCATGCCCTTGACCGGGAAGGGGTCGGCGGCGCGCGCGGTGTCGGGAGCGGTACCGAGGTGCATCGAGGTGTCTGCCATGGGCTCAGCGTCACCCGGTTCCACAAGGTGCGCAACAGTTCGCGGCTTCGCTGGGCAATCTGTCCGGTGGGGGGCGAGAATGACGGGGCGATCTGCACAGAGTGACCATGGAGCGGCCATGGAGCGGCCATGGAACGGCCATGGTTCGACCTCGGGGAGACGGTCTTGGGTATCGACGGGCTCGACGGCAGGCTGATCGTGCTGCTGGCGCGGGAGCCCCGGATCGGGGTGCTGGAGGCCTCGCGACGGCTCGGGGTGGCGCGCGGGACCGTACAGGCGCGGCTGGACCGGCTCCAGTCGCAGGGGGTGATCCGGGGGTTCGGCCCGACGGTGGATCCGGCGGCGCTCGGCTACCCGGTGACGGCCTTCGCGACGCTGGAGATCAAGCAGGGGCAGGGCGCGGACGTTCGGGCCCACCTGGCGACCGTTCCCGAGGTGCTGGAGCTGCACACCACGACGGGGCAGGGCGACATGCTGTGCCGGCTGGTGGCGCGCTCGAACGCGGATCTCCAGCGGGTGATCGACCGGGTGGTGGGGTTCGAGGGGATCATGCGGGCGTCGACGGCGATCGTGATGGAGAACCCGGTGCCGCTGCGGATCATCCCGCTGGTGGAGCAGGCGGCGGGGGATTCGGCGCTCGACTGATCGGTGCACTCGGCCGATCGGGTGCACCGGCCGATCGGGTGCATCGGTCGACCGGGTGCATCGGTCGACCGGGTGCAAAGGAGTGGCTGCAAAAGATTGGTTGCAAAGAAACCCTTGCATCGAGTTCTTTGCATGTCTATCGTGGAGGCATGTCAGAAGCTCAGCAGCCCCCGGCCGGTGGCGACGTCCACGACCTTGATCCGCGCAGCCTGCGTGGACTCGCCCATCCGATACGGATGCGTCTGCTCTCCACCCTGCGACACCAAGGTCCCGCCACCGCCTCCCAGTTGGCCGAGCGGCTCGGCGAGTCCAGCGGTGCGACCAGCTACCACCTGCGGCAACTGGCGACGTACGGATTCGTGGAGGACGTGCCGGAGCTCGGCAAGGGTCGGGAGCGCTGGTGGAAGGCGGCCCGGCGGGGCGTCACCTTCGACCGCTCGCTCTACACCGATGTCGACCCGGAGACCCGTACCGCCCTGGAGGTGTTCCTCCAGGAACTGGCGAACTCCCACACCAGGGAGTTGTCCACCTGGATCGGCTCCATCGGTGACTGGCCCGTCGAATGGCACGGAGCCGCGAACGTCAGCGATTACACACTGCGGCTGACGCCCGAGCTGGCGACGGAGATGAACGCGAAAGCCCACGCCCTCATCGAGAGCTACCGGGACCGTGCCGTCCCGGAGGACGCAGAGAACGTGGCACAGGTGCGTGTCCATCTCCACGCGCTGCCGCAGACCGAAGACTGACGAGACCGTACCGACCGTTCCTCACGGCGCCGGGCACCTCGGCGCCCTTCATCGATCGCGACCCGGGGGTTCCTCATGCATGCCGACATTCACCTGATGCTGCACAGCGAGCACTCCACCGAGCTACGCGGGCAGGCCGACGAGAACCGGCGTGCCATGGCCGCCGCGCGCGCCGCCTCACCCGGGGAGCCGGACCCCGCGTCGCACGATCTCCGGGCACGGCTGGGCTGGACGATGGTCGAGCTGGGGCTGCGCCTCGCGAGCCGTCCCCCCGCGCGAGAAATCCCCCTCGCGTGAGCCGCCGGGAGGCGGCGCCCGCGGCCGGGTACGACAGGCGACCGCTGGCCGCGGTCCTCGCCGCCAACACCGTCTCCATCGCCGGGAGTTCGCTGACCCTGATCGGGGTCCCCTGGTTCGTCCTCCAGACCACGGGCAGCGCGGGGCGGGCCGGGATCGTCGCCTTCTGCGCGACGCTCCCGGTGGTGATCGCGGCCGTGGTGCTCGGCCCGGTCATCGACCGGCTGGGCCGGCGCCGGGTGTCCATCGCCTCCGACCTGGTGTGCGCGGTCGCGGTGGCCGCCGTCCCGCTGCTGCACTTCGCGGGGGTGCTGGAGTTCTGGATGCTGTGTGTGCTGATGGCCCTCAGCGGTCTGGTGCACACGCCCGGCCTCACGGCGCGTTCCGTCCTCGTCCCCGACCTCGCCGAGCGCGCCGGGACGACCATGCCCAGGGCCGCCAGCCTCCTCGACGCCGTCTCGCGCGGGGCCCGCATGCTCGGGGCGGCGCTCGCGGGTGTCCTGATCGCGTTCCTCGGCGCCGAGACGGTCCTGCTCCTGGACGCGGCGACCTTCCTGGTCTCGGCGGGGCTGACAGCCGCCGGGGTACGGGGCGTGCGCGCGGCCGAGCCGCAGCGCCTGGCACCCGTCTCCGTGAAGCGGTACCGCACGGAGCTGCGCGAGGGCTACGCCTTCCTGGTCCGCACGCGCCTGCTGCTGGGGATCACGGTCATGGTGATGATCACCAACGGTATCGACCAGGGCTGGGGCGCGGTCCTGCTGCCGGTCCACGCGCGGGAGGAACTGGGCGGCCCCACCGATCTCGGGCTGCTGACGGCCGTGTTCGGCGGGTGCGCGCTGCTCGGGGCCCTGCTGTACGGGGCGTTCGGCGACCGCTTCCCCCGGCGCGTGGTGTTCGCGGTGGCGTTCCTCATATGCGGGGCGCCCCGGTACGTGGTCGGGGCGCTGGTGGACGGGACGGTGCCGCTGGCGGTGACGATGGCGGCCGGCGGGCTCGCGGCCGGGGTGCTCAACCCGATCCTGACCACGGTCATCTTCGAGCAGGTGCCGGCGGAGCTGCGCAGCCGGGTGTCGGGGGTGACCATGGCGGGGGTGGAGATGACCATGCCGCTGGGCGGGCTGGTGGCCGGCCTCCTGGTGGACCGGGCGGGGCTGGGCGACGCGATGCTGGCCTTCGGGGGGATCTACCTGCTGGCGACGCTGAGCCCGCTGGTCTTCCCGGCCTGGCGGGACATGGAGCACAAGCCGGAACGGGACCGGGCGGGTGGCACTTCCGAGGAGGTGGCGGGCGCCGCCCCGGCCGCCGGGGTCAGCAGCCCGGGACCGAGCCGCCCTTCTCCAGCGCCCGCAGGGCCGACACCGCGCCCTTGAGGGTGGTGACGGGCACGAGCCGCATGCCCTTGGGCAGTTCGGCCTTGGCGTCCCCGCACTCGGCCTTCGGTACGAGAAAGACCGTGGCCCCGTCGCGGCCCGCGGCCTGGGTCTTCAAGGACACCCCGCCGACCGCGCCGACCTTGCCGGTCCCGTCGATCGTGCCCGTACCGGCGATGACACGGCCCCCGGTCAGGTCGCCGCCCGCGCCGTCACCGTCCAGCTTGTCGATGATGCCGAGGGCGAAGAGGAGCCCGGCGCTGGGGCCGCCCACGTCGGCGAGGTGCAGGCTGACGTCGACCTTCGCCGGGTCCTCGCCCAGGAAGCCGAGGGCGGCCTCGGTCGCGGAGTCCTGCGAGTCCACCATGTCGCGGGTGTTGTGCTGCTGGATCTCCCGGTCGGACTGGCCCGACGGGTAGACGGCGTCACGCGGCAGGACGGCCTCGTCGGTACGGAACCAGCCCTTGGCCACGTCCGCCAGGTCGACGTCGGCGGACGGGCCGGTCGCCACGATGGTCGTCAGCCGCAGCTGCCCCTTCGTCGTGCGGGTGGGCGCGCCCTTGATGGTGATGACCTCCTGCCCCTGGTCGGACCCGAGGACGTTCGCGGTCAGTCCGGGCTGCGCCACGGCGTACGGCAGCGGCGCGGCGCCCGCGACGGCGAGCAGCGCGACCACCGGGAGGGCGCAGAGACCGACACTGAGGGGGCGCGAGAAACGAGGAGGCACGCTGCCAATGTATCGGCCATCGCGGTGACGGGTTCGGGGTGGCCGGGGTCGGGGCGGGTCCGCCCCGTACCGGCCCGCCGCTCGCCCGCCACTCCCCCGGCGCTCCCCCACCCCTCAGCGCAGGGCGTCGGCCACCTCGCGGGCCGCGTCCACGACGCGCGGACCGACCCGTTCCGGCACGGAGTCGGCGAGCATCACCACTCCCACGCTGCCCTCTATGCCGGTCACCCCGATCAGCGCGGCGGCGGCGCCGCTGGCGCCCGCCTCCAGCTCGCCCTGGGTGAGGGTGCAGAGGGGCTCGGTGAGCGCGTTCTGCCGGGCGGCGAGGATGGCCTTGCCCGCGGCGCCCCGATCCAGGGCGTGCCGGAAGCCGGCCCGGTAGGCGACGTGGTAGTCGGTCCAGGTGGGTTCGACGACGGCGACGGCCAGGGCCTCGGCGCCGTCGACGAGGGTCAGGTGCGCGGTGGCCCCGATGTCCTCGGCCAGGGAGCGCAGGGCGGGCAGCGCGGCTTCCCGTACCAGCGGATGGACCTGGCGGCCCAGGCGCAGCACTCCGAGGCCCACCCGGGCCCGGCCGCCCAGGTCGCGGCGGACCAGCGCGTGCTGCTCCAGCGTGGCGAGCAGGCGGTAGACGACCGTCCTGTTGACGCCGAGCTTGTTGGACAGCTCGGTGACGGTCAGGCCGTGATCGGTGTCGGCGAGCAGTTTGAGGACACGCAGTCCCCGGTCGAGCGTCTGGGATGTCTCCGCGGTCACGACGCCCTCTCCTTCGGAGTGAGTGGCGACGGCTCTCTCATGGTGTGACGGCACCGGTCCCATCGGCGACGCACGGAGAGGCCGGCGGCGAGCCTTGGCGCACCGGCTGCGCTCCGAGGCGGTCTTGCCACGGGGCGTATGCATTGCGGGGACAGTAGCGATCGGCACCGCTGAGCGGAAGACCTCGTCCAGAATCCGGTCACGGGAGGTGAGTTACGCCGCGTTCCGCACCCAAAACGGAATGAAAAAGCACTTCTGAGGAACAGTCGGCTTATATCGGGCGCGGGATCGCACACCCTTCCCCGGCGCGGTCCTCGCACCGGGGAGTGCTCCTACCGGGGTGTCCTCGTAGCGGGAAGTCCTCGTACCGGGGTGTCCTCGTAGCGGGAAGTCCTCGTACCGGGGTGTCCTCGTACCGGGGAAGGGAACGGGCGGCGGAGTCACCGCATCCGGGTGGCCCACTCCTGGACCTTCTTGACCCGTTCGCGCAGCTGGCCGGCGGTCGCCTCGGCGCTGGGCGGTCCCCCGCACACGCGGCGCAGTTCGGTGTGGATGACGCCGTGCGGCTTGCCGCTCTGGTGGACGTACGCGCCGACCATGGTGTTCAGCTGCTTGCGCAGCTCCAGCAGCTCCTTGTGGGAGACCACGGGCCGCCGCTCGGCGGGCAGTTCCAGCAGGTCCGCCTCGGTGTCGGGCTTCTTGCGGCTGTGCGCGATCTGCCGGGCCTGGCGCTTCTGGAGCAGCATCTGCACCTGGTCGGGTTCCAGCAGTCCGGGGATGCCGAGGTAGTCCTGCTCCTCCTCGCTGCCCGGATGCGCCTGCATGCCGAACTCGGCACCGTCGTAGAGGACCCGGTCGAAGACGGCGTCGGACTCCAGGGCCTCGAAGGGCAGCGACTCCTGCTCGCCGGTGTCCTCGTCCTGCTGCTTCTCGGCCTCCGCCATCTCCTTCTCGGACTCGGCGTACGGGTCGTCCTCACCGGCCTTCTTCGGCTTGTCGAGGACGTGGTCGCGCTCGACCTCCATCTCACCGGCGAAGCCGAGGAGGTTCGGGATGGTCGGGAGGAAGACGGACGCGGTCTCGCCCCGGCGCCTGGAGCGCACGAAACGGCCGACGGCCTGGGCGAAGAAGAGGGGCGTGGAGATCGTGGTGGCGTACACGCCGACGGCCAGGCGCGGCACGTCGACGCCCTCCGACACCATGCGGACGGCGACCATCCAGCGGTCGCCGCTGTGGGTGAAGTCGTCGATGCGCTTGGAGGCGCCGGTGTCGTCGGAGAGCACGACGGTCGCCTTGTCCCCGGTGATCTCCCGGATGAGCTTGGCGTACGCGCGCGCCGAGTCCTGGTCGCTCGCGATGACGAGCCCGCCCGCGTCCGGGATGCTCTTGCGCACTTCGGTGAGCCGCTGGTCGGCGGCGCGCAGGACGTTCGGCATCCAGTCGCCGCGCGGGTCGAGCGCGGTGCGCCAGGCCTGGGAGATCGCGTCCTTGGTCATCGGTTCGCCGAGCTTGGCGGCGATCTCGTCGCCGGCCTTGGTGCGCCAGCGCATGTTGCCGCTGTAGCTCAGGAAGATGACGGGGCGGACGACGCCGTCGCCGAGGGCGTTCCCGTACCCGTACGTGTAGTCGGCGGACGAACGGCGGATGCCGTCGTTGCCCTCCTCGTACGCGACGAAGGGGATGGGGTTCGTGTCGGACCGGAACGGCGTACCGGTGAGGGCGAGGCGCCGGGTCGCGGGCTCGAACGCCTCCAGGCACGCTTCGCCCCAGGACTTGGAGTCACCGGCGTGGTGGATCTCGTCGAGGATGACGAGCGTCTTGCGCTGCTCGCACTTGTTGCGGTGGAGCATGGGCCGGACGCCGACACCCGCGTACGTGATGGCGACGCCGTCGTACTCCTTGCTCAACGGACCGGCGCTGTAGTCGGGATCGAGCTTGATCCCTATCCGCGCGGCCGCCTCCGACCACTGCTTCTTGAGGTGCTCGGTGGGCGCGACGACGGTGATCTGCTGGACCACGTGGTGGTGCAGCAGCCAGCTGGCGAGGGTCAGCGCGAAGGTCGTCTTCCCGGCGCCGGGCGTCGCGACGGCGAGGAAGTCCCTGGGCTGCTCCTGGAGATACCGCTCCAGCGCCCGCTCCTGCCAGGCACGCAGCTTGTTGGCGGTACCCCAGGGGGCCCGGCCGGGGAAGGCGGGTGAGAGGTGGTGGGAGGAGGCGGTAGTAGTCACGGTCTCCGGTTCGGACGTGGGTGTACGGGCGATCGCGCCGCGCGGGGCTCGCCCGACCGGCTTACGTACGACAACCGGGCCACCCTATCGGGGGCCCGGGGAGATCCTCGTACGAACGGGGGCCGGGTCGCACGGGTGCGGCGAGGGTCACACCCGCGGGCCCCTCAGGCCCGTACGGGACGTACGCGGGTCGCCACCCACACCCCCACCAGCGCCACCGCGGCCATCGGCAGGAAGACCGCCGCGAACGCCGTCGGGTGGGAACCCGTCGCGGTGGAGACCGCGTGGCCGCTCATGGAGCCGCCGCCCAGTGCGGCGAACGCCGCGCCGCCCACCGCCAGCAGCAGCACGTTCGACAGGCCGTCGGCGATCTGGAGCGCGGCCGAGTTGAGGCCCGCCTCCTCCGGCGCGGAGAGCTTGAGGAGCAGCACGCTCGTCGAGGCGAGGACGAGGCCCATGCCGAGGCAGCCCACCCCCCACGCCACGCCGACGATCCAGACGGGGACGGACTGGATCAGTACGGTCGGCGCGGTCGCGATCGCGGCGGCGACCAGCACCATGCCGCCCGTCATGAGCCGCACCCGGTACGGCTCCGCACGCGGCCTGGACTGGATGTACGAACCGAGCGCCCAGGTCAGGCCGCCCACCGCGAGCGAAAGGCCGGCCATCGTCGGCGACAGTCCGCGCTCGGTGACCAGCATCAGCGGTACGAAGCTCTCGGCGGCGATGAACGACCCGGCGGACACCCCGCGGAGCAGGATCACGGCGGGCAGACCACGAGTGGCGCGCCAGGTCCCGGCCGGCAGCAGCCCGAGAACGGCGGGGACCAGAAAGGCCGTCCCGGCCACGGCGGGAAGGAGCGACAGAGGACGCAGATCCTGGGCGGCGTACTGAAGGAGCGCGGCGCCGAGCGAGATCCCGAGCGCGAGGCGGATCCGGCGGCGGTCGAAGGCGGGCGCGGGCCCGGAGGCGTCGGCGGGCCCGGAGGCCATGCGCCGTATCGCGGGCAGGGCGAGGACCAGCGGCAGCACGATGAGGACGGGAATGCCGAGGAAGACCCAGCGCCAGCCGAGGTGCTCGGTGACGGTGCCGGAGGCGAGCGGCCCGACGACGGAGGGGATCACCCAGCTCGCGGCGAACGCGGCCATGATCGCGGGCCGCAGCCGTTCGGGGTAGGCGCGGCTGATGGTGACGTACAGCGCGACGATGACCAGTCCCCCGCCGAGCCCCTGCACGGCCCGGCCAAGGATGAACAGCGCCATCGTGCCGGCCGTGCCGGAGAGCAGCAGCCCGGCGGCGAAGGCGGAGATGCCGGTGGTGAGGGGGGCGAGGGGCCCGTTCCTGTCGGCCCACTGACCGGACAGGACCATCGCGAAGAGGCTGGTGGTGAAGTACGACGAGAAGGCGAAGGCGTACAGCGAGATCCCGTGCAGCTCCCGCGCGGCCACCGGCATCGCGGTCCCGACGGCGGTCGCCTCGAAGGCGATGAGCAGCACGACGGACACGATCCCGATACTGAGCGCCCGGTGAACCGGCCCCAGCACCCCGTCCTGCCCGGGAAGCTCTCGTGCGGGCAGGTCGGCGGAGGCGACGGCGGCGTCGCCGGGTTCCAGGGCGGTCATAAGGCCAGGGTAAGGGGCATGAGCCTCATTGATACCTGTCGGAGGACGGATCCCCCTGGTCCCTTGGTCGTACACCCACACCCCCACCTCCCCACCCCACCCCGCCCTCCCCTCCCCACCCCGCATGAACGGAGTGTGGCAGTCCCGTTGCACACCCCCCACGCCCCTTGAGCGTGACGACGCGCACGCCTACGGTCATCACCAGTGAGAGCACGGCCGTGTGCCCGAGTGGTTCAGGGGCTCGCCTGCAAAGCGAGTTACGTGGGTTCGATTCCCGCCACGGCCTCAAATGACCTGACCAGGCAAAAGAAAAGGGCGGCACCCATCCGGGGTGCCGCCCTTTTCAGTGGTCCGTCTCAGTTCCCGTCTCAGTTGGCCGGTACCAGGGCCCCGGCCGCACCGTCGTCGTCATCGTCCGGCCGGCGCGTCTCAGGCTTCCAGATCAGACCATCGACCTGCCGCGCGATGTCGGTCCGTACAGCGTCCACCATGTGCTGATACCGGGCGGCCATGGCCGTGGTTGACCACCCCATGAGACCCATGACGGCGCGCTCGGGGACACCGAGGATGAGCAGGACCGTGGCGGCCGTATGGCGCGCGTCGTGCAACCGACCGTCCCGTACGTTCGCCTCCGTCAGGAGAACCTTCCACTCACTCCAGTCCCGACGATGGGACGGACTACGCCCGTGCTCGTCCGGGAACACCAGGCCGTTCTCCTCCCATCGCTTCCCGGCCGCGCCGCGCTCGGCTTCTTGCGCCCTCAGGTGGGCCCGGAGCAGGTCAACGAGCTGTTCGGGAAGTCCGACCGCCCGACGGCCGGCGCGCGACTTGGTGACGGACAACTCCGGGTTGATCCGGCGTTTCTGCGGGCAGTACCCGGCGGCCTTGCGTCCGCAGGGCTCGGGGCACCCGTGGGCGTACTGCGGACGGTGGCGACTACGGCGGACCACAAGAAACCCGCCGTCAAGGTCCACGTCCACCCACTGCAACGCCAGCACTTCCCCTTGGCGCAGACCGAGGGCGAGAGCGACGGCCCACCGCGCGGAGTTGCGGCGTTGGCCAGCGGCCTTCAACAGCCGCTGAACGTCTTGGACGCTGTAGGGCTCCACCTCGTAGTCCCCGGTCTTCGGCGCCTTAGCCAACTGAACCGGGTTCTTGCCGAGATGACCGCGCCGCACGGCCTCGTTCAGCGCGGTACGGAAAGTTCGATGCACCTGGTGAGCAGTCGCAGGCTTGCTGCCGTTGGCCTGCATCTTGGCGTAGAACACTTCGATGTGCTCGGGCTTGAGCCTGTCGAGACGGTGGGACCCCAAGCCGGGAATGAGGTGCTTCCGGACGGCCACGCCGTACCCGACCATCGTGTTGTCGTTAACCGCGAGGGGCGCGACGTTCTCGATCCAGTGCGTCAGCCACGCCTTGACCGTCCATGCCTTGCCGGGCTTCCGCACGGTCTTGGCGTCACGCTGTTTCTCCAACTCGCTTACGGCGGCTGTTACTTCGGCGCGCGTCTTGCGCTCGACATGACGGCGGTCCGGCGAGCCGTCGTCGCGGACGCCTACGGTGACACGGCCGTGCCATTTGCCGTCCTTACCGAAGTAGATCGAGCTTCGGCCGTTGGGCTGGCGAGTGCGCTTCTTCTTGTCCTCTGCCACTGGCAGGCTCCTGTTTCTTGGGTGTCGGGATGGGGACCGGGGCGGCGGGCTGTCCTGTCCGGGAGTGCTGCCGCCCCGGGCGTGGTCAAGCGGCTCGTTTGGCCGCACGTCGGCGGGCGAGGTATGCGGCCGGTGCGTCTGCGGGGACGCGACGGAGACGGCCGATGTCGATGGACTCCAGTTCGCCGGCGCGGATGAGCGCGAAGCACGTGGTGCGGCCGATGCGGAGTCGGCGGGCCGCCTCCTCGACCGTGAGCAGTACGAGGGTGTTGTCGAATGCGTCGGCAGGGGCCGTGTCCATGCGAGATCTCCCAGGGGGCGAGGAGCGGACTTTCGGGGGCCTTGCGGAGGTGGCGGATGACGCCTCTGTCCGAGGTGCGGATTTCTGCGTCATTGCGTCATCCGCGTCATTCGGGCTTCTGACCTGCGGTTTTAAGTGACGCAGGAGGCGAGTCCTGCGTCATGGGTGCGTCATGGGCTGCGTCATCCGTGACGCAGCCCATGACGCAGATGACGCAGGATGACGCAGGCACGGCCGTCTGCGTCATGGCTGTAGCCGCAGCTCAGGGGCCGTTTCCCGGCTCGCATGACGCAGATGACGCAGCGTCTTCCCTCTTAGGAAAGAGAGAGGGGGTGTCTGCTGTAGTGCGGTGCCGCTCAGAACGTGAAGAAGGTGCCGCTACGCGGCGCGACCTTGGCACGGCGCACGGCGCCGAACAGCAAGAAGAGCACCCCGTCGGGCTGGGCGATGGTGCTCTTCTTGCTTGTCCGCGTGAGCGTGGGGGCGGGGTCAGTACATCCGCTGTTGCTCGTGTGGGGACGCCGGGGCGGGGCGGGTCATTTCCAGGTATCGGCCCTCGCTGGTGCGGCCCGTGTCGATGAGGACGCCCCGGGCAGCGAGAGTGGGTTGTAGGCGCTTGAGACGGTCGGAGAGCACCTTGCCCGTGGTCGGCCAACCCTTGGGCAGCGGGCGGCAGTCGTCGCCGCTGTACAAGCGACTGAGACAGCTGAGCCACTCCGTGGACGTCATCCGCTGCACCGTGCCCGGCTCGATGGTCTCGGCGTGACGGAGGACAGTCTGTGCCAACAGGTCGCCCTCGATCACGTCGTCGTTCAGATCGTCCAGCCTGGCCCGGTACGCGGCCAGAGCCCCGAGCCCGGTGGCCGCATCGAGCTGCGCGCACAGATGGGCGAAGTCGGCCATCCGCAGGTCGGTGGGGGTCTCCGCCTGCGCCGCGCGGACCCTGACGGTGAGGTCCAGCAAGGACCCGAGCACGACGGGCAGCACTTCCGCGTACTCCGCCCACAGTTCGGCCTCGGTCCGCCTCACCTTGGGGCGTTCCAGGCGGAGCGGTAGGAGGCGTTCGGCGAGGTCGGGACGGATGACGCCGACGTCAATGCCGGTCAGGAGCAGCGGGCGGCGGTAGCCGACGCGGAAGACGTCTCCGTCGGTGAACAGGGCGCGCTTGACGCTCTCGGCCCCGGTGACGATGCAGCACATGGCGTCGGACAGGTCCGGCGTCATGTGCGAGAGGTTGTCCAGGGCGGTGACCCATCCGGCCGCCACCGCCGCGATCAGGTTCTCCTCATCCTTCGGGGCCCTGCGCAGATCACCGCTCATGCCCTCGATGATCCGCACGAGCATCCGGCCGCCCGTGGACTTCCCGGCGCCCTGGGGGCCGGTGAGGAACGGGGCGGGGACGGGCACGGACGGACCGAGACAACCGATCAGCCACGCAATGGCCAGGCACTCGGTTTCCGCGCCGGCGAAGTTGCACAGCCGCATCAGCAGATCGATGCCCTTGCCGTTCGTGTCCTTGACAGGCAGAGGGAGCTCCCCGGTGAGCTGGGTGCGCCGCCAGCACACCTCCTGCGGGTTGGGAGTGACGATGTCCCATCCGGTGGGGTGGATGCGGACGGACTGCCCGTCGTCGCGGCCCAGGTCCAACCAGGTCGCCCCGTCGAATCCGGGGGCGACGCGGATGTGCACGGGCTGCACGTCCTCGGACAGCGCGAGCGCCTCGATCAGGTCCAACGCCTCTTTCAGCGCGGTCCCGTTGAACACGCCTCGCCCGTCGCGGAAGAGACCGACCATGAGTTCCTGCCGGTGACTGCCGGTCGTGCCCTGGGAGCGGATCGGGCGGGCAACGGGCTGGCCGTTCTTCTGCGCGTATACGGTCCCGTCCGGCGTACGGAAGTACCGGAAGTGGGACTGCGCGTAGTCGGTGATGATCTCGCGGGCCGGGTTCTTCTCGTCGTCAGCCATGGTCACAGTCCCAACCTGGTGAGGGCGTTGGTCCACGCGTCCGTGCAGTGCCGGGGCGATTCGCCTTTGGCCTGCGCGGCGGCAAACAGCCGGGCGACGTGCGTGTCGGTGAGGCAGCCGCACTGCCCGTGCGTGGCCAGCACCGCGAGGAACGTCCGGTACACAGTCGCGTGCACCGCCTCCCGGGCGCCGGTAATCTGCCGCTCCGCCATCGCAATGCCACGATCCAGGAACACGGACGTACGGTGTCGGCACTCCCCGTTCCCGCCCCCCAAGGGCACTGAGACGGCCTGTGGCGCCCTGCGGGCCGGAGGGGGGTCCGTTAGTGCCAAGGCGCGCACAGAGTCCGGGAGAGCGGCCATGGCGCCGACGCCCCATCCGAGCCAACGGGCGTATGCCATAAGGGACTTGATGTCGACCCCGGGCCGTACGGCGTTGGCGGAGGGCATGGCGCCCCGGTAGATCCAGTGGTCCCCCCGGGTCGTTGCCACGGTCCGGGTCGCGGGCAGTGTCGCGCGGGCCCACGCGACGGCCGCCGCGTTGTCGAGGTCGACAACGGTCAGCCCGGCACCTCCGGGGTGGTAGGCGACCGCCGCCGCCTGCCGCCATGCGGCGCCCCACTGGGGCGAGTTGAGGACGTGCGGGTCGGTGGTGGCGGCGGCCCACGCGTGGCACGGCGCGGGGCACCGGCAAGGGCCCGCCAACTTCATGTTGGGCCGCCCACCGCAGGCGCCGTCCTTGCAGGAACGGCAGTTACCGAACGGTACCTTTCCCGCCCGCAGGGGCAGGACCGGGATACCGGCCGCCGCGAGGGCGAGGGCGGCACGCGCTGTGTTCGTGGCCGCGTTCACGAGAGCAGATCCAGAGGACGTGAGCGAAGCACTCGCCCCGTTCGAGTGGCAGGGGCGAAAGCGTCCTCGCCGATAACGCGCTGTTGCGTCATGCTGTAGGTCTCCTGTCTGCAACGTCGGGATACGGAGACCGTGGGCGGCGGGCTGTCCTTGTCCGGGAGTGCCGCCGCCCACGGGCAGAGCTAGAAGGGCGGTTCGTCGCTGTAGCCGCCGGTCCCCCACGGGTCACGGCCGCTGTGACGGCGGCGCAGCCACCGGGGCCGGCGCGGGAGCGGCAGCAGAACCATGTGCCACTCCGTCCAGCAGTGGCAGGTCTCCCACTCGGTGCCCTCGTACTCGCCGGTCTCGGGGTGGCCGTAGTCGTGCGGGATGCCACCCACGCCGTCGCAGTCACGGCAGTCCGGGCGGGGCGCGTCGGTCAGGGCCAGCGCGCGGCGCGGCCAGTCAATGACCTTGATGCGCAGTCGGATCACGGGTGTTGGACTCCCTTATCAGCCGTAGAACTTGTTCCGCTTGATGACGGCCTTGCGGATGTTGACCGTGGTCCCGCCGCAGTGGCCGCGCACGCCGAAGACCTGCACGGCGATCCAGCCGCCGAAGATGACGGCGGCGAGGATGACGAGTTGGGTGATCAGGGCGGTGAGGGCGGTGATGAACGCGGTGAGCATGAGCAGTCCGCCGCACACGGCGAGGAACCCGACGCCCCCGAGCGCGATGTTCACCACCGCCCGCGAGACAGCCGGCTTGGCGGCGAGCGGTTCGGGCTGGGCGGGCTCGATGGCGTAGCCGGTGACGACGCGGCCGTCAGGGAGGACGATGGTCGCCACGGTCGGGACGGTGTCCGGCTGTACGGGCATGAGCGGAGCCGTGCGGGCGGGGACGATCGGGGTGGGTGTGTGGACTTCGACGGCCGCCGTCTCGTGTCCGGTCGGACGGCCGTACGCGGTGGGTTCGTTCACGGTGCTGGTCTCCCTTGGGGTCAGCGGCCGATGCCGGGCACGGCGTGGGTGAAGTCGGTGACGAGCTGGTTGACGGTGTCGGCCGCGTCGGTACCAGCGAGGTAGAAGCCGAAGAGCGCGACAACCACGGCCGCACCGGCGCCCACGGCCTTGAAGCGCAGCAGCAGCACGACGACGACGGCGAGCAACACAACGAGCGAGATGGTGATTTCCACGGGGCCTCCGGGTGGGGTCAGCGGGTGCCGGCGCGGTAGGTGCGCGCGGCACGGTTGTAGATCCAGCGGCCAATGCGTATGCGCTTGCCGGTGGCGTCGCAGCGGCGGCAGTCACGGCCGCGCTTGGTCTTGCCCTTGCGGTCGGTCTTGAAGTCGTGGCCCATGCCGTCGCACTTGCGGCAGTCCCCGAAGGGGCTCAGCCAGCACTTGACGACGTAACCGAGGGTGACTATCAGCAGGAAGGCGACAGCGAGCGCGACAAGGCTCATCAGGGGGCCTCTCAGGGGGTGGGAGGGGGTTTCCGCAGGTCGGCCGCTATGCGCTAGCGACCTGATCAGGGGCGGTTTGGGTCGCTAGCAGGGTTGCTACCGGTAGCAACGTCCGCCGCTACCGGTAGCAGGTTGCGAGACCTATCCGGCGTCCCGCTTCTGGTTGCGCTGCGTAATGGCAGTGGCGATGTCGTCGCGCTTGATGCCGCGCTTGTTGACCTGCTCGCCCTCGATGCGCCGGCTGATCTGCATCGTGCCGATGCCGTGCGGCTTGAGCGCGGCGGTGAGTGCTTCCGCCTTGGGCTTGGGCTCCAGCTCCGCCCACGGGCCGTAGACGTCCGGGCGCAGGTCGGCGAGCCGGTCCACGATCGTCTCCGACCACACCTTGGCCTCGCCCTTGCCGAGGACGGCCGCTACGTCGTCAAGGATCGTCGCGGACGTCTCCGCCGCCGGGACCTCGCCGACCGCGTCGCCCGACAGGGTTCCCTCCGCCTCGCGCAACGCGGCGGCCCGGGTCAGGACACGTTCGGCGTCGCGGCCGTCGGCGAGGTAGGTGCGCACGATGCCGGAGTCGTCGGACATGCCCTTGAGCAGACCGACACCCTTGTGGGACTTGAGCAGCTTGGACGCGTCCAGCCCTTCCGAGTACGACCCCGCACCGAGGATCGTGTCCGATACCTGGTAGGCGCCGACCCGCAGGGCGAACCGGGCCTGATGCTGGTCACGCAGCTCTGACGGGCACGCCTTGTCGTCCGGCTTCTGCGTCGCCGTCATCACGGACACGCCGACGGCGGGGGCGACCCGGGCGAGGTAGACCATCAGGGACAGGATCTCTTTGCCGTGCTCGGGGTGGGTCAGGTACTCCTGCACCTCGTCCACCACGAACAGCGTGAGGGGCATGTTCAGCTTCTTGTCCCGGCTGATCTCCGGGGTGAGCTTGCCCTCGGGGCAGACGTGCAGGGGCAGTTCCGAGAGCCGGTGGTACCGGTCCTCCACATCCGCCTTCAACTCCCGCAGGGAGGCGAGCAGATGCCCCACTGGGTCGATCCCGTTCTTGGGGACGATGCCGAACCCGATGCGGTGCGCGACCAGCGCGAACTTGCGCCAGTCCGGCGACGCCTTGCCGTCGAACAGGTACAGGCGCACGTACGGGTCCAGCGCGGCGGCGAGCGCGATCGTGCGGGCGGAGAACGTCTTGCCCTGGCGCGGCACGGCGCCTACCAGCAGGGACAACCACAGCATGGTGGCCATGACCGGGTTGCCGCGCTCATCCACGCCCCACGGGAACGGCTTCCAGAAGTCGACCCGCGTGGCTCCCAGCAAGGGCGACTTGCCCGACGGCACGGCGAGCGGGTCACGGTCGGCGATCCAGTACGACACCCGCCGTCCGCTCGTCTCGTCCTTGTCGAGAAAGAGTTGAGTGGGGGCGATGTCCATACCGGAGGCGAGACGGGCGTGAGCCTTCATCGCGTCCTCGAACGTCTTGCCGTACGGGAGATCCACGACCACACGCCAGCCGTCCCCGTCCCGGCCGATCGGCCGCGGAAAGGCAATCGTCTGATCCTTGGTAGTCAGTCCGGACGCCTCGTGTGCGCGGATGACGATGTCCGACGACAGCTTCCGCTTGCGGAACGTCACCTTGGCCAGGTCGATGAGCGGCCGGTCCGCCGGCGCCCCCACCACACCGAGGGTGGTGGCCAGCGACGCCATGGCCAGCATGAGCAGCCACGACGGCGCCATCACGTACAGGGTCAGCGCGGCGGCCAGACCGACGAAACCGGCGACCGTCGCGACGATCCCCCGCATCCGGACGCGGTCGTTGCGCTGCCGGGACAGCTTCAGGTACTCCGCCGCGTCCTCGTTGGCCACGGAGGCGAGCCGCAGGCCCTTGCCTTCCGCGTCGAAGACCCACCGGCCGATCGCGGTCGACCACCGCCACGCGCCACGCGGCGAGTACATGCAGATCTTCGGCGTGTAGACCAGCGGGAGCCGGACCGCGTGGTAGCCGACCACGGCCGAGTAGTGCCGGACGGCCCACTTGCGGACCGCCGTGCGCTGGTCAGGGAGCTTCACCCAGTCCGGCAGCACCGGCAGACGGGCCTTGTCCTTGCCCTCCATCCATTCGGCGACCGAGGGCGGGTAGACCTCGCGCGGCGGGTCGACCGGCGCCCCCTCGCTCAGCCCTTCGGCCTCCGGGTCGTCAGTGTCGGGGAGTTCGGCCTCCCACTCCCCCGGCTTCACCACACCCTCACCCGGGGCGGTCGGGTCGGAGTCGGTCTCCTTCTTCAGCGGGAACGGCACGATGTCAGCCGTCGGCTGTTCGGCGCCCTCCGGGTCCCCGGCGGGCGTGAACGTGGTCGTCTCGGTCACGATGTACGTACTCCTTCGGGAGTCGAAGGGTCCGGCCGGCTTGCTGTGGAAGGTCGGGCGGCCGGACCCGGTGCAGAGATGATGAGGGCTCTACTGCGCGGTAACGGGTACAGTCCGTACCCCTTCGCGGAGGGGTACGGTTTGTACCCCTCGCAGGTCAGGCAGCGCGCTGTTCTTCGGGATAGGCGCAGGTCACGCAGGTCCCGAGCGTGGGCGGGATGACGTATCCGGCGTCCCGTTGGCACTCGGGGCAGGTACGGCGGGCGCGCATCATCGCGGCGTGGGCCCGCCACCGGCCCGGCGTCATCGGCCGGACCGGTTGGGCGAGGTCGACGCGGTACAGATAGGCGACCAGCGGCGGACGCCCCCGCCGGCGGGGGCGTTCGAGCTGCGCGGCAACGTCTTGCCCACCGGGGCGCAGGTCGCGGGCCCGCAGTTGGCGGCGGGTGGCGTAGCCGTCCGGGGCGAGGTGCCACCGGAAAACCGGCAGCGTGCTCATGCCGCGCCGCGCCGTCCGGGACGACGGCCGGCCACCGACCCGAGCAGCCGCCCGAGACGGGCCCGGCGAGGACCGGACCGGCCGGACCGCTTGGCCGCGTACATGGCCTCATCAGCCCGGCGCAGCAGGGCGGACAGGTCCTCGCCGGGGTGGTCGGCGGCCCGTACCCACCCCAGCGACACCGTGGTGTGCACCTCCGAGGTGCTGTCGACCGGCCGGGCGAGGACGCGGGTCAGGGTGTGCAGCCGGTCGGGCATCGTGCCGCCGCGGTCGATGACGACGGCGGCGAATTCGTCCCCGCCGAGCCGTCCCACGACACCGCCGGGGGTGGTGCCGTGGGCGAGGCGGGCGGCGACCGTGGCGAGCAGCACGTCACCGGCGGCGTGGCCGTGGGTGTCGTTGATCTGCTTGAAGTGGTCGACGTCCGCCAGCACGACGACGGCGCGGGGGTCGCGCAGCAGGCGGCGGGCCCGGCGGGTGAACGCGTCCCGTGTCCACAACCCGGTGAGCGGGTCGCGACGGGCGGTGGTCAACCGGCTGTGGAGCCATCGGGCGTGGACCGCCCATCCGAGGGCGGGCAGGGCCGGTAAGAGCGCGGCGAGGGTGTTCACGGTGTCACCGCCGTGGTGGCGCGTTCGGCGAGCAGGGCGTCACGCAGCTTGCGGGCGTTGGCGGGCGAGGTGCGCAGGGCCCGGCGGATGCCCTCCCCGGTCACCTCGCCGTCCGTGAGGCCGGCCGTTGCCTTGCGCGCTTCCGCCATGAGCTGTTCGGGAGTGCGGCGGGTGCGGGTCGACTTGGCGGCGACCGGGACGCGGCCCGTCGCCCGGCGCGGCGCGGTCGACGCGGCGGGAACCGGACGGGAGGGTGCCGGGGCGATCGGGACCGGCTTCACCATGGGAATGGCGGCGTACATCGGCTTCATGCCGATACCCGACTTTCCGAGATCGACCGGCGCAGGATCGGGCACCGCAAGCCGCGTCAGCAGGACCGTGGGAGTGCTCGATACACGCAGGTCAGAGGTAGACCGTTCTCGACTACTTCCAGTCGATTCCTCCGCATTTGCGGCGACGTCGGGAACCGGGGCGAGAACGGGGGTCGTGCCGCCGAACATCGAGGCGAGCGCGGCATCCGCCCCGTCCGTGATCCGGTCCCGCTGGACATCGAGCAGCCTCGATCCGAGGGCGGCGTCCCCGGCCCCGACCTTGCGGGCCAGACGCCACGACGCCCGATCCGAACGCTTCCGCACCCGGTCGACCGGGTGGTGCGCGGCGCGCGCCCGGTGGTAGGCGAGGGCCTGCACGATGTCGGCGGTGTGCCGCTCGTTCTCCGCGTCGCGGCCGTCGGTGTGGACGACGATCCGGCGGGCGAGGAAGGCCATGCCCTCGGCAGAGACGGACATGCCCATCGGGGTCAGCGCGTAGACGACCGTACGGCCCGGGTCCGGCGCGGCCATGGCGCCCATGACGGCGGCGGCGGCCGGCAGGGCCCACAGTCCCGCCCGCACGACGCGCGGCGAGGACTGGCCCAACATGGTCAGCCCCAGCAGGACCAGGGCGAGAACGGCCGTGGCGCCCTCACCGGCACCGAGCGCACCGAGCGCGGTCCCCGTGCCGTAGGCGTGACCGATGTTGCTGTACGTGCCGATCCCGCCGACCACGCCCGTAGCGAGCATCGGCACGAACGCCGTCGTCAGCACACCGACCTGAATCCTCGTCAGAGGCTTGCGGGTCTCGCTCATGCCGCTTCCCCCGTCCCCGCCCGGTGTGCGCGAACCGAGCGCAGGAACGGAATGGTGTGGGTCAGCGCGTCCGCGTACAGGGCGTCCCAACCGGCGACCTCGTCACCAGCCTCCGCCTCCGCACGCAGGTCGGCGAGGATGTCACGGGCCGCGTCCTCACGGGCGGCACGCTCGCCGTCCGTCTCGAACTCCAACGACCCCCGGAACAGGTCGACGTCGATACCGAGCGCCAGTTCCGCGAACTCGAAGTCGCCGTGCGCTTCCTGGCCGGCGACGTACATGCGCATACGCATGGTGGATCTCTCCTTGGATGCGTCGGGATAGGCGCGGGGCGGTCGGCTGTCCTGTCCGGGAGTGCGACCGCCCCGCGAAGAACGGGGGTCAGACAGAGGCGATGATCAGCGCGGCAACCAGCAGCCACAGGTAATGGAAGGACTGGTCAAGCGCGTAGGCGCCGGTACCGATGTGCGGGTTGTCGTCGCGGCCGGCGCGCGGGGCACCGAGCCGGTAGAACTCGCCCTTGCCGGTCACCCGGGCCAGCCACGCGAGCGTGGTGCGCCGGTCGGCCCACCCGTGCGAGGCCGCGTCGACCGCCAGGCCGACAACGACGCCGGGCACCGTCAGGTGCAGTCCCAGCAGCGCGGCGGCCGGGATGAGCACGGCCAGCTTGGTGAGCGTCAGGGTGGCGACGTGCCGCGCATCCGCGAGACGGCCGACCCAACCGGGACGACCCTTGTGCGCGGACTGATGTGAGGTCTGAACCCAGTGGTCACCCACGCTGTGGGCGACGTACAGGGCGATGAACACGGCGGCGAACGTGGCAGCGGGCATCGGCGGCGGACTCCTGTCCGGAAGAAGGGAAGGGGCGCGGTCCGGGGCGGGTGCTAGCTGATCTGCACGTGGCCGCTGGTCACCCGGCGGCGGACGTCCAGGTGACCGGCGCCGGTGACGCGGACGCTGCCGGAGGTGGCGTTCACGGACAGACGGCCCGTGGCCTGCGAGGTCGCGGCCATACGGACGCTGCCCGAGGTGAGGTTCAGCCGGGCGTTGTGGCCGCTGTAGGCGCCGACGTTGACGCTGCCGGACGTGAGGTTGATGTCCAGCGGACCGCTCACCTCGCCGACGATGACGCTGCCACTGGTGACGGTGGCTTCCAGGTCGCCGACCCGCTCAGCGGTCAGCGTCCCGGACGTGCCGTCGTACTCCAACCGGGCCAGCGAGCCCGTGACGACGGTGTTCGCGCTGTTCGTGCTGATGGCGGCCACCGAAAGCTTGGGCAGGTATACGACGGCGCTGATCGGCGTCACCGCGTCCCCGGCCGGACCGGTGGCGGTGACCTCGCGGCCGTTGACGAAGACCTTGCCGCCACCGTGGCCGGTGATGTGGACGTTGCCGTTGACGATCTGCACGCCGTTGCCACCGGAGAACGTCATGGTGTTGCCACCCATGCGGATGGTCGTGCTGCCACCGACGCCGCCGGCGACGTCCGGGACGCGAACCCTGAGGTTCAGTCCGGTAAGGCTGACGGTGGTGTCGCGGATCGCGTCGGCCGACGGGCCGGAAGCGGCGTCCGTCGTCAGCACTATGCGCGCCTGCTTCAGCGCGGAGTCGACAACGACGCGGATGCTGCCGGTGTTCATCGTCAGGTCCAGGGCGATCGGACCGGCGATGTCCACAGGAATGATGCGCTCGGTCATTCAAATACTCCTGACTGCGTCGGGATGGAACTTCGGCGCGGCGGGCTGTCCTGTCCGGGAGTGCCGCCGCGTCCGAAGATGAGGGCCGGCGCCGCACGTCGCAGCGGGCCACGTGACCCCGGGCGGAAGTCGACTCCGCGCCCTCGCGGCTGGATACCGGGGCCGACGGACCTCACCCGGCCGTCACGGGGACGGGGTCGAGCCCCGTCAATCTCAAAGCACTCTGTTGAGTTCTCAAGGAACGAGCGCTTCCTTCGGGCTCACTCCCGCTCTTGGCGGGACCCTCGGGGCGCTTGCTCGGTACACCCAGCCGCGAGAGCGGGCATAAATGAGAGACCACAGACGCTCATAATGAGGTCCTGTCCTCAACTCCTCCTTAGGAGTTCCATGACTATGACGGTTCCACCCGGGAGTCGTCAACACCTCATGAGGACTTATGCTGAGCAGGCCCGATCAACCAGGGACGGTGAGCACTACATGGCCAAGCGCTACGAGCGGATCGCTGACGCACTTCGCTCCGAGATTCGTGCAGGTCAACGAGTTCCAGGGGAGCGCCTGCCCTCCGAGACTGCGCTTGCGACGCAGCACAAGGTGAGCCTGCCAACGATCCGGCAGGCGCTTGGCGTGTTGCAGGTAGAGGGGCTTGTTGAGAAGCGTCACGGGCGCGGCAACTTCGTTCGTAAGCCCCGGAAGCGCGTGGAGCGGACCAACGAGCGTCACCAGTGGGAGAAGGACCGCGCGCGGGGCTCCGTGGAGGTTCGGCAGACGACCGGGGCAACCGAACACGACACCGGGCTGACGATCAATGACCTGGTGTTCCATGCCGAGTACGGCAAGGTGGACGCCACCGAGGAACTAGCCGAGATCTTCGGCGTGCCTACCGGGACTCCGCTGCTGGAGCGGCTCTACCGAACCAGGTACCGCGAGGAAGACTCGCCCTTCAACCTCGTACGGTCGTACCTCGTCCACGACGTGGTCGCGCGCAATCCGGAACTGCTCGACGCCAGCAAAGAGCCATGGCCCGGCGGTACACAGAACCAGTTGCACACGATCGGCATCGAACTTGAACGGATCACCGAACGATTCACTGCGCGCCCTCCCACCGTGGAAGAGACCGAAGCTCTCGGCCTGACGGCCGGCGTCTCGGTGCTCATCCTCTGGAAGACCTCGATCGACGTCACCGGGCGGGTGGTAGAGGTATCGCACGTGACTCTGCCCGGCGACCGTACAGAGTTGGTGTTCACCACTCCCCTGAACAGGTGGCAGTCATGACCGGTCTCATCACCGTCGTCACCGCAATGCACGAGCCAAGTGCCCACTTCCTGCCCGCGGCCTACTCGTCTCTGCGTGAACAGAAGCTCCCGGACGGTTGGGAGTGGCAGTGGCTCATCCAAGAAGACGGGGAATCCGCGGGGGTCTCCCCGCACGTCCCTGACGATCGCCGAATCAGCTTTGAACAGGGCCGCTCCGGTCGTGCCGCCATGGCCCGCACCATGGCTCTCGCCCGCGCTGAAGGCCAGTACGTGAAGGTGCTTGACGCGGACGACAAGCTCACCCCGGGATCGCTCGCGCGGGACCTTGCGGCGCTGACGGACAACCCCGACGTCGGTTGGGCAACGTCCCGTGTGCTTGATCTTCTGCCGGATGGTTCGACGCTCGGTTTCGACCAAGACCCCCCGCAGGGCGTCTTGGAGCGAGGCACCGTTCTGACGCACTGGAAGGCACACGACTTCCGTGCTCCGGTCCACCCCGCCACGCTGTTCGTCCGGCGGGATCTCCTCCTAGCCCTAGGCGGCTGGATGGCATTGCCGGCCTCCGAGGACACTGGACTGTTGCTCGCACTCGACGCGGTAAGTCGGGGATGGTTCACGGCGGAGACCGGCCTTCTCTACCGGAAGTGGCCCGGCCAGGTGACGGGTCAGGCCGCCCATACCCACAAAGGTGAGCGCGAAGCTCGCATGGCGGTTGTCGAGGCGAGAGCAAAAGCTCTTGCAGCGCTCAAAGGTTGGCGCTTCAAAGCGAACTGAATGCAGACAGTCAGGGGCGTGCCGGGCCAGTCAAATTCCGGCACGTCCCTTTTGTATGTACCGAAACGGGTCTGCGGCTCAAACGCCCTCATCCCTCCTAGGGCCAGGAAGGATCAAATCCTTGGAGGAGTGCTGGTCGCCGTGAAACTTCCCATTGACGCCGAGATCATCACGCGCGGCCTCGTGGAAACCGTTGATAGCAGCAAAGGCAACCTTGTGCAGTTCCCGCCACTCCTCCAAGGTTCCCTGTGTCGCCCCGCGTGCACGCCAGTCAATAGCAAGCGAAGCGGCGTTAAGTTTATGTGCCGCTTCGATCACCCCATCTTCAGCCAGCAACATTACGCGCTCGAAGGAACGAGCGCGACCGCCCTCAGCTTCAGCAAGCTCAAGCGTCAATTCGTGTTCGCCGCGCTCGATCGCTCTCATGTTGTTTTGAACCTCATAGAGGAGCACTGCCGCATAAATACAAGTGCGGACCCTGTCGATGTATTCCGCGTAAGAATCAAGCTTCTTTTCATCCCAGCGCGTGAGTAGGGCATCACGCTTGCGCTGGCGCTCCATCAAGTGGTTGGTGACGTGCGTCGTGATCGCACCAAGAAGGACAGCGGCGATCGTGACAAGCTGACCGAGGATATCCAACAGTCCCCCTACATAAGGCACTTCGACTAGCGACTGCCTGATCATAGAGGGCCCGGCACTGTTGGCGGGAGACCACCCCTCGCGGTAGGCGAGGTCAGGGCAGAGTGTCAGCATCCACCCGGGAGAACACCAGGTCGCTTTCCTCCACTACCGGCCCGCGCCACCTAACAGGGGCTAGAGAGGCTCGTCGGAGAGTTGCCGGATAGGCCGATGCGTCGTAGTCATTGGCGAGCCGGTATACGTGAAAACCGCGCCCCTTGAAGGCGTCGATCAACTCCGTAACGGAATATCCGAGTTCCGCCATTCGACTGGGCGTTACCTCGACCACAATTTCAGCATCTGACCGCAAATGGTCGAGAATCGGAAGAAGACCTCTTACAGCAGCCCCTTCGGCGCCCTCGACATCAATCTTCATGACGCGAATTCGGGCCACTTCTTCGCTGGTGAGGATTTCCGCCAATGGGTGAGCATCGATTCCGAAAGTGGATTCTATGGGGCCGTCGTACGGCACAATGCTATTTGCCCCCATATTCCGCGAGCTGGCGAGCGTAAATCGCAAGGTCTCCGATTTATCTGACACACCGCAGTTTACAGCGCGAATATTCTCGCACTCGTTCAAATGAGCCTGAATAAGCAGCCGCCGGTGAAACTCAGGTGACGCCTCGACCGAGACGACCTTTCCACTCGCACCAACAAGCCGCGACCCAAGAACGCTGAAATAACCAATGTTGGCCCCAACGTCCACGAACACGTCGCCCGGCCGCAAGCGAGCCCGAAGCCAATGCGATAGGTGCGGTTCCCACACACCGAACATGTAAATGAAACGCTGGATCAAGTCCACCGTATCGACAGCAAACCGGTCACCGAAGACAGTGCGTGCCACAGCATGCCGTGGCTGTTCCCGTAGGCCGACGTTCAAGGACCGCGCGATCAAGGGGGCCTTGCCGAGCGTCCCCGGCACGTAGCGAACGTACCAACGACCCAAGCCGAGGGCGGACCGCGTAAGTGAGAGCGTCACGCCAATCACGGTACTCGCCGGCTGGGAGGGCGGATGACAGCCTCATAGTGCGGGCCAGGGGCGAGGCGAGCCGCAGGCCCTTGCCTTCCGCGTCGAAGACCCACCGGCCGATCGCGGTCGACCACCGCCACGCGCCACGCGGCGAGTACATGCAGATACCCCGAGCCTCGGTACGGTCGGCGCCCATGGCAGACCGCGTGGCCGTCTCAGATTCCATCGCATTCGCCCGCGGTCCAGAGCTACCCTAGACCGTCTAGCGGGCCGCTTGGTTGAGCAGATGCCGCGTAGCGGGACGTCCCATTACATGACGAAGGGCGTCGCTCCTGAAGTCGGAGGACGCCCTTCGTCATGCACCCCTCAGCTAGAGGGCCGCGGGGGCCTTCTTGTACCAGCTGGCGATGACCCCTACCAGGTGGACGATGTTCTGGGTGCGCATGATCGGTGCAGCGGCGTTCGGCTCGAAGTCGTCGTTCGCCGCGGTGATGCGCCAGATGCTGGTCTCGGCGATGGGCGAGGCCATGTGCGGGTCGAGGCGCTTGAAGAACTCGGTGATGTCGTCGAGCTCGACAGGGTTATCGCCTGCCCGCAGCTCGCGGAACACGCCAGCAAGAACGCGCAGCATGCCCACCGAGCCGAGGAGCGAGGTGCGGCGCAGTTCCTGGGACATGGTCAGTTCCCCGAGCTTGCGCTCCGCGTTGGGGTCGTCCTCGGTGATAGCGGCGAGGTCAGAGAAGGCATTCGAGATGACGTCGAGGAAGTCCTTGACCTGCTCGATGACCTCGCCGTCGGTCAGGGTCTGTTCGGCCTTCTTGCTGATCCGGCCGCCGGCCCCGGCGATGACGGCGCGGGTGATGTCAGCGACGTGCTTGGCGCCCAGAAGGTTCGGGTTCTTCAGGGTCATGCGGTCCTGCTCGGCGTCGACCCGGCCCTTGAGTAGCGGGTGGTCGATGACGTCGGACAGGGTGCGGTTGGCCACCTTGTAACTGTCGAAGCGGGCCCGGACGGCGCTGCTGATGCCCTTGGCGTTGTCGGCGACATCAACAAACATCTGCTGCGACTTGATCGGGTCCGGCTCGACGTAGATGTCCAGTCCGACGAACTCGGACTTCAGCCGGTTCATCTGGCTAACGAGCTTCTCGCGCTCGGCCTCAAGCTTGGCGGCCTTGTCCGTGCTGACCTTGCGGGACACCTCACGGTCGATGCCATTGATGGCGTCGGTGATGCGCTGCTTCTCGATGGAGACGCCGAGCACGCGGTGCTGACCGTCGATGGTCCGCAGCGAGGAGATGCCGCCGATAGCCCACGGGACGGTGAGGTAGCCGACGGCGCCGAGCTCGTCCAGCTTCTCGAAGGTGCAGCCGCCACCGTCCCGGGCCAGAAGAGCAGGGGCGACCCAGTCCTGCTTGGTGTCGAGGTACTCGCCAAACTGCTTGGCGTGCAGACGATCGACCTTGCGGTTGTCCTTGTCGACGTTGTTCGGGTCAGGGACGGGAAGGATGGTCGGGAGGTCGAGGAGGGGAACGCGCGTGGTGTAGACCGGGCGCCCCCCCTGCATCGTCTTGATGGCCAGGTACGTGCTGGAGTCCTGCGGCTTGGACAGCCGCAGAGGATCGACGTTGATGCTCACGATAAGCCCCCACCTAGGTCAGTTACGCCCTTGGTGGGCGCAACAAGAGCCCTAGGCTAGCACTCAGTTAGCAACGTGCACGAATAAGTTCTTATCTTTCCAGGCAAGTTGGTGTCCGTCGGCTGATCGCGGCCGGCCAACGCCAGCCCGCTCAGGGACTGTCGGTTCGACAGGTGACCCCAAAACCCTGCTGACTGCGGGGTGATGGCGGAGCTGCTGACGATGATTTACGGACGAGGGACGCCGCCTGGCTCTCAGGGCGGCCTGTGTGCAGCGCTACGAGTCAGATGCTTCTCGTCCTAGGCGTCGGCCCAAAAACAACAGCGGTGAGTGTCTAACTGCGTGACAACGCCCCACGAGCAGCCGTGGACGAGCACGGACGTCCACAGTCCATCAACCCAGGTGAGGAGCGTACAAACCCGAGGCAACAACGCTACCCAAGTTGCTTGGGGGAGAAGAGGTCGCTGCCACCTGAAACAGCCGTAGCGTGAGGGGGTAGGGGAAGTTCACCACTTCTCATCTGCCCGCGGGCCGTCTCAGTTTCCGTCTCGTTCACCTACGTCCGGCGGCGTTCGCGCGGGTGCATGGCCTGACTCGGGATGGCGCTCAGGTGCCACCATGAACGGCTATGAATAACCACGTACACGGCGCTGACCTGGGAGGACAAACCTGCAAAGCGAGTTACGTGGGTTCGATTCCCGCCACGGCCTCCACGACACGACCGGCCGCCCCCATATACGGGGGCGGCCGACCGGCGTCACGGCCTACGCCAACCCCGCCGTCTCCGGCAGCCCGGCCCGGTCCTCGCAGCCGAGTTGCTCGACGAGCGCGAGCGTGACCGAGTGGAGGAGGGTCAGGTTGGCCTTGCGCAGTCGCTCGGCGTCGCCGTCGGGTTCGTCGCGGTTGTTCAGCGCCGCGCGAAGCATGACGGGACCGCCCTCGAACTTCTCGCTGACGCACTCCGCGTAGAGGACCGCCTTCCGCGGCGAGGCCAGCCCTTCACGCCCGAGGTCGTACTGCTTGAAGCTGCCGGCGAACTTCCCGTCGCCGACCCCGTCGCCGTCCTCCAGCGACACGTCGATACCGACATCGGCGAGCGTGGACCCCGGCAGGTAGATCCCACACACCCGATGGGTTTCCCCACCCACCCCGTCCGCCAGGTAGTCGTCAACAACGGCCTGGGCAAGGGACTCCAGCTTGTCACCACTGTCGAGCGAGGAGAACTCCTCGGCCCCGGTGATGAGTTGTACGGCATCCACGGCGTCGCCCGACAGGTTCCCCCGGCACAGCTCCCTCGCCTCGATCCGGCCCTGCGCGGACTTCCCCTGCTCCTTCCCGCCGTCGTCGCCGCATCCCACCAAACCCACCAGCGCCACTACCGCCACCACAGAAGTGAACGCGCCACGCGCCCGGCTGACCATCACAACCGCCATACTCCTTATCCGCCTGTCTGAGATGACTGACCCTGCTGGGAAGCGCGGGACGTTCCCTTTTCGTAACCGCTGTTCCAGGCCTCTTCCAGGTCCTGCCCAAAGTCCGAATCGTCGCGGTCGATCTGGTACTGCGCGATGAACTCCTTCATCGGCACTTCCGCATTGAGCTCACCGGCCGAGTAGATGGCGGCTCGCTGCTTCTGGGTGTCGTCACCGCTGTCCCGTTGGTTCGACTCGGTGTAGTCGCCCATCGCGTTACCGATCATGTGCTCCACGAGGGCCGGGCCGGCGTCCATGGCCACGGGGATCAGCGTCGCCGCGACACCGACCGCGGCGACCGGCGGCAGGAACGCGGCTCCGGCCGCCACCCCGACGCCTGCACCGAACTCCATCCAACCGGCCCGTTCCTCAAGGGCCTTGTTGTATTCCTCGTCCTTCTTGACGTTCTCCGCCGTGACCTGATCGGCGCGCGACTGGTCCAGCATGCCCTGCACCTCGGACCCGGTGCGCACCGCCTCCCGGGCGTGCGCCTCGTTGATGTTTCCGTTCGCGTCGACCGTCGCGCCGAGCACACTCGTGGTGTGGATCTTCTCGGCGGCACTCACTTCGGCGTACGCGTCCGGATGCTGGCCCAGGGTGGTGAGGAACTGGCGCGCGCCGTCCCGTCCGAACTCGGCATGTCCGTCAGGGTTGCCGTCCGGGGCGAACATGCTGCCCGGAGCATTTTCGTTCAGGGCCCAGTTGATGTCGTCGACATAGCCGGCTCCCATACGACCGAGGCTGTCGGAGAGCGCCTCTTGACTCTTGACCAGTCCGGCATCACCGCCGTACGTCTCGACAACCTGTTCCATGATTCGGGCCGACTTCTCGTCCTTGACGAGTTCAGGCGTCGAATCGTCGTACGCGTGCCCGAGAGTCGCCGACTCCAGGGCGTGCCCGAAGGAATCGGGCAGGTAGTCGGCCGACTTCTCCGTCGCGTCCGGAGCATGGCCGACGATGTCGGGGAATCTCTCGTAATCGCCCTTGGCGAAGTAGTCGAGGTAATTTGTGATGGGGTTGCCGTCCTTGTCCTTCCCCAGGTCCGGTATCCCGCCCTTCGGCGTCCCGTCCTCGTTGTACGTGCTCGGCTGGTCCGTGAAGAACAGCTTGGACGCCTCAGGGCTGTGACCGAGCGCCTCCAGCATGCTCGTCACCGGGTCATAACCCGCACCGTTCTTCCCCGAGGGATTGAACGGGTGGTCGTCCGGTGCGCCCATCATCATCTTGGAGCCGGCGAACATCATCGGATCCTTCTGGTGAAGCTGGATCACGTGCTCCGCGATCGGGTTCAGAAACCGAGGATCGTACTCGCCGTACCGCATGATGCCGCCGAGCAGCTGATAGCCGTACGGCGGGTTGTTGTCGTACTTGTAGAGGGAAATCCGCTGCGTGCCGAGTTTACGAAATTCCGTCGCCCAACTCGCCGGCAGATGCGACTTGTTGTCCGGATCGGTCGCCGACGCGAGAGCCACGCCCAGATTTCGTTGCAGCTCTTTGGTCAGATCTGTGCGGACGTTGTTGTCTACCATCACGCTGTCGAGAGACATCTGGCCGAAGAACTCCAGCGCCTTTTTCGGGCCACCGAGCCCTGTGTAGAAGTCCGTGGAGAAATCCGCGTCACTACGGTTGTACTTCATGATGCGGTTGAACTCGGCGAAGTCCTTGTCGCTCATCGCCTTCCCCTGCTTGGCGATTTCGACGGCCCGCTCGGCCTGGGCATCGTCGAGCGACTCGTAGTTCGTGTGCCCGAAGTTGTGCCGATCGTTCCCGTGCGTCTTCCCCAGCGCCCGTGTCACCGACGCGTCGATCTCGCTCGCATGAGCTGTGAGCCCGGCAACACGATCGGCGAGGGCCTGCGCCTGGTCGCGTTGCTCCTGCGTGCGCTCGTCGCTGTCACCACGGATGTGCGGGAAGAACCAGCGGACCGAACCTCCGCCGATGTCCTCGATCCTGACGCCGAGGTTGACCGCGTCGACCTCGATCGCCGTCTTCATCTGCTTCTGAATGCCTAGGAGTTCGACGTGTGCGTCATCGAGGAGTCTGTACGTGCTGTCGGCCTGCTGGTGCGCGTCAGCGAACTCCTTCTTCGTCTTGCGGACGAATTCACGCGTCACGGTCGCGTTCGCACCGGCCCAGCGGGCACTTTCCGACTTGGCGTACATCCCGTCCGCGGCGCTCTGAGCCAGCTTCTTGAGACTGGCGGCCGCCTGCTTCCAGTCCTCGACTGCCGAACCGAGCTTGCCGAGATCCAGTTCCTGGACATCCTTGAACGAAAGGTCACCCACCGCTGAGCCCGCTCACTTGAAGTAATCGTTGATCTTGGACGAGGATTCCGCGCCGCCGTCGCCACCCGTCAGCGAGGCCGCGACCTTGGCGTCGTCGCCGGCGTGCAACGCCTTGGTGTAGTCGAGTTGGTTCGAGATGTGCGCACAGGCCTGGAGCAGGGTCTTCAAGGAGCTGTCCCACATGGTCAGTGCCGTCGACAGGGCCGAGCCGAGCGCGAAATTGTGGGCCGAGAGCTCGCTGGACGCCCGGAGCGTGGAGCCCGCGCCATGTTGGTCCATACCCGCGCCGGCGAGGTCCGCGCCCTTGCTCAGGCCGCTGTGCAGAATGAAGGCCTCATGCCCTACGGCACCCAGGTCGTCCTGGTTCACGATCAGATCGCCCGAGCCGGGGCCTGTGCCGCCCGGCCCCGCCGGCGCCTGGTTCAGCTGCGTCCCGACCGAAGGCCGTTCCTCCGCCGCACTCTTGAGCTGCTCCCACTCGTCCCACGCCATCAAGGCTTCTCCCCCGTACGCACCCATCGAATGAGCAAGCTTAGGTCAGCGCAGGGCCGCGCGGAGGGCTGTCACGCGCGCTGCCGCGTCGTGGAAGGGGGTGGCCGGGAGGGTCTTGTTGTGGAGGGCTGTTGTCAGGGACGTCACCGCTGACTCTCCTTGGGACACCTCTCGCGATGAGCAGAGCAGGAGGTCCATGCCCGCCTCGGCGGCCAGGACCGCGCGGTCGCCCGTGGTGAGGGTGGGGCTGATGGCCTTGGCCTCCAGGGCGTCCGTGATCGTCACTCCCTTGAAACCTACGTGGGTGCGGAGTTCCTTGACCACGGCGGCCGACAGGCCCGCCGGGTGGTGGGCGTCCAGGGCCGGGTAGACCGCCCAGGACAGCATCACGAGTTGCGTGCCCGCCGCGACCGCCTGTTTGTACGGGGCCTCGTCGACGGTTCGCAGGGTCGTCAGGGACTGGGTGAGCGTCACCGGGCCCAGGTCCGTGTTCTGGTGGGCCGACGCCGCGCCCAGGCCCGGGAAGTGCTTCGCCGTCGCGGCCACCACCGTGTGCTGTTGGGCCGTGATGAACGCCGCGCCGAGCTTGCCGACCTGCGCCGCGTTCTTGCCGTACGAACGCTGGGCCTGGTCCGTGAAGTCGCCGGTCTTGCGGTAGACGTCCAGCACCGGCGCCAGGTTGAGGTTCAGGCCGGCCCCGGCGAGGTTCTTCCCCGCGCCCGTGCCCGCCGCCTTCGCCGCCGCCACCGGGTCGGACGCCAGCCCTATCTGCTTCTCCGACAGCGCGGGAGCACCCGGCAGGCGCCGTACCTGGCCGCCCTCCTGGTCGGTCATGAGCAGGAGTGGGAGGCGGACGGGGCTCGACCTGTTGGCCTTTTCCAGTTGTTTGACGACCGTCGCCAGCTGCTTCGCGCTCGTGATGTTCTCGGCGAAGAAGATGACCCCCGCCACCTCACCCGCGCCGATCTTCTTGAGCAGGGACGCCGGCGGGGTATGGCCCGGGTAGGAGTAGATCACCCGCTGGCCCGCCAGCTGCCGTTCGGTCAGGCCGGCCGGCACCGCCCCCGCCTGTGGATAAGCCGAGGTGGAGGAGGCGGTAGCGGTGGGGGAGGACGAGGCCAGGGCCCTACCCCCTACCGCCAGCGCGGCGACCGCCGCCCCTGCCCCGGCCAGTACGGTCCTGCGTCCTATGTGCGGCGAGTCTGATACGTCCATGGGAGTTCCTCTCTCCCCACACCCTACGACCGTCCCCGGACGACCGTCAGGAGCAGTGGCGGGCGTCACGCCCTACGCCAGGGCATTCTCTACGCCCCCGCCACCGCCACCGCCGCCTGGGGGCGGATCGGGAGGCGGCTGATCGGGCGGCCCGTGGCCGCGCGGACCGCTGAGGCGACTGCCGCCGGGGACGTGACGACCGGGGCCGCGCTGGCCGGTTTGGCGCCGAAGGGGGCCACCACGTCGCGTTCCTCGACCAGTTTGACGATCCGGATGTCCGGGGCGTCCAGGGACGTCGGCAGGGCGTAGCCGGTGAGGTCGGGGCGGCGGACCACGCCGCGGGTCGTGCGGAGGTTCTCCGTCAGGGCCGTACCGATGCCCTGGGTGACGCCCGCCTCGATGCGGGTCGCCAGCTGCGCCGGGTTCAGGACGCGGCCGACGTCCTGGGCGACGGCCATCTCGACCACGCGGATCGAGCCGAGTTCGATGTCGACGTCCACCACCGCGCGGATCGCGCAGAACGCGAGGCCGACGAACGCGTCGCCCTGGCCCGCCTCGTCCAGCGGCTCGGTGGGGTGGGGGCGGCACTGTGCCGTCGCCCACAGCTCCTTGCCGTCCATCGCCTCCGTGACGGTGGTGGACAGCACACCGTCGTACGAGGTGATCTTGCCGTCCGTGATCTGGAGCAGCTCGGTGGACATCCCGAACTTGTGGGCCAGCGGCTGGAGCAGCTGCGTACGGACCATCTTGGCCGCCCGCTCCACCGCGCCGCCCGAGACCCACGTGTGCCGGCCGTGCGCGGCCGGGCCCGCCGGGGGCTGGTCCGTGTCGACCGAGGCGACGTGGACCTCCTCGATGCCCAGCGTCTCCTGGACGATCTGCCGGGCGAGCGTCGAGAAGCCCTGGCCGGTCTCGACGGCGGCGCAGATGACCGTCGCCACGCCGTCGTGGACCTTCACCGTGGCCGTGGAGACCTCGTCCGCGCCCTCGGCGCCGAGCATGTGGACCATGCCGAGCGCGTAGCCGACACCGCGCCGTACCGCCCCGGGCTCCCCCGCGCCCTCCGGTCCGCCGGGCAGCAGCCAGGCCGCCTCCGGGGTGTCCTTGGGCAGGGCGGGCAGCGGGAAGTCCCGTACGGAACGCAGCAGTTCGGCCACCGGGGCCGGGCAGGTGACCGTCTGGCCGGTCGGCAGGATGTCGCCGGTCGCGAGCACGTTGCGCAGCCGCAGCTCCGCCGGGTCGAGCCCGAGGGTGTTGGCCAGCTTGTCCATCTGGCCCTCGTAGGCCGCGCAGACCTGCATGGCCCCCTCGCCCCGGACGTGCCCGGACGGCGGGTTGTTGGTACGGACCGCCCAGCCCTCGATGAAGGCGTGGGGGACGACGTACGGGCCGCAGGCGAACGCGACGGCGGCGGCGAGGGACTCCGACGAGTCGTCGGCGTACGCGCCCGCGTCCAGCAGGATCTGGGCCTCGACCTTGATCAGGCGGCCCTCGCTGTCCGCGTGGTGGCGGTAGCGCAGCAGGGTGGGGTGGCGGTGGGCGTGGCCGAGGAAGGACTCCTCGCGGGTGGCCGCGAGCTTGACCGGGCAGCCGGTGCGCAGGGCGAGCAGGCCGAGCGGGATCTGGAAGCCGGGGTCCTCGCGGTCGCCGGTGGCGCCGGGGACGCCCGTGACGACGACCTTGACCCGCTCGGGGTCCAGGCCGAAGCAGGCGGCGGCCAGGTCGCGGTCGGTGTGCGGGTCGGTGGAGGCGGTGTAGATCTCGACCCCACCGTCGGGTCTGGGGACCGCGAGGCCGGCCTCGGCGCCGATCGGGGCGGGGTCCTGGCGGCCGATGCGGTACAGGCCCTCCACGACGATCTCGCCCTGCACGCCGGGGTCGCCGTACCGCAGCGGGATGTGCCGGATCAGGTTGCCGTCGGGGTGCAGCGGCTCGGCGGCGAACGCCTTCTCGGGGTCCGTGACCGGGTCGAGGACCTCGTACTCGACGGCGATCGCGGCGGCGGCCATCCGCGCCGTGTCGGGGTGGTCGGCGGCGACGGCGGCGATCGCCTCGCCGTGGTGCCGTACGACCTCCGAGGCGAAGACGGGGCGGTCGGCGACCCTGCGGCCGTACGCCGAGTCCCCGGGGACGTCCTCGTGGGTCACGACGGCCCGTACGCCCGGCATCTCGGCGGCGGCGGTGGTGTCGATGGAGACGATCCTGGCGCTCGGGTGCGGGGAGCGCAGGATCGCGGCCCACAGCAGGCCCTCGGCCCACAGGTCGGCCGCGTACGGGAACGTGCCCTCGGTCTTCGCGCGGGCGTCGGCCGGGGGGAGGGAGGCGCCGAGGCCGTGCGCGGGAGGCTCCTGGCGGGGGCCGTCGAGCGTCGGGGTCCCGGTGGCCGCGTCGTTGCTCACGCCATGCCTCCGTCGTGCGAGTGCGGGTGGGAGTTCGCGGACGAGTGGGAGTTCGCGGGCGAGTGGGGATTCGCGCGCTGGTGCTGCGCGCCGCCCGCCCCGGCGGACGCCTGGTGCGGGACGCGTGCCTCCTCGGAGGCGACCGCGGCGGCCTCCGCGCTGGCGGCGCGCTCCGCGGCGACCTCGTTCACGGCGTCGAGGACGCCCCGGTAGCCGGAGCAGCGGCAGAGGTTGCCGCACAGCGCCTGCCGGGTCTCCAGTTCGGTGGGGGCGTGGTTGCCCTCCAGGAGGTCGTGCACGGTCATCGCCATGCCGGGGATGCAGAAACCGCACTGCACCGCGCCGCACTTGGCCAGCGCCCGCTGGACGTCGGAGGGTTCGCCGTCGACCGCGAGGCCTTCGACCGTACGGACCTCGGAGCCGGCCGCCGTGGCGGCGGGCACGAGGCAGGAGGCGACGAGCCGGCCGTCGACCTGCACGTTGCAGGCGCCGCACTCGCCCTGGGCGCAGCCGTCCTTGGCGCCCGCGAGGCCGAGGCGCTCGCGGAGCACGTACAGCAGGGACTCGCCGATCCAGGCGTCGGTGACGGGGCGGTCGGCGCCGTTGACACGCAGGACGTAGGAGCCGGCCGGGTGTTCGGTGCTGTTGTTGCTGCTGGTGAGGGGCGCGGGCTCGGTGTCGGTGTCCGGTACGGGCTCCGCGTCCGCGTCCGGTACGAGGTCGGCCTCGGGCGGCGCGGTGTCGGCGGCGGCGTCGTCCGAAGGGTGCTGCTCGGGCTCCGCCGAAGCGTCCCCCGGGGCATCGGCCGGAGGAGGGCCGTCCGCGTACGCGTCGGTCTCGGGGAGCGGCGCCCACGGGGCCGCCGCGCCGCCGGGGAGGGTCGCGGGCGGGGTGCCGCCGCCCCACTGCGAGGCGAGGACCGAGGCGCTGAACTCCCCCGACTCGTCCGGAAGGTCGCCCTGGGCGACCGGAATGGTCCACTCGCCGGTCAGCTCGGAGGGGGCCCCGCCGCCCTGCGCGGGACCGTCCGCGAGGGCGCTCCCCCGGCCGTCCGTCCCCCCGCCCTGCCCCTGGCCTTGTCCCTGGCCAGCAGGCTGACCAGCGCCCTGACCCGTCGGCCCGGCGCCCTGCCCCTGGCCCGTCTGCTGCCCGCCGTCGCCGAAGCTCCAGTGCCCCGTCGCCCGCGGGTCGTACGACGTGTCGTACACCTGCCCCTGCCCGCCCTGCTGCTGCGGCTCGGGCCAGCGCATGTGATCCGGTACGGAGGGGTCCGCGGCGGGCGTCAGCGGGACGATCTGCGGCGGTACGTAACCGTGGCCCGGCGCGGCCAGCGGCGCGTCCATGAAGTCCTCGGGCGGCAGCTGCACGAACGCGGTCGACTCGGCGTCGTACTCGCCGCCGTGCTCGACCGGCTGCCAGCCGCCGTGCCCCTGCTGACCGCCGGGACCGGATCCGGAACCCGTACCGGAATGCTCGTTGGTGCTCACGACAGGGCCCTCCCCAGTGCTCGCCGGGCCAGCGCGGCGACGGTACGCCGCAGGTGCAGTACGGCGGGGGCGAGCGCGGGCGGCTCGCTCCCGTCGGCGGGTGGCGCCGGGTCCGGGACGCACGCGGCGGCCACGTACTCGCCGAAGGCCGCCAGGGCCTCCTGCGTGAGCCCGCGCGCGCCGTCCCAGTCGATCAGCGAGCCGATCCACCGCTCCGCCTCCAGCGGGCGCAGGGGCATCGGCGCGATCGCCCCGACCGCGCAGCGCACGCCGCGCCGCGCCGGGTCGAGGACCACGGCGACGGAGGCGGTGGCGCGGCCGGGGCCGGTCCGGCCGGTCGCCTTGAGGAAGACCTGGGGGGCGTGCAGCAACGGCACGCGGACGAAGCCGATCAGCTCGGCGGGCGCCAGCATCTCGCGCCCGGCGAGCAGGTGCGTGACGGGGATCTCGCGGCGCGCGCCGCCCGGTCCCGCGACCACGAGGTCGGCTTCCAGGGCGGCGAGCACGGGCAGGGCGTCACCGGTCGGCGCGGCGGTGGCGATGTTCCCGCCGAGCGTCCCGGCGTTGCGGATCTGGGGCGGGCCCGCGGCGCGCGCGGACGCGGCGAGCGCGGGGATGAGGGCCGCGAAGTCGGGCCTGCCCATGCGCGCGTGGGTGAGACCGGCGCCGAGGAGGGCGTGGCCGTCCTGGTAGTGCCAGCCGCGCAGCTCGCTGATCCGGCCGAGGCCGACGAGTCCGGCGGGCCGCAGGAGGCCTCTGTTGACGGCCGCCATCAGGTCGGTTCCCCCTGCGACGGGTACGGCGGCGGGCATCGCGGTGAGCGCCGCCACGGCCTCGTCGAGCGAGGCCGGCAGCGTCACGGACTGCGCCGTCTGCGGTGCGTGCGTGGTCAACCCAGCTGCCCCTTTCCGGTGTCCCGCATGTGTTGCCGTACCGGTACCTGTGTTGCCGTACCGTACGTGCTCACAGCCCGGACGTGGCAACTCTGGCACATCTTCGGAGCCGACCGCCGCGAGGGTCCACGAAGGGCTGATCCGTCCCCGGCCAGGGCAAAGGTCCGGTTCACCCCGTCTTCCGCACCTCACGCACCCCACCACTCCCCGGCGTTCGCGGCGCCACGCGCCCTTGACGGGGATACGGCGGGCATGCGTCGGGACACGTCGGGGAGCCGCGGGGAACAGGGCCCCGGCGGGGGCGGGGACGGGGCGACCACCCCCGCACGGCTCACACGATCGGAGGCAGCCCCTCGATCGGGCGTCCGAGCACCCCGGGCCTCCGCTGCCACGGCAACGGGCCCCCGGGCGGCCGGTATTCGACCCCCAGGACGTCCAGCCGCCGGTAGTGCTCGGTCATCCGCTGCTCGAAGTCCTCGAAGTCCCGCTCGGCGGGGGCCGGGAGTTCGGACCACGCGACCTCGGCGAAGGCCGCGAGCCGGGGGAAGACCTGGTAGTCGACACGCGAACGGTCCTGCATCACCTCGGTCCAGACGTTGGCCTGCGTGCCGAGGACGTGCTTCGCCTCCTCCTCGGTGAGGTCGGCGGGCACGGGTTCAAAGCGGTAGACGTCCTCCAGGGTCCTGACGTACCCGATGGGCATCGGTTCGTCCTCGCCCGCGGCCTGACGGTGGTCCAGGTAGACGTGCTGCTCCGGGCACATGACCACGTCGTGGCCGGCCCGGGCGGCCGCGATGCCGCCCCCGTAGCCGCGCCAGGACGACACGGCGGCGCCGGGCGCGAGGCCGCCTTCGAGGATCTCGTCCCAGCCGATCAGCCGCCGGCCGCGCGCGGTGAGCCACGCGTCGAAGTGGTGGATGAACCAGGCCTGGAGCTCGTCCTCGTTGGCCAGGCCGTTCTCCTCGATGCGGAGTTGGGCCGCCGCGGAGTCCTTCCACTGCTCCTTGCGGCACTCGTCGCCGCCGACGTGGATGAAGGTGGAGGGGAAGAGGGCGAGCACCTCCTCGAAGACGCCCTCGTAGAAGCGCAGGGTGTGGTCGGTGGGGGCGAGGACGTTCGCGTTGACGCCCCAGGTGTCCCAGACGGTGAGCGCGGCCGTGTCGACGACATCGGTGTTGCCGAGTTCGGGATAGGCGGCGATGGCGGCCTGCGAATGCCCGGGGATGTCGATTTCCGGGACGACGGTGATATGCCGTTCGCCGGCGTACGCGACGATCTCGCGGATGTCGTCCTGCGTGTAGTAACCGCCGTGCGGTTTCTCCTCCCACAGCTCCGAGGCGCGGTGTCCCCATTTGGTACGGCCCCGCCAGGCGCCGGTCTCCGTCAGTTTCGGATAGCGCTTGATCTCGATGCGCCAGCCCTGGTCGTCGGTGAGGTGGAAGTGGAAGACATTCAGCTTGTGGGCGGCGAGCAGGTCCAGATAGCGCAGGACGCCGTCCTTGGACATGAAGTGGCGTGACACGTCGAGCATCAGGCCGCGCCAGCCGAAGCGGGGGGCGTCCTCGACGACCGTGGCCGGGACGGACCACTGCCGCGCGGGGTCCACCGGGGCGGCGCGGTACGCGTCGGGCCCGAGGAGCTGGCGGAGGGTCTGGGCGCCCCAGAACACGCCGGCGGGGCCGCCGCCCTCGATCCGTACCGCCCGCGCGTCGGCGGTGATCCGGTAGCCCTCGGGGCCGAGCCGGCGCTCCACTTCGGGGCTGATCTCCAGGGCGATGCTGTTGCCGTCCTCGGCGCCGTCCGCGAGCGGCAGCCCGGTCGCGGCGCCGACGGTCGTACGGAACCAGCGGGCGACGCCCTCCGTGCCGGGGCCCGCGTCGATCGTCGTGCCGTCGTCGAGCGGGAACGGGTCGGTGCCCTGTGGGGCCGGCCAGGTGTGCCGGGGGTCGGGAATCAGATCCATGGGTCGGTCCTCACTGGGTTCTCACCGGGTTCTCTCCGGGGGCTTTCTGGGGGCTCTCTGAAGGCTCTCTGGGGTCTCTGTCAGTCCTTGACCGCGCCGCCCAGTCCGGAGACCAGCCGCCGTTGTACGAGCACGAAGAAGACGAGCACGGGAACGGTCATGACGGTGGAGCCCGCCATGATCCCGCCCCAGTCGTTCTCGTCGGGTTTGAAGAAGACGAGCAGCGCCATGGGAAGCGTCGACTGGGACGTGTCACTGATGATGAAGGACTTGGCGAAAAGGAAGTCGTTCCAGGTGGAGATGAAGGAGAAGACACTCGTCGCGACCAGCCCGGGGAACACCAGTGGGAAGAGGATCTGCCACAGGAATCGGGTACGGCTCGCGCCGTCGATGTACGCGGCTTCCTCCAGCGCGTCCGGGACCGCCTTGACGAATCCGCGCAGCATCCAGATCGCGAACGGCAGCGAGAACGCGAGATGCGGCAGGATCAGCGAGCCGAGCGTATTGAGCAGGCCGAGGTCACGCATCTGGAAGAACAGCGGGATGGTGAGCGCCTCGATCGGCACCATCTGCGCGACGAGGAACATGACGAGCAGGGTCGTACGGAAGCGGAAACGGAAACGGGTGACCGCCGTGGCCGCGAGAAAGGCGACCAGCGCGGAGACGATCACGACCGTGCCCGCGACGAGCAGGCTGTTGAGGAAGTACCGGCCGAATTCCTGCTGTTCGAAGACGCGGCGGAACGAGTCGAGCGACGGGGACAGCGTCCAAGGACGCGGCCGGGTGGATTGGATCTCACCTGCCGGTTTGAACGCGGAGAGAACCATCCAGTACAGCGGAAACGCCACCACGACGGCGATGACCAGGGCGGATGCCTCGGCGGCGAGGCGCCACGGGCGGCGGACGCGCGGCAGGTTCACAGTTCTTCCCCCCGGCGGCGCAGCAGCCGCAGATAGACGAGCGTGACCGCCAGCAGAATCAGCAGCATGACCACGCCGATGGCCGAGCCCAGGCTGTACTGGGAGGACGCGAAGGCCTTTTGATACGCGTAGACATTGAGGACGAGATTCTGGCCGGCGATTCCGCCGCCGTTGGTCATCACATAGATCTGGGTGAAGACCTTGAAGTCCCAGATGATCGACTGGATGGTGACGACGACCAGGATCGGGCGCAGCATCGGCGCGGTGACGGACCGCCAGATCCGCCACTGCGAGGCGCCGTCGAGCGAGGCCGCCTCCAGCACCTCGCCGGGGATGGCCTTGATGCCCGCGTAGACGGTGACCATGACGAACGGGAAGGAACACCAGACGACTTCGAGCAGGACGAGCGTGAAGGCGCTGTAGCGCCCGTACGTCCAGGAGAAGTCGCCGAGGCCGAACACCCGGTTGACCGGCCCGTAGTCGGGGTCGAAGAGGAAGACGAAGACCGTGGAGCCGGTGATCGCGGGGGTGGCCCAGGCGCCGAGGGCGGCGAGCATCAGCGCGAGGCGCGGCAGGGCCCGTACGCGGGTCAGGAGAACGGCGAGGGCGCAGCCGAGGCCGAGCGTGGTGACGACACACGCGGCGGCGAACAGCACGGTGGCGAGCAGGACCTGCCAGAACTGGCTGTCGCGGAAGAGCGTGGCGTAGTTCCCGAAGCCCTGGAAGGTGGTGGGCTGCCCGCCGCTGACCTGGGCCTGGGTGTACTCCAGGAAGGAGATCAGGCCCAGTTGGTAGATCGGGTAGACGAGCAGGCCGCCGAGGACGACGAGGGCGGGCGCGAGGTAGAGCCACGGGGTCCAGCCGCCCTGGCCGGCGCGCCGGGGGCCTCGGCGGGGTGTGCGGCGGGGGGCCGCGCCCCCGGCCGCCGGGAGGGCTTTTTCCGGCCTCTCCGGCGTCCGGGGGCGTGGCGCGTGGCCGGTGGGGGACGTCATCCGGTTCAGCCCGCGGACGCGAACGCCGCGTCCATCTTCTTCGCCGCGTCGTCGGACGCGGCCTTGACGTCCTTACGGCCGCTGACGATCTCCTGGAACATCGTCGGCAGGACCAGCGAGGAGTCGATCTGGGACCAGCCGGCGGAGGCGGGGACGAACTTGGCGCCCGCGCCGAGGGTCTTGACGAAGGGGGCGACGAACGGCTGCTTCTGGGCGGAGGCGGCGAGGACGTCCGTGTACGTGGGCAGGAAGCCCATCGCGTCGAACAGCTTGGCCTGGGTGTCCTTGCTGGTGAACGACTTCATCAGGTCGACGGCGAGGGTGCGGTGGGCGCTGCTCCTGAGGACGCCGATGTTGTTGCCGCCGGCGAACGCGGGGGCGATGGAGCCGGCCTCGACGCCCGGGAGCGGGACGACCGCGTACTTGCCCTTGACGGTGCCGGCCTCGACGGCCTGGTGGCTGAAGTCGCCGCCGATCGCCATCGCGGCCTGGCCGGAGGCGAAGGCGGTGACGGTCGCGTTGCCTCCCATGGAGGCGCACTTGGCGGCGGGACAGTTGTCGTCGCCGAAGAGGGAGGTGTAGGCGGCGATGCCCTTGCGGGCGGCGGGGCTGTTGACGGCGGCCTTGTACGTACCGCCGCTCTCCTCGGCGAGTTCGCCGCCGTTCGACCAGACGAACGGCATGGCGCCGTAGGTGTACGCGCCGCCGACGGCGAGGCCGTACAGGGCGGGCTTCTTCTTGTGGATCTTCTTGGCGGTGGATATCAGCTCGGCCTGGGACTTGGGGGCGGAGAGTCCCAACTCCTTGAAGACGTCGGTGCGGTAGTACAGGGCGCGGACGCCGACGAACAGCGGCGCCCCGTAGATCTTCCCGTCCACCGTGACGGACTGCTTCGCCGTGGGGTCGGTGTCCTTGGCCTCGTCCCAGGCGCCGAACTCCGCGGTGACGTCGGCGAGTCCGCCGTCCTTCACGTACCCGGCCGTGTCGGTGTTGCCGTACTCGACCAGGTCGGGTGCGCTCTTCGGGTCGTTGAACGCGGCCTTGATCCGCTGGGCGCGGGTCTCGACGGGGATGTACTCGATCTCGACCTTCGTGCCCTTGTGCTCCGCGCGGAACGCCTTGACGGCGCCGTCGACGACCTGCTCCTTGGGCTTGTTGTTGACCTCCTGGAAGAGCCACACGCGGAGCGTGCCGCTCTTCTCGTCCTTCGTCGCGGTGTTGTCGGACGTCTGCGGAGCGCAGGCGGAGGCCGTCAGGCCGGCGAGCACCAGCGCCGCGACGGGGGCGGCCATACGGGAAAGCTTCATCCGGGAGTTCCCTACGGGTCGGTGGGGACGACAGAGGCATACAGAGGCATCCGTTGCACCATGTGCAACGTGCGTTTCGTTCTGCACAACTCGCAGGAGATAAGCATGTCCGGAACACGTCGACAAGTGGTCTCTACCACTCTGTGACCCGCTGAAGCATCCTGTGCAACGGCCCGCCCCGCATGCCGGACAAAACGCGAACGGCCCCCCGGGCGCGCACGCTCGCGCACCCGGGGGGCCGTCACCGACGGACAGGACCAGAGGCTACTTCTTGCTCTTGTCCTTGCCGCCCTTGTCCTTGTCCTTGTCCCCGCCGGGACCCATGGACTCGTAGATCTCCTTGCACATCGGGCAGACCGGGTACTTCTTGGGGTCGCGCCCCGGTACCCAGACCTTCCCGCACAGTGCGACCACCGGAGTGCCGTCGAGGGCACTCGCCATGATCTTGTCCTTCTGGACGTAGTGGGCGAAGCGCTCGTGGTCGCCGTCGCCGTGCGACACCTGTGGTGCCGGCTCCACGAGGGTGCCCGTCCCTGCCCCGCGCTCGGGCTCAAGAGTGCTCATGAGCGCCAAGGGTACCCACGAAGAGGGCCGGACGGAGGCTCCGGGTCCCCGCTCTCCGGAACCATTCGCTCACGCATCGCTCCCGTGCACCCCTCACCGGGGCCGCGGCCCCGGTTCGGTCCTCGGTCCGGTCCTCAGTTCAACGAGGGATCGTCGGGGTAGGTGGCCACCATCGCCAGTTCACCGCGCTGCCTGCGCAGCACCGCCCGCCACAGTCCCTCGGGGCGCGGCGACGAGACGTCGCCCGGCTCCGACTCGACCACGTACCACGCCCCTTCGGCCAGCTCGGCCTCCAGCTGCCCCGGTCCCCAGCCCGCGTACCCGGCGAAGATCCGCAGTGAGCCCAGCGCCCGTACGAGCAGCTCGGGCGGGGTCTCCAGGTCGACCAGGCCGATCGCCCCGTACACCCTGCGCCAGCCGAGCGGCCCCTCGTCGCCGGGGATGACGGCGAGTCCGAGCGCGGAGTCGAGCGAGACGGGACCGCCCTGGAACACCACCCCGGGCTCCCCCGCGTGGTCCGCCCAGGACTCCAGGATGTCCCCGACGTCCACGGGCGTGGGCCTGTTGAGGACCACGCCGAGGGAACCCTCCTCGTCGTGGTCGAGCAGCAGCACAACAGCGCGATCGAAATTCGGGTCCGCCAGCGCGGGTGTCGCGACCAGCAACCGCCCTGTGAGCGAGGACACCTCGGTCATGCGACACATGATCTCGCACAATCGCCCCGTACGGGCCCCGCGCGGCAGAGTGAGCGCAGACGCAGCTCACGACGCACCGGGGCGGCTCGGACACCACGCGGCGGGAAAATGGGACGGTGACCCTCCGCGAGGAACGCGGAACGGAACGTGTCCTGCCGGATTCATTACGAGTCCGGGACGCCCTCGCCCTTACGGGGCAGGGGCCCCGGCCCCTTACCCTTTTGCTTGGCCACCTGCCCGCCCACTCCGGAACGCGAGATTCATGACCGTCAAAGACGATGTAATGCTTGTCCACGGCGGAACCCCGCTGGAGGGTGAGATCCGCGTTCGCGGTGCGAAGAACCTGGTGCCGAAGGCCATGGTCGCCGCACTGCTCGGCAGCGGCCCCAGCCGGTTGCGCAACGTACCGGACATCCGTGACGTACGGGTCGTACGGGGACTGCTCCAGCTGCACGGCGTCACCGTCCGCCCGGGTGACGAACCGGGCGAGCTGATCCTCGACCCGACGTACGTCGAGAGCGCCAACGTCGCCGACATCGACGCGCACGCGGGCTCGTCGCGCATCCCGATCCTGTTCTGCGGCCCGCTGCTGCACCGGCTCGGGCACGCCTTCATCCCCGGTCTGGGCGGCTGCGACATCGGCGGCCGGCCGATCGACTTCCACTTCGACGTGCTGCGCCAGTTCGGCGCGACGATCGAGAAGCGCGCGGACGGCCAGTACCTGGAGGCCCCGCAGCGGCTGCGCGGCACGAAGATCAGGCTGCCGTACCCCTCGGTCGGCTCGACGGAGCAGGTGCTGCTGACGGCCGTCCTGGCCGAAGGCGTCACGGAGCTGTCGAACGCCGCGGTGGAGCCGGAGATCGAGGATCTGATCTGCGTGCTCCAGAAGATGGGCGCGATCATCTCCATGGACACCGACCGGACGATCCGGATCACCGGTGTCGACCGGCTCGACGGCTACACGCACCGCGCCATCCCCGACCGGCTGGAGGCCGCCTCCTGGGCGTCCGCCGCGCTGGCCACCGAGGGGAACATCTACGTCCGCGGCGCGCAGCAGCGGTCGATGATGACCTTCCTCAACACGTACCGCAAGGTCGGCGGCGCCTTCGAGATCGACG
The DNA here is from genome assembly GCF_009865405.1 of Streptomyces sp. SID3212. Classification (GTDB taxonomy): domain Bacteria; phylum Actinomycetota; class Actinomycetes; order Streptomycetales; family Streptomycetaceae; genus Streptomyces. The sequence goes on along the minus strand of NZ_WWJY01000167.1, from coordinate 13,575 downwards.
ACGAGGGCATCCGGTTCTGGCACCCGGGCGGCTCCCTGAACGCGATCGCCCTGGAGACGGACGTCCACCCCGGCTTCCAGACCGACTGGCAGCAGCCGCTGGTGGTGGCGCTGACGCAGGCGTCGGGGCTGTCCATCGTGCACGAGACGGTGTACGAGTCGCGGCTCGGCTTCACCTCGGCGCTCAACCAGATGGGCGCGCACATCCAGCTCTACCGGGAGTGCCTGGGCGGCTCGGACTGCCGCTTCGGCCAGCGGAACTTCCTGCACTCGGCCGTCGTGTCGGGCCCCACGAAGCTCCAGGGCGCCGATCTGGTCATCCCCGACCTGCGCGGCGGCTTCTCGTACCTGATCGCGGCGCTGGCGGCGCAGGGCACCTCCCGGGTGCACGGCATCGACCTGATCAACCGCGGTTACGAGAACTTCATGGACAAGCTCACCGAGCTGGGCGCGAAGGTCGAGCTGCCGGGCGGCTCGCTCGTCTGACGCACGTCTCTCTCGTCCGACGCACGTCCCCCGTCCGACCCGCGCTCCTCCCGCCGGGGGCACATGCCAGCGGAATCCCTCTGTACGGCGCTGATGGCCTCGCCCCTCCGGGCGGGGCCATCGGGCGCACCGGGGTGTTCTGGGCCGTACACGCCCGGTCTGTGGCCTTCTGGGGGACAACACAGGGCGTCGGTCCGGTGTCCCGGGGGACAACACAGGGGCGGCCATCCGGTTGGATGGCCGCCCCTGTGCCGTGCTTGTTCGCCTGTGGGTGTTACTTGCCCTTGGCGGCTTCCTTGAGCTTGGAGCCCGCGGAGACCTTCACGCTGTAACCGGCCGGGATCTGGATCGGGTCGCCGGTCTGCGGGTTACGAGCGGTCCGAGCGGCACGGTGGGTGCGCTCGAAGGTCAGGAAGCCGGGGATGGTGACCTTCTCGTCGCCCTTGGCGACGATCTCGCCGACGGTCTCGGCGAGAGCGGCCAGCACGGCGTCGGCGTCCTTGCGGGTCACCTCGGCGCGGTCGGCCAGGGCGGCCACCAGCTCACTGCGGTTCATGTTGTTACTCCCGTGTTCTTCTTGCCTGTGAGGCGTGAGATCGAAGCCGATGCTGCCAGGGCCCTCGGACAGTCCCCGGACCCGGGTCTGCTGACAGACCCTCGCGCCCGAATACGCATCCTGCCCCCACCAGCGGCGGGAAAGCCAATCCGGCACCCTCCGGAGTCACACGAAAAGCGCCACTGCCTCGTCGTCGTGACGTTCCGTCGACTCTGTGGAGACTCCTTGGAGCCTTGGCCGCCCTTTGGGCCCCCCGGAGGCCCTGAAAACCTCACTGGAGCGGCGGGGCCCATGGTCCGCCACCCTAGAGGGGGCCGTGACGCCCGGCGAATCGCGACGCGCCGGGCACAGGGCGGACCGTCCGTGACGTTCCCCGGGCAGACGCTCAGACGGACGTCGCCGACACGGAGGGTGACACCGTCACCCCGGCGGCCTTCGCCGCGTCGCGTACGGCACCGGCGACGGACGACGCGACCTTGTCGTTGAAGACCGAGGGAACGATGTAGTTCGGGTTCAGCTCGTCCTCGGTGACGACGTCCGCCAGGGCGGTCGCCGCGGCCAGCATCATCTCCGTGTTGACCGTCCTCGACTGCGCGTCCAGCAGGCCGCGGAAGACGCCGGGGAAGACCAGCACGTTGTTGATCTGGTTGGGGAAGTCGGAGCGTCCCGTGGCCACCACGGCCGCCGACTCGCGGGCGACCGCCGGGTCGACCTCCGGGTCCGGATTCGCGAGCGCGAAGACGATCGCCTTGTCGGCCATCGCCTTGACGTCGTCGCCGTCCAGCACGTTCGGGGCGGAGACGCCGATGAACACGTCCGCGCCGACGACGGCCTCCTTGAGGGTGCCGGTGACGCCCTCCGGGTTGGTGTTGTCGGCGATCCAGCGCAGCGGCGACTCGGCGGCGGCCTCGACCAGGTCCTCGCGGCCCGCGTGCACGACGCCGTGGATGTCGGCGACGACGGCGTGCTTGACGCCGGCCGCGATGAGCAGCTTGAGGATGGCCGTACCGGCGGCGCCCGCGCCGGACATGACGACCCGTACGTCACCGATGCCCTTGCCGACCACCCGCAGCGCGTTGGTCAGCGCGGCCTGCACCACGATCGCCGTGCCGTGCTGGTCGTCGTGGAAGACCGGGATGTCCAGCGCCTCGCGCAGCCGCGCCTCGATCTCGAAGCAGCGGGGCGCGGAGATGTCCTCCAGGTTGATGCCCGCGAAGCCGGGGGCGATCGCCTTGACGATCTCGACGATGGCGTCGGTGTCCTGCGTGTCCAGGCAGATCGGCCAGGCGTCGATGCCGGCGAAGCGCTTGAACAGGGCCGCCTTGCCCTCCATCACGGGCAGCGCGGCCATCGGGCCGATGTTGCCCAGGCCCAGCACCGCGGAGCCGTCCGTGACGACCGCGACGGAGTTGCGCTTGATGGTGAGGCGGCGGGCGTCCTCGGGGTTCCTGGCGATCGCCATGCAGACCCGGGCGACCCCCGGGGTGTAGATCATCGAGAGGTCGTCACGGTTGCGGATGGGATGCTTGGACTGCATCTCGATCTTGCCGCCGAGGTGCATCAGGAACGTACGGTCGGAGACCTTGCCGAGGGTGACGCCCTCGATGCCGCGCAGCTGCTCGACGATCTGTTCCGCGTGCCCGGTGGAGGTCGCCGCGATCGTGACGTCGATCCGCAGCTTCTCGTGGCCGGACGCGGTCACGTCCAGACCGGTCACCGAGCCACCGGAGGATTCCACGGCCGTGGTCAGCTGGGACACAGCCGTCCCGCTCGCGGGGACCTCCAGCCTGACCGTCATCGAGTACGAGACGCTTGGCGCCGTTGCCATGACCGTGTTCCTCTGCTTTCACTGGCTTTTGTTCGAAAGGCACCGTCGCGCGTCGGAGCGCTGGGCCCGACGCGCGTACCGATGGTCGCACCTACCGGCGCGTAGCCGGTAAAGGTCCCGCGTCCCCCGCGTCCGTGGAAGGTGCCTTCCATCAGGCGGGTGAGCGTAACAAGCGGTCCCGCCAACAGAAGCAGGCCCCCACCAACCATCGGTGAAGGCCCGCTGAACGGAAACCCCGTCGCCGGACTCGGCGGAGAACTCAATGAACTCAATGTGCCGGGGCTCGTCGAACGACGAGGGAAACCGGAGAACGACGAGAGAAACCGGAAGTAAAGGCGGCACCGACCCGCCATGCTCGCCTCGCGGCAAGAGGTCGCTCTAGGCGACGAAGGTTGGGCCCGGGGGCTTGGATCGGGTCGGTGCCATGACCAGGCTAACAAACCACTCCCGAAAGTGATTCCTTCCTGACGAGTTGACCGGGAATCAATCCCGGAGCAGGTCCGGCACCCCCTCCGCGTCGGGCTCGTCCCGGAGCCCCGACACGACCGTGAGCTGCTGCGTCGCCCGGGTGAGCGCCACGTACAACACCCGCAGCCCGGCCGGGGACTCGTCGGCGATCTCCGCCGGGGAGACGACGACCGTCGCGTCGTACTCCAGGCCCTTGGCCTCCAGGCTGCCCAGCGCCACCACCCGCGGCCCCAGTTCGGCCAGCCAGCGGGCCGCCTGCTCACGGCGGTTCATGGCCACGACCACGCCGACCGTGCCGTCGACCCGCTCCAGCAGGTCCCGCGCCTCCGCCCGTACGGTCGCGGCGAGATCGCCGTCCCGTACGACGGTGAAGCGCGGGCGTACGCCGGTGGAGCGCACCGCGGACGGCGACTCCATCCCGGGCATGGCGAGCGCCAGCACCTTCGCGGCCAGCTCGGCGATCTCGGCCGGGTTGCGGTAGTTGACGGTCAGGGTGAAGCGGCGGCGCGGGCGGTTCCCCAGCGCCTCGTCCCTGGCCTCCGCCGCCTCGTCGGGATCCGTCCAGGACGACTGCGCCGCGTCGCCCACGACCGTCCAGGTGGCGTGCCGGCCCCGGCGGCCGACCATGCGCCACTGCATCGGCGTCAGGTCCTGCGCCTCGTCGACGATGACGTGCGCGTACTCCGTGCGCTCCGCAGCCAGCCGCTCGGCCCGCTCGCGCTGGGTCTCCTCGCGCTGCGGCATCAGCTCCTCCAGACCGGTGAGCTGGTCCAGCGGGTCGAGCTCACGGCGCTGCTTCCTGGGACGCGGCGGCGAGCCCAGGAGGGTCTCCAGTTCGTCGAGGAGTGCCACGTCGTGCACGGACAGCGGTCCCTTGCCGTCGGCGCCCAGCCGCCGGAGCGAACGGGCCAGCCGGCGGTTCTCGCCCTGGTTGAGGACCCGCCGGCTCCAGCGGCCGAGGCGCCGCTCGTCCGCCATGGCGGCGAGCACCCCGCGCGGGGTCAGCTCGGGCCACCAGGCGTCCAGGAATTCGATGAAGCTGTCCTCGGACGCGACGTCCTCGTCGAAGCCGCCGCGCAGCTCGGCGGCGAGTTCCGCGTCCCCCCTCGACGCGTACTCCCCGGCCCGGGCCGCGGCGCCCGACTTGGACCACAGGGCGTCCAGGAGGAGCTTCCTGGCGCGCGGGCGCAGCAGGTTCACGGGGGCGGTACCGCTGAGCGCGGACTGCCGTACGCGGTTCAGTTCGTCGGCGTCCAGCTCCAGGCGCCGCCCGAAGGCGACGACCCGCAGCAGGTCGGTCCGTACGGCCGGGGTGCGCGTGCCGTCCTCGGGCCCGCCCTCCCCGCCGGAGTCCGCGGCGGATTCCTCACCGAAGGCGAGCTGTCCCGTACGGGGACCACCGCCCCGGCGCCGGTCACGGCCGCCCCGGCCCTCCTGCGCCCCTGCCCGCCCTCCCGCCGCCCCGCCGGACCCACCGGGATGCGCGGAGGGCTCCAGGGCCCCCCTGACCGCTGTACGCAGCACCTTCAGCATCCTGGCCGAACCCTTGACACGGGCGACGGCCGGTTCGTCGTACGCCGTGGCCTCGGCGCCGTCCACCAGGGAGCCGACCGCGCGGATCGCGACCTGGCCCTCCTCGCCCAGGGACGGCAGCACGCCTTCCGTGTACGCGACGAGCAGCGGCGTCGGCGAGACGATCAGGATGCCGCCCGCGTACCGCCGCCGGTCCTGGTAGAGCAGGTACGCGGCCCGGTGCAGCGCGACCGCCGTCTTTCCCGTGCCGGGCCCGCCCGACACCTCGGTGACGGAGGCGGCGGGGGCGCGGATCACCAGGTCCTGCTCCGCCTGGATGGAGGAGACGATGTCGCGCATGGTGTGGCTGCGGGCCTGGCCCAGCGCCGCCATCAGCGCGCCGTCCCCGATGACGGCCAGGGCGCGGCCGTCCAGCGAGGCGGTCAGCCGGGGGCGCATCAGGTCGTCCTCGACCCCCAGGACCCGACGGCCCTTGGAGCGGATCACGCGCCGGCGCACGACCCGGCCGGGATCGACCGGGGTGGCGCGGTAGAAGGGCGCGGCGGCCGGCGCCCGCCAGTCGATGACCAGCGGCGAGTAGTCGGAGTCGAGGACCCCGATCCGGCCGATGTGCAGCGTCTCGGCGATGTCGGCGGTCAGATCGGCCCTGATGGCGTCGTCGGCCGGGTCGACCGAGGTGTACGCGCCGTCCGGGCCCTTCTTGCCGTCCTTGCCGGGCAGCAGGTCGATCCGCCCGAAGAGGAAGTCCTCGAACTCGTTGTTGAGCCGGTTGAGGTGGATCCCGGCCCGGAAAACCTGTGCGTCGCGCTCGGCGAGGGCGCCCGGCGTACCGACCTGCCCCCGTTTGGCGGCGTCGTTCATCAGGAACTCCGCCTCGTGGATCTTCTCCTCGAGGCGGCGGTACACCTGATCCAGATGGTGCTGTTCGACGCCGATCTCCCGGTCGCGTACGGAGTCGTTCCCCGTGTCGCGTCCGGGATCTACAGCGGGTCCAGCGGATTCAACAGCGGCATCCTGCGCGGCCACCGAGGCCCCCTTCGTGACGTGCAACGGGCAGCCGTCAACCGTACGCGAAGGGGGCGGCTGTGTCAGGCGTCGACCTTCACCAGTGACTTGCCGTCGAACGTCCGGACCTCGAAGTGATCGATGTCCTTGGCCTGCATGGCCGTACCGCCGTGGACGTACAGGGGCGCCCTGGACCACTTGTTCGGCCCGTCCGGGATGCCGTACCCCCACGCGGGGACCGTCCAGGAGCTGGTGGTCTCCTCCTCGCCGGTCTTGGAGACGGCGATCAGGCTGCACTTCTCCGGGCCTTTGAGGTTCTTGAGCTCCAGCACCGTGTCGGTGCCCCAGCCCTTCTCCCCCATGGCGACGGTGGCGGTGACCTTGGTGGTCGGGTCGGTCGCCGTGACCTTGTCGGCCATCCCGGCGAAGGCGGCCTTGGCCGTGTTCGCCGTGTCGACCGACGGACTCGGCTCACCCACCGCCACATTGCCCGTCTTGCCGTCGTCGGAGGTCGCGACCACGGCCGCGAGCGGTCCTCCGACGATCAGCGCGGCAGCCGCCGCGACCAGGTACATGCCCCGGCGCTTGCGCTTGGCGCGTTTAGCCGCGACCTCGTCGACCAGCCGGTCGAGGAGCTGCGGGCTCGGCTGTACGGACACGCTGGGGGTCGCCTGCCGCGAGGGCGGGGCCGGCAGCTGCGCGAACGGGTCCAGGCGCCCGGAGGCCCCGGCCTGTCCGAAGGGCAGCTGTCCGAAGGGGGACGCCCCGGGCGGGGCCTGCCCGAAGGCACCCTGCACGACCGACCCGCCGCCGGCGGCACCGGGCGCGCCGAACGCCCCGGGTCCGTCCGCGAGCATGGCCAGCATCGGCTCCATCCCGGAGAACTCCTCCAGGTGGACGGCGCAGATCTGGCAGCCGGCCAGGTGCTCCTCGAAGGCGGTGGCCTCGGCGTCGTCCAGAACGCCCAGGACGTACGCGCCGACGGTTTCGTGCACCGCGCTGTCGTCGCCCGGTCCGTACTGATCGTGCGTGGTCATGCGGAGACCCCCCTCTCCTCCAGCGCGAGCTTCATGGAACGCAGTGCGTAGAACACACGTGAACGCACGGTCCCGCTGGGTATGCCGAGCGTCTCTGCGGCCTCGTTGACCGTACGACCCTTGAAGTACGTCTCTACGAGCACTTCCCTATGGGCAGGGGTCAAATCATCGAGCGCATCTGAGAGCGTCATCAGCCACAACGCCTTGTCGATCTCGTCCTCCGCGGGCATGACCTCCAGCGGCGACGGATCGACCTCTTGTGGCCGGGCCTGCCGGCTGCGGTGACCGTCGATGACGATACGCCGGGCGACCGTCACCAGCCAGGGTCGGACAGAGCCGGTCGCCCTGTTGAGCTGACCGGCGTTCTTCCAGGCACGGATGAGCGTCTCCTGCACGACGTCCTCGGCCCGCTGCCGATCGCCTGCGACCAGACGCAGTACGTAGGCGAGCAACGGTCCGGCGTGTTCCCGGTAGAGGGCGCGCATCAGCTCTTCGTCAGGTGCTGAGGAAGAGTCGGTACGGGGTGCCTCGCTCCGGTGTCGGGCCCGGTGAGGACGGTCATCGGCCACGGCCGCATCCTTGCGCACCTGGAACCTCCCGGTCGAGACCTTCATGGCTGCTTCTCATGCATCACTACGGTCACGGTGGGAGGGTTCACTCAACGAGGAGTGAGAAAGTTTAAAAATCTTCTTCCTCGTCGCCCGGCCATCATGTCAGAGCACCGTGGCGGCCCTGCGCCGGTGGCGCGCGACCCGCTCGCGGTTGCCGCAGACCTCGCTGGAGCACCAGCGCCGCCGCCGGCCGCGCGAGGTGTCGAGGTACATCCGCCGGCAGCTGTCGCCGTCGCACTGCCGCAGCCGGGACCGGGCGGCGGGGTCGGTGAGCAGGTCCACGGCGTCCCGCGCGATCGCCGCGAGGAGCGCCTCGCACCCGGGCTCGCCGGCCAGCACCCGTACCAGAGCGCCGTCCTCGTCCCGTACGGCCCTGATCCCGGGCGGTGCCCCGGCGGCCAGCGCGTTGACCCGCTCCAGCGCGCCCCCGGCGTCGTACCCCTCGATCTCGGCCCGCACCAGCAGGTCGATGCCCTCGCGCAGCTCCGCGAACCGCCCGACCCAGCCGGCGTCGACGGCGACGAGCGCGGTGCCCTCCGGCACCAGTCCCGAGCCGACCAGCCACCGCTCCAGGCGCTCCACCCGGTCGAGCCGCTCGGCCCGCTCGGCGCCTCTGGGTGCGGGTTCCCCGGTCGCGACCAGGTCCAGACAGACCCGTCCTGAGTCGAACCGCCACTCGTACGAGCCCATGCCCGCCGCCATGTGCCTGTCACCGCCTCGGGGTTCACCGGTGAGCGCCGTCGCCGCGCCGTCCTCTCAGAGTGCCTGCCCCGAGGCGCGTCCGGAACCCCTGCTACCGGCACGCCGTGTTGTCAGCCGGTCCCGTACTTGGTGTCGGCGGACGGGTCCAGCGCCAGCCGGTATCCGCGTTTGACCACCGTGTGGATCAGCTTCGGGGCGCCCAGCGCGGTCCTGAGGCGGGCCATCGCCGTCTCCACCGCGTGTTCGTCGCGCCCCGCGCCGGGCAGCGCCCGCAGCAGCTCCCCGCGCGAGACCACCCACCCCGGCCGCCGGGTCAGCGCGTGCAGCAGCGCCATGCCCGCCGGGGGTACGGGACGCAGGTCGCCGTCGACCAGGACGGCGTGGCCCCGTATCTCCACACGCCGTCCGGCGACCGGCAACGTACGGGCGCGGGCGGGCAGTTCGGCGCAGAGCACGTCGACGAGGGGGCCCATGCGGAAGCGGTCGGGCTGGAGGGTGTCGATGCCCCGCGCCTGGAGCGGCAGCGCGGTGACCGGTCCCACGCAGGCCGCCGGCACGTCGTGGTGGAGGGCGTCGAGGAGGTCGGCCAGCCGGCCGCGGTGTTCGGCGCGGGCGAGCAGCGAGGCGGCGGCGGGCGCGCTGGTGAAGGTGACGGCGTCCACGGCGCGGGCGACGGTGGCGTCGATCAGCCGGTCGAGGGGTCCGAGGTCCGCCGGGGGCATCCACCGGTGGACCGGTACGGGCACGACGTCGGCGCCCCCGGCCCGCAGCGCCTCGGCGAATCCGGGCAGCGGTTCGCCGTGCAGCTGTACGGCGATCCTGCGGCCCTCGACGCCCTCCCCGAGCAGCCGTTCCAGCACGTCGGCCATGGACTCGGACGCCGGTGACCACGCCTCGACCAGCCCGGCGGCCCGGACGGCGCCCCTGACCTTGGGCCCGCGGGCGAGCAACTCGGCGCCGTGCAGCCGGTCGAGGAGTTCCTCCCCGCGTCCCCACCCGGCGGCGGCCTCCAGCCAGCCGCGGAGGCCGACGGCCGTGGTCGCCACGACGACGTCCGGGGCGCGCGCGATCACGTCCTCGGTGGCGGCGCGGAGTTCGGTGTCGTCGGCGGGCGGCACGATCCGCAGGGCGGGCGCGTGCAGGACGGCGCCGCCGCGGCGCCGGAGCAGCTCACCGAGTTCGGCGGCCCGCCGGGCCGCCGTGACGCCGATCGTGAACCCCGAGAGGGGGCCGTGCTGTTGTCCGTCCATGCCTCTCCGGCCATTCGTCCGTCACCCGTCACCGTCGATGGCGGCCGAGCCTGCCAAGGGTGCGTGACGGGCCCGGTGCGCGGGGATGTCGGCGGTGTTACGTACGGGCGCGGCGGACCGGTACCTCGGCGGGCCTGGGCTCGTACGGCATCCGTACGGGTCCCGGCGCGGGCGGGCGAAGGTATACCGCCCGCGTGAGGGGCGGCGGGCAGCGGATCAGACGCCCAGGGCGGGGAGGACCACTGCGTCGAGGTAGTCGGAGAGGAACGCGCGGTCGACCGGCTTGTCCTCGATGAGCTGCCGCGCGACGAACGCGCCCACCAGCATGTGGGTGACGAAGGGGAACGCGGGATGGTCCGCCGGCAGCTCGCCGCGGTCCACGGCGCGTCGCAGCAGTATGCCGAGCCCCGTCATCTCCGGCTCGACCAGCAGCTCGCGCAGTGCCTTGTGGAGATCGGGGTTCGCGTGCACGACGTGGAGCAGGCTCCGCATCAGGGCGGCGTCCTCCTCCATCTTGCAGTCGTCGCTGAGCTCGGCCATCGCGTGGAAGTCGCCGCGGAGCGATCCGGTGTCGATCTCCTGGAACGCGGCGGGCTTGTTGTGCCGCAGGGCGCGGACCACCAGCTCGGGCTTGCTCCCCCACTGGCGGTAGAGCGTGGCCTTGCTGGAGCGCGTACGGGCGGCGACGGCGTCCATCGTCAGCGCGTCGTACCCGACCTCACGCAACAGGTCGAGCACCGCCCCGTACATCTCGGCCTCGCGCTCCGGCTTGAGCCTGGTGCCTGCCACGGCCGATCACCTCCACCAACGAACGAAACTGTTTCGTACACTACTAACGTACCCCGGACCCGCCCCACCCCCGCGACCTGGAGCGTTGCACATCCGCGAACGGGAGCGTCGCACATCCAGGGCGTGAGGAGGTAGCCACCGGCAGTGAATCTTTTGCGTTTCGGCCGGGGCGGTCCTATGGTCAGTCGAGTACGAAACAGTTTCGTTCTCCTCTGTCGTCCCACTTCAGGAGTCCGGCCCATGGCAGCCAAGTCCCCCGCCGACACGTCCGTCGGTGACGTACCCCCGCAGAAGCAGGTCCCGCCCGATACGGCGCGGGAGACGGACAAGCCGGAGCGCGCGAACCACCGGTGGTGGGTGCTGACCGTCATCGCGCTGGCCCAGCTGATGGTCGTCCTCGACGCGACCATCGTGAACATCGCCCTGCCCTCGGCCCAGCAGGCGCTCGGCTTCAACGACAACAACCGGCAGTGGATCGTCACGTCGTACGCGCTCGCCTTCGGCAGCCTGCTGCTCCTCGGCGGACGCCTGGCCGACCTCATCGGCCGCCGGATCGTCTTCCTCATAGGCGTCGCCGGCTTCGCCGCCGCCTCGGCCCTGGCCGGCGCTGCCCAGAACTTCGAGGTGCTGGTCACCGGCCGCGCCCTCCAGGGCGTGTTCGGCGCGATGCTCGCACCGGCCGCGCTGGCCCTGCTCAACACGACCTTCACCGGGGCCAAGGAGCGCGCCAAGGCCTTCGGCATCTACGGCGCCATCGGCGGCGCGGGCGGCGGCGTCGGCCTGCTGCTCGGCGGCCTGCTCACCGAGCACCTGAACTGGCGCTGGACGCTCTACGTCAACCTCTTCTTCGCCGTGTTCGCCTTCGTCGGCGGCCTGGTCTTCCTCCGCAAGGGCGCCCCGGCCGACCGGCCGAAGCTGGACCTGCCGGGCACCGTCCTGGTCACCACCGGCCTCTTCGGACTGGTGTACGGCTTCTCCAACGCGGAGACGCACGACTGGAGCTCCCCGCTCACCTGGGGCTTCCTGCTGGCCGGCGCGGTGCTGCTGGCGGCGTTCACCTGGTGGCAGACCAGGTCGAAGAGCCCCCTGCTGCCGCTGCGCGTCCTGCTCGACCGGGACCGCGGGGCGTCCTTCACGATGCTCGCCATCTCCGGCGCGGGCATGTTCGGGGTCTTCCTCTTCCTGACCTACTACCTCCAGGCCTCGCTGCACTACACGCCGGTCAAGACCGGCCTCGCCTTCCTGCCGATGATCGGCATCCTGATGGTCTCCGCGACCCTGGTCACCAACACCCTGCTGCCGAAGTACGGCCCCCGGCCGATCGTCCCGGTGGGCATGGCGATGGCCGCCGTCGGCATGGCGTGGCTCACCGCGCTCGACCTGAGCAGCACCTACTCGGCCCATGTGCTCCCGCCGCTGCTGGTCATCGGCTTCGGACTCGGCCTGGTGATGCCGACCGCGATGAGCGTGTCCACCTCCGGGGTCTCCGTGGAGGACGCGGGGGTCGCCTCGGCGACCGTCAACACCATGCAGCAGGTGGGCGGTTCGATCGGCACCGCGCTGCTGAGCACGCTGGCGGCGAGCGCGGCGACCAGCTACCTGTCGAACCGGAAGCCGACCCCGGGGGCGCTCGCCCAGGCGCAGCTGGAGAGCTACTCGACCGCCTACTGGTGGTCGGCCGGCATCTTCGCCGTCGGCGCGGTGCTCGCCCTGGTGATGTACCGGGGCGGCCGCCCGCAACCGGCTCCGGAGGGCGTCCAGGCCGTCCACATGTAGACGGTCACGGACGGCACGCCGGACCCGGCGCGGACGGCGTGGCCGTCAGCGGGGGGCGGCGGCCGGGTGCGGGTGGTTCTCCAGCTCCCGGCCGTACGCGAGCGCCGCGCCGTAGTCGCCCACCCGACGCGCGTCCGCCCGCTGCTTGAGCAGGGCGGCGCAGACGTCACATCCGGGGAGCGCGCGCTCGCGCGCTCCCCGGTGGTCGCGGCCTTGTTCCGACTTTCGCATGTGCCTTCCGTCCTCGTGCCGATCCGTCCATTTCCGTCCTTCCACAAGGATCGGTACGTTTCGGGGCGTCCGGGCAGAGGCGGGCCGTAGCCGGGGCGACAGAGGACACAGACGGGGGACACGGGGCGCCGGAAGCGGGCGCGCGCCCCCAGGTCCCGTACCGGCGTCAGGTCGGCCAGAGCCGTGGGCGGCGGCGTGCCGCCACGTCCTCCACCCAGCCCATCGCCAGGATCATCAGGGCGATCAGCGGCCAGACCAGGAGCAGGGTCAGCACCCCGTACGAGGCGTCCAGTTCGGCCGAGAACGCGTCGATGCCCGGGATGTTCCAGAGCTGGTCGATCATCGGGACGGTCGCCATGATCAGCAGGTTGTGCCAGAGGTAGATCGTCACGGCGCGGTTGTTGGCCAGGGTGACCAGCGGGTCGAACCGGGCCAGCCGGCCGGGGAGTTCGCGCCAGGACGGGGCGTACTGGAGCAGGATCGCCACGAACCCGAGCGACCAGGTCGCCTCGGTGAGGGGCATCTCGTCGAGGTTCCACCCCTCGGGTCCCGGATGGCCCGAGGCCCACCACAGGCCGAAGGCCATGAGCAGCGCGGCCGACGAGACCGTCAGATAGCGCGGGATCCGCCGGAACAGCCCGTCCTGGTGGGCGAATCCGAGCACCCAGCAGGCGCCGTACACCGCGAAGTCGGTCACCGCGAGGCCGGTCTCGCCGGGGATCGTCAGCAGGCCCGTCTCGATCGCGGCGGTGAGGACGAGCGGGAACGCCAGCGCCGCCCACGGCACCTTGCGGAACGCCCACAGCAGCAAGGGGGACGCGAGGACGAACCAGAGGTACGCGCGGATGTACCAGAGCGGTCCCACCACCTGCTCCGCCCAGGACTCCTCCAGCCAGCCGCTCGCGGACCCGCTCACGTACGGGTACGGCGGCGCGCCCAGCGGCAGGAGGTAGTTGCCCAGCTTCGCCAGACCCCACATCCCCTCCTCCCGCGCCGGGTCCCAGCCCAGCAGGAAGATCACCGGTACGACCACCGCCGCGAACGCCCACATGGGCGGCAGCAGCCGGCGCAGCCGCCCCCGGATCACGCTCCACGGGGTGCGGTTCGAGAGCGAGCGGGCCATCAGCGAGCCCGCCAGCGCGAACATCACGCCCATCGAGGGGAAGACGATCGTCAGCCAGGCCCACCCGAAGATGTGGAAGACCACGACGCGGACCAGCGCGACCCCGCGCAGCAGATCGAGGTAGCGGTCACGGCCGGGAGCGGTCCGCGGGGCACCCGCCTCCGCCGCGCCGGCCCGCGCC
>NZ_WWJY01000166.1 GCF_009865405.1 Streptomyces sp. SID3212 | reverse complement strand
TCGGCGGCGCGCTGGGCGGCTCTGCGGTCCTCGTCCGAGGCGCGGGCCTGCTCCAGGCAGGCGGCGGCCCTGGCCTCGGACTCGGCGGCGTCGTCGGCCAGTTCGCGGAGCTTCGCCTGCCAGGCGGCGCGTTCGCGGAGGCGGAAGGCGAGACCGGCGAGGGCGTCCGCGACGCGGCGGGCGCGCTGGGCGGTCTCCTGCCGCTCCTCGCGGA
>NZ_WWJY01000165.1 GCF_009865405.1 Streptomyces sp. SID3212 | reverse complement strand
TTCCGGGCGCTCCAGCGCGCCGGGTCGTCGCGGTGCAGCTGGAGGAGGTTGCCGGCGGCCCCGGGGGCGATGGCGTCCCGGCCGGTGATCAGGTCCAGCGCGGAGCGGACCAGCCCTTCCGCGTCGACGTGGACGCGCAGCAGGCCGTTGTCGAGCGTGTGGCCGCCGCCCTCGGCGGGGGCGACCGTCACGGGGACGACATCCGCCTGCGGCAGCCCGG
>NZ_WWJY01000164.1 GCF_009865405.1 Streptomyces sp. SID3212 | reverse complement strand
TACCAGCCGATCCCGGTGACCGACGAGGCCACCACCCAGCAGGCCCTCCAGATCCGTGAACGCACGGAGGACTTCCCCGGCATCACCGCGGAGCCCACGGCCGTCCGCCGCTACGCCGCGCCCGGTCTCGCCAACACCTCGCAGGTGCTCGGCTATCTCTCGCCCGTCACCGACGAGGAGATCACCAAGGCGCAGGACACCCTCTCGCCGTACCTGCGCTCGGACCAGGTGGGCCGCTCGGGCCTGGAGCGTACGTACGACAAGGAGTTGCGCGGCAAGGCCGGCGTGACCCGCTACGAGGTCGACAACCTCGGCCGCGTCATCGGCCAGGCGATGAGCGACGAGGCGCGGCCCGGCGCCAACGTGGTCACCTCCGTGGACGCGCGCGTGCAGGCCGTCGCCGAGTACGAACTCCACAACGCGATGAAGACCGCCCGCAAGGAGATCGACCGCAACACCGGCGTGAACTACAAGGCGGACTCCGGTGCCGTGGTGGTGATGGAGGCGAAGACCGGCCGGGTGGTGGCGATGGCGTCCCAGCCGACGTACGACCCCAACGCGTGGGTCGGGGGCATCTCGGCCAAGGACTACGCGAAGCTCACCGGCAAGAAGTCCAACTTCCCGCTCCTGAACCGGGCGATCCAGGGCCAGGCGGCCCCCGGGTCCATCTTCAAGGTCATCTCCTCGACGGCCGCCGTCAACGCCGGGTACGACTTCAACGGCAGCTACCCCTGCCCCAGTTCGTACTCCGTCGGTGGGCAGGTCTTCAAGAACTTCGAGTCCCAGGGCTACGGCAGCATCACCATCGGCAAGGCCCTGGAGGTCTCCTGCGACACCGTCTACTACGGGATCGCGCACAAGGAGTGGCAGAAGGACGGGGGGATGAAGCCGAAGAAGAACCCCGGCGACTGGTTCTACAAGACCGCCCACCAGTTCGGTCTGGGCAAGGAGACCGGCATCGACCTCCCCAACGAGGTCACCGGGCGGGTGCCCGACCGGCAGTGGAAGAAGAACTTCTGGAAGGCCAACAAGGCCTCCTGGTGCAAGCAGGGCAAGAAGGGCGGCACGTACGTCGAGCAGATCGCGTACGAAGGCTGCCTCGAAGGCGACCGGATGCGCGCGGGTGACTCGGTGAACTACTCGATCGGGCAGGGCGACACGCTCGTCACGCCGATCCAGATGGCGACGATCTACTCGGCCATCTCCAACGGAGGCACGCTCTTCAACCCCACCGTCGGCAAGGCGATCATCAGCGCCGACGGCAAGCGGGTCGAGGAGATCGCGCCCAAGGCGCACGGCCGGCTGCCGTTCGACCGCAAGACGCGCGACGAGATCGACGAGGCGCTGGCGGGCGTGGCGACGCGCGGTTCGGCCGCGTGGCGGTTCGGCGGCTGGCCGCAGGACAGGATCCCGATGCACGCCAAGACCGGTACCGCCGAGGTCTACGGCAAGCAGACGACCTCGTGGTTCGCCTCGTACACCAAGGACTACACGATCGTGATGACGATCTCCCAGGG
>NZ_WWJY01000163.1 GCF_009865405.1 Streptomyces sp. SID3212 | reverse complement strand
GGTGCGGGTGCCGGTCGCGGTCCCGCGTCCGTACGGGAAGCCGGACCCGCTCCCGTTCCCGGGCGTCCCGTGTCCGGGGCGGCGCATGCCGCGCCGGCCGCCGCCGGGTCCGTGCCGGGAGCGCTGGACGAGACCCTCATATCCGCGCCTCTCTCCTTCCCTTCGCCGGGCCGTCCTCCGGCCGACCCGGCCGACCTTCCCGACGACGCGACCATCGGCCTCCGTACGGACGATCTGCGGCGTGCGACCGCGGCACTGTCCGCCGAGGCCGCCACCTCCGGGCAGGAGCAGGGCGGTTCCGGGCCGGCCGGTTCCGAGCGGGGCGGGCGCGCGGAGCGCCGTAAAGCCGCCAAGGGCGGCCGGGGACG
>NZ_WWJY01000162.1 GCF_009865405.1 Streptomyces sp. SID3212 | reverse complement strand
AGGTCGGTGGTGTCCTGTGCCGCCGGCGCGGCGGCCTCCGCCACCGGCGCGGGCACGGCAGTCCGCTCGGCCTCCTGGAGGTGGGGCGCGAGGGACAGGGCCCGCAGCGCGCTCAGCGCGGCGCGCACGGACTCGAGCCGCTCGGTGACCGCGGCGAGATCCTTCTCCAGTGTCTGCTGGTGCTCTTCCAGCCGCGGGAGTTCGGCCTGCAACAGTGCGGTGGTCGCGTCGATGCTGCCGGGGTTCCCGGGTGTTCCGGACGTCGTGGTCATGGTGGCTGCCTTCCGTTCCGGGCCACCGCTGTTGTCCCACGAGGGTGACCTCTGTACCGCAGCCTAAGGTGTGTTGTTGTGTATTGAGTAATCCTTGACACCCCGGGCCCGGATCCGAACGGCCCCGGCCCGCCCCGCCGGTGGCCCTTTTCGCCTCTACAGGGGCCTCTGGTACGGGAGTTCAGTGTGTTCCGGCGTCGCGGGGCGTGAACTCCCCGACCGTACGCCCCACCCAGCCGAGGAGCACGACCGACGCCACCGCGGCGACCGCACACCAGGTGGAGACGAACTCCAGCCGCCACAGCAGGGCGCACACGACGGCCCCGGCCGCGACCGTCCCGCCGAGCAGCCGGAGCAGAGGGTCGCCGGCGAGGAGCAGGGCCCCGAGCGTCGCGAGCAGATAGCCCGCCACGACCACGGGCGCGTCCGGGAGGTCGAGGACGTATCCGACGGTGTGACCGCGCACCTCCGCCCGTACGGTCCCCGCGGACAGGTGGAAGGCGAGGACACCGGCGACGGCGAGTCCGAGGACGGCGGGCACCACCAGCCGGCGCCTGGCGTGCGGCGCCGAGGCGAGGAGGACGCCCAGGGGCACCCACACCGCGAGGAGTGGCATCGCCACCACCGCCCAGGCGAGCGTGGCGGCCCCGGTGCCACCGCCGCCGTCCCACACGACGGCCTCGGTGATCTGGTGGGCGCCCAGGAGCAGCGGCAGCGCGGCGAGCGGGAGATCGCGGGCCCGGCGCACGCGCGCCACACAGGCCACGCCGACCGACACGATCGCGGCACCCGCCGCGAGATCGGCCGTCGCACTCCAGCACATCGCGCCACCCCAGGACCGGAACCGGCAGAAGGACCCGTCAACCGTCGCGGCCACCGTACGCGCGCCGCGGCGGCCGCACCCGGCGGCGACACCGGGAAATCCGCACCCGAAGGGCCGCCCGGGATCCGTGCGATATCTATGGCGGCGGGTACAGAAATAGCGTCGATGCGCGGTGAGTATTTATGGCACGGCAGGCGGAGTGATAACACCTGCCGTGCCCATCCACATGCACCGTGCTACTGTTGATCTCAGTTGCAGTTGTGGTTCCCAAAGACTTCAAGTGCTCTTTCCGGCTTTATGTGCCGGTAGGTGCACTTTTGTATTTCCGGATTTCTTCCGGACGGGGTAATCATCGCGGCGACGTGGGGTGCGCACAGTGCGGACCTCCGGGCACATTGCCCCGAAGGAGATCAAAATGGCCAGTGGTACCGTCAAGTGGTTCAACGCGGAAAAGGGTTTCGGCTTCATCGAGCAGGACGGCGGCGGCGCTGACGTCTTCGCCCACTACTCGAACATCGCCGCCCAGGGCTTCCGCGAGCTCCAGGAGGGCCAGAAGGTGACCTTCGACGTCACGCAGGGCCAGAAGGGCCCGCAGGCGGAGAACATCGTTCCCGCCTGACGCCTAGGCGCATGACAAGCTGGGGTCCGCTCCTTGGGATGCGGACCCCAGCTCGTTGCTTTTTGCAGGACCCGCCCGGACCGCCGTAACGGCCGCCTCGGGCGACGAGAGACCAAATACGCCGGCTCAGGCTTTTTCCGCCCCGGCGTGGCTCCGTTCACCGAAATTCCGGCTCGTTCTTGCGATTCTCTGTGCGGTCACCCCTGCCAAGAATTCTCGATACGTGCCGCATCGAGAAAGGTTCGGAAATGAACCGCACACGCACGAACGACCGCTACTCCCGTACACGTACGGGCGGCGGCTCCGGCTCCACCGGCAACGGCGGCGTCAGCCGCTTCCGCTCGGGCGCCGCCCCCACCCGCTCCGGTGCCCCCGGCCGCTCCGGCGTATT
>NZ_WWJY01000161.1 GCF_009865405.1 Streptomyces sp. SID3212 | reverse complement strand
GCACGCGCTGACCCTGGAACCGCCGTTCCCCGAGGGCCACTACAACTGCGGGGACGCCCGGCTGGAGCTGGGCGACATCACCGGCGCGCTCGCCGAGTTCGACCGTACGCTCGTGCTCGACCCGCGCAACACGGACGCGCTGCTGAACCGGGCGGGGGTGCACGCCGAACTGGGCGACGAGGAGGCCGCGTTGCGCGACGTGGCGACGGGTCTCGAACTGGAGCCCGGCCACGCCCAGTTGCTCTCCCTCAAGGGCCGGCTGCTGGCCGAGCGGGGCGAGGCGGACTCCGCGCTCGACGCGCTCGCCGCGGCCCTGGCGAGCGACCCGGACCTGTCGGAGGCGTGGGCGGTCAAGGCGGAGATCGCCTTCGGCGCGGGCGATCTGGAGACGGCGGCGGCCGACTTCGACCGGGCGATCAGGCTCGGCGGCGGCATCGAGATCCGCTACAACCGGGGTCTGGTGTACGAGGCGGCGGGCCGTTTCGCCGAGGCCGCGAGCGACTTCGAGGCGGTGCTGGCGGAGACCGACGACGAGGACGCCCGCGCCCACCGCGCCTCCTGCCTGCGGGGCGAGCGGGCCGGGGTGTAGCACCCTCCAGGACATGCTCCAGGACGCGCCCCAGGACATCCTCCGGGGCGCGCTCCAGGACACGCTTGAGGACATGCCGCCGGACGGACGCGGCGCGATCGGGGCCCGGAACCAGCCCGATCGCGCCGCGTCCGTCCGGCTCTGTCATCGGCAGCGCGGATGCCCGGTCCCGTACGGCTGGCGGCCTTCCAGGGCGGCGAGTTGGGCCGCCTTGAGGCCGGGGCCCGGCTCCGGATGGGCCCGGCAAGATCCGATCGACATGGCCTGAGGGGAACGCGTACACCATGGCAGCCAACGCCATCGACCAGACCCGGCGGATGCTCTCGCTGGTGACCTACCTGCGGGAGCGTCCCGGCGCGCACGTCAGCGATGTCGCCCGCGCCTTCGGCATCACCGAGGACGAGCTGATCTCCGACCTCGACGTGCTGCCCATGTGCGGGACGAGCTTCCGCGGCGGCGACCTGCTGGACATCGACACCGACGGCGACCGGATCTGGTGGCACAACCCGGACGACGTGGCGGAGCCGCTGCGCCTCGCGGCGGACGAGGCGACGGCGCTGCTGGTCGCGGCCCGTGCGGTCGCCACGCTCCCGGGGCTGCGGGAGGGCGACCGGCAGGCGCTGCTGCGGGCCACCGCCAAGCTGGAGACGGCGGCGGGGGAGGTGGCGGGGGCCAGTTCCCGGCTGTCGGTCACGTTCGAGTCGGAGGGCGGCGTGTTCGCCGAGGTCGACCGGGCCATCTCCGAGCGGCGGCGGCTGTGGCTGCGCTACTACTCCCCGGCGCGCGACGAGTTGACGGAGCGTGAGGTCGATCCGATCCGGCTGTTCGCGGTCGGGCACACGTACATGGAGGCGTGGTGCCGGCTTTCCGAGGCCCGGCGTACGTTCCGCCTCGACCGGGTCGCGGAGATCAAGCTGCTGGACGCCCCGGCGGCGCCCCCGGAGCTGGAACTGCGTGATCTGTCGGCGGGGCTGGTGCAGCCGTCGGCGGACGATCCCGAGGTGGTCGTCGAGGTCGGGCCCGGCGGGCGGTGGGTGGCGGAGTACTACCCCCACGACAGCGCGGAGGAGTTGCCCGACGGCGGGCTGCGCATCACCCTGCGGACCCCCGCGCCCGCGTCGCTGAGGCGTCTCGCGCTGCGGCTGGGCGGGGACGGCCGGATCGTCTCCCCGCCG
>NZ_WWJY01000018.1 GCF_009865405.1 Streptomyces sp. SID3212 | reverse complement strand
GCCCGACGCGCTGGAGGGCTACCGCGCCTCGCTGGCCCTCGGCCTGGAGCGCGGTCTGCCGGCCGGCCCGCGGCCCACCGCGACCTTCGTCGCCCAGCTGACGGAGTGGGCGGGCGACGGGCGCGGCTGGTTCGACGAGTTCGCCTCCTCGGGCCCGGAGACCCTCCGCAAGGAACTGGACGAGGCAGCCGCCCTGGCGACCGACGCGGTGGCCGGGCTCCGGGACTGGATGACCGAGGTGTACGCCCCCGCCGTGGCGGGCACGCCCGACACCGTGGGCCGGGAGCGGTACGCCCGCTGGTCGCGCTACTTCAACGGGACGGACCTCGATCTCGACGAGGCGTACGCGTACGGCTGGTCCGAGTACCACCGGCTGCTCGCCGAGATGCGGACCGAGGCCGGGAAGATCCTTCCCGGGGCGAGCCCCTGGGAGGCGCTCGCCCACCTCGACGAGCACGGCACGCACATCGAAGGGGTCGAGGAGGTACGGAACTGGCTCCAGGGCCTGATGGACGAGGCGATCGCGGCGCTGGACGGCACCCACTTCGAACTCGCCGACCGGGTACGGAAGGTGGAGTCCCGGATCGCCCCGCCGGGCGGCGCGGCAGCACCGTACTACACGGGCCCCTCGGAGGACTTCTCGCGGCCGGGCATCACGTGGCTGCCCACGATGGGCGAGACGCGCTTCCCGGTCTACGACCTGGTCTCGACCTGGTATCACGAGGGGGTGCCGGGCCACCACCTCCAGATCGCGCAGGCGACCCACGTGGCGGACCGGCTCTCCCGGTACCAGGCGTCGGTCGGCATGGTCAGCGCCAACGCCGAGGGGTGGGCGCTGTACGCGGAACGTCTCATGGACGAACTGGGTTTCCTGCCGGACGCGGAGCGCCGGATCGGCTACCTGGACGCGCAGATGATGCGGGCCTGCCGGGTGATCGTGGACATCGGCATGCACCTGGAGCTGGAGATCCCGGCGGAGTCGCCGTTCCACCCGGGTGAACGCTGGACGCCGGAGCTGGCGCAGGAGTTCTTCGGCAACCACAGCGGCCGTCCCGCCGACTTCGTGGAGAGCGAGCTGACCCGCTACCTGTCGATGCCGGGCCAGGCGATCGGCTACAAGCTCGGCGAGCGCGCCTGGCTGCTGGGCCGGGAGAACGCGCGCAAGCGGCACGGCGACGCCTTCGACGCGAAGGCGTGGCACATGGCGGCCCTGTCGCAGGGCCCGCTCGGCCTGGACGACCTGGTGGACGAGCTGTCGAAGCTCTGACGGCCACGGCGGCGGGGCGCCCCGTGGACGGGAGCCCCGCCGCCGCCCCCCGTACCGGGGCGCACCGCTCACTCGCGCGCCTGGAGGACGTGATGACCACCTCGCTGCTCCACTGCGCGGACCCGCTGCGGGCGGGCCGGGTTGATCCGGTGTTCGCCGAGGAGGCCGCGCAGGCGGGGGCGTACGGCATGACGCGGGCCCTGCTCGACCATGACGCGCTGCTCGCGGGTGACCTGACCCGCGCCCTGGCCCGGGTGGAGCGGGGCTCGGGGCCGTACTGGTACCGGGGCTGGATGATGCCGCCGGCGGTGTACGCGACGCTGGAGCGGGCGCTGGCCGAGCGGGGATGCGTGGTGCTGACGGGCGCCGCGGATTTCCGCCGCGGCCACGAACTCCCGGGCTGGTACGAGGAGTTCGCCGCGCTGACTCCCCCCAGCCGGTGGCTGCCCCGGGCGCCCGGCGCCCCACCGCCCCCGGACGAACTGGCCACGCTGGCCGCTCCGTTGGGCCCCGGCCCCGGCGTGGTCAAGGACTACGTCAAATCGCGGAAGCACGAGTGGGACGAGGCGTGCTTCGTCCCCGAACTGACCGACACGGCACGGCTGTCGGCCGTGGTGGAGCGCTTCTTCGCCCTCCAGGACGACACGCTCGCGGGGGGCCTGGTGCTGCGCGCGTACGAGCCGTTCGTGGCGGGCGGCGAGGCACGCGTGTGGTGGGTGGACGGCACACCGGTCCTCACGACGGCCCACCCGGACACCCCGGACCGACGCCCCACACCGGAGACCGACGCGGTGGGTACGGCGGTACGGGAACTGGGCTCACGCTTCGTCACGACGGACCTGGCCCTCCGGGAGGACGGCGTGTGGCGGGTGGTGGAGGTGGGCGACGGCCAGGTGAGCGGCCTCCCGACCGGAACCGACGCGACACCGCTGTTCGCCGCGCTGGCAAAGGCGGGTGACCGCCGGCCCGGCGGGTGAGGGGCGGGACGGAGTCCGGCAACCCGGCGCCCCGGCCGCACCGGCAGGTGAGGCGTCGAAGCCCGGCCCGGCGACCGGGACGTCCCTACCCGGTCCGGCTGATGAAGCGACAGCTCCCCGGCCCGGCGGGTGACGTGCCCTAGGGCGTGTCCGCGAAGTGGGGTCGTCGGCCCGGAGGGCGGGGCTCGCGGTGTCTGGTGCGTGCGAT
>NZ_WWJY01000160.1 GCF_009865405.1 Streptomyces sp. SID3212 | reverse complement strand
GTTGCAGCCTTCGACGTTGACGATGCGGGTGCGCGGGTAGTCGCTGCGCAGGCACATACCGGGGTGGGCGGCCTGGGAGATCAGCCCGCCGCCGACGTTCCAGAGCATGCTGCCGTTGGAGGCGTTGCAGCCTTCGACGTTGACGATGCGGGTGCGCGGATAGTCGCTGCGCAGGCACATACCCGGGTGGGCGGACTGGGAGATCAGCGTGCCGCTCACGGTCCAGCGCTGGCGCGAGTCCGAGGGGTTGCAGCCTTCGACATTGACAATGCGGGTGCGCGGATAGTCGCTGCTGAGACACATGACACCGGCGGTCGGTCCCGCGGCGGCGCGAGTGCCGTCGGCCGCGACGGCGGACGACGGGACGACCAGGGAGGCCAGGAAGAGCAGGGCGGGTAACAGAAGTCTGAGCGCGGTTCTGGTCACGGGAGAACCTTTCGCGTTCGGGACACAGGCCGGGAGCTTCTCGCCCTCCCGGCCGGGCGTCCGGATGAGGTTGGCCCTGGAACAGTCCCCCCGTCGGTGATCCTTATGCGTCACACGCGTCACGGGAATCTCGCGCGGTGACGGTGATCTCCGTGACGGCGGACCGGCGGGCGGGGCCCGCAGTGGCGCGGCTCCCATCCCCTCCTGCTGCCGTGCGCCTGGTGCTCGGACGCTCGGCACCATGGCCGGTCCCGGCTCGCTGTCGGCGGGCGGGGTGTCGCCGCGCCGGCCGCCACCCACCAGTTGCCGTCGCCGTCGGCTGTTCTCCCGTACGGCGTCGCGGACGATCCGGGGCAGCGCGGCAACGACGGCTCTCGTCTCCTCCAGGCCGCCGCGTCCGGCCCCGCCCTCCCGCTGTACGGGCCGCCGTCGTGCGCGCGGATGCCGGCCGGGTGGGGGCCAGGGACGGTGCCGGCGATCCGCTCGTACACGGTCGGGACGGC
>NZ_WWJY01000159.1 GCF_009865405.1 Streptomyces sp. SID3212 | reverse complement strand
ACCAGCCTCGTCGACGCGCGGTCGGGCGGCGGGCGCTGCGCCACCTCGCCGCGGATCACCCTGCGCTCGGACGACGCGCCGGCGTCCGTGCGGGAGGCCGACGCCGCGCTGACCGCGCTCGGTTACGCCGTGGACCTCAAGCTGCCCCGTACGGAGAAGGCCAAGCACCGGCGCCTCGGCAACAACTCCCTCGTGAAGGACCGGCGGCAGGGGGGCCTGGGCCGGCTCGTCATCAAGAACGGCACCTCGTCCGACGCGGTGGTCACCCTGACCAAGGGGCAGCGGACCAACTTCACCGTATACATACGCAAGGGCCAGGACGCGACCGTCCGCCGCGTCGCCGACGGCGCGTACACCGTGTACTTCACGTCGGGCACGGACTGGAGCGGGTCGAAGAGGTCCTTCACCCGTGACTGCTCGTTCCAGAAGTTCGACGACAAGGCGGATTTCAACACCCGCCAGGTCTCCGGCGGCACGCAGTACACGATCCTGACCTTCTCCCTGGAGAAGTCGATCGGTGGCAACGCGACGACCAGCGAGGTGCCCGAGGACGAGTTCCCGTCCTGATCACGGCCCGGGACGGCGGGGAACATTCTCCGGGGGGCCGCCGTTGAACACACTGAGGATGCGGATGGAACAGTGTCCCCGGGCCCCATTTGAGAATCGCCCATGGGGAAGATCGTTCGGCTGAAGCCCCATGGAGCCCATCGCCGCGAGGCGACCGCCGTCCGCGTCCTTCCTTCATTCGGCCCCGATCGGCGTCCCCCGTCCGGTCGGGGTCTCTTGTCGCCTCCGTACAGTCACGCGGATCCGGTTAATAGCTGTTGCGTACATCTATCTCCTGGTCAACTCCCCCCGGAAACACATCTGTTGCCCTTCCACGGGTGCGCCGACCCGTCACCGGGCGAAGTGACCGCCTAGACTCGCCGACTGTGCGTTTCTCAGTTTTGGGGCCGGTCAGAGCCTGGCGTCACGGAACGGAGCTGGAACTGGGCCCTCCCAAGCAGCGGGCCCTGCTGGCGCTGCTGCTGACGCAGGCGGGGCAGCCGGTACCCGTCCACGAGATCCTCGACGTGCTGTGGGGGCAGGACCCCCCGGACAGCGCGGTGAACGTGGTGCACCGGCACGTGGGCGCGCTGCGCCGCCTCCTGGAGCCCGACCTGCCGACCCGCGCGGCCTCCCGGCGGCTGGTGCGCGGCTCCGGCGGATACCGCCTGGACGTCGACCCCGACGCGGTGGACCTGCTGCGTTTCCGCGCCCTGCGCGACGAGGCCAGGCAGGCGTCCGAGGCCGGGGACCCGGCCGGCGCCACCGAGCTGCTCATCGAGGCCCTCGGCCTCTGGCGCGGCCCGACGGCCACCGGGATTCCCCCGCAGATCCAGGCGCACCCCGTCTTCGCCGCCGTCGACCGTGAGCACCTCACCGTCGTGAAGGAAGCGGCGGAGAGGGCGCTGGAGACCGGTCCGAGCCTCACCGGACGGGTGCTGATCACGCTCCGGCACGCCGCCGCCCACCACCAGCTGGACGAGGTGCTCCAGGCCCGGCTGATCGTCGTCCTCGCGGCGACCGGCCACCAGGCCGAGGCCCTCGGCGTCTACCAGGCGGTACGGTCCCGGCTCGCCGACGAGCTGGGACTGGACCCCGGCCCCGAGCTGCGGGCCGCCCAGCAGCAGGTCCTGCGGCAGAGCGTGCCGGCCGGGCCCGCCTCGGCGCCCCCGGCCGAGG
>NZ_WWJY01000158.1 GCF_009865405.1 Streptomyces sp. SID3212 | reverse complement strand
CGGCGGGCAGCAACCCGCCGTCCAGCCGCTCGCGGGCGCCCCATGCCTCGCCGAGGTCGATCGCGGCGGCCCGGACCTGGTCGGCCTCGTCGCCGCCCGCGGGCCGTCCGGGCACGGTGGGAGCGACGAGGGTCAGGCGTTCGACCTCGTGCCCCTGTTCGGCGAGAGCGCGGGCCGCCTCGACGGCCACCAGCGCCCCGGTCGAGTATCCGGCCAGCCGGAAGGGTCCGGTCGGCCGTTCGCGCAGGACCGCTTCGGCACAGTCCCGGCCGAGTTCGGCGATCGTGGCGGTGGCAGCGGGCGGGTGTGTTCCGAAGCCCGGGGCCTGGACGCCCAGGACCGCTCCCGCTCCTGTCAGGCCGTCCAGGAGGTTGACCAGCCAGCTCAGTTCACCGGTGTCGCCGTACAGAGCGAAAACGGGTGGGCTGTCGGGGTCGGCGGGCGGGGCGAGCTCGAAGACCTTGGCTTCGGGCGGCGCCGGGACCTCGACGGGGCCCGGGACCCGGACCGGGGTGCTGGGGCCGGGTGCTGTGCTCGGCTCGTCCCGTACGGGCACCTCCCCCGCCGTATGTCCGTCCGCCGCCAGGTGGGCCGCCAGATCGCGGACCGTGGAGTGCTCGAAGATGGCGGCCATCGGAACGTCCTCGCCGAAGCGGGCCTGAACACGCTGCATGATGCGCAGCGCGGCGATGGAGTCGATGCCGTACGAGGCGAAGTCCCGCTCGGGATCGAGACTGCCGGCGGGCATGCCGACGCCTTCGGCGATGATGGCTCCCAGTTCCTCCACCACTCCGGCCGGGGGCTGCGCGGAAGCCGCGGCGCCGGCCGGTGCCGGGGCGGGAACGCGAGCCGGGGCGGGAGCCGGGAGGGCAACGACCGCGGGGGCGGCGACCCGGGCCGCTCGGGGTTTCGGCTCCGGCCGGGGTTTCGGCTCCGGCCGGGGTTTCGGCTCCGGCCGGGTCTCGAGC
>NZ_WWJY01000157.1 GCF_009865405.1 Streptomyces sp. SID3212 | reverse complement strand
AGGCCCGTAACTTCGCCTACTCCGAGGCGATCACCGTACGGGACTCGTCGCTGTCCGCCTGCACCCAGGCCGTCATGGCCGCCGAGACGGGCCATGTGCAGCTGGCGTACGACTACTTGGGGGAGGCCGCGCTGATGGACCTCTCCGACCTGGAACACAACACCCGGGACGGCCTGCACATCGCGTCCCTGGCCGGCACCTGGATCGCGCTCGTCTCCGGCTTCGGCGGGATGCGCCACCACGGCGACACCCTCGCCTTCGCCCCCCGGCTGCCGGAACAGCTCAGCCGCCTCGCCTTCAACGTACAGATCCAGAAACGCCACCTGCGGGTGGAGATCACCGGGTCGAAGGCGGTGTACTCGATGCCGGAGTCGGACGGCGAGGCCCTGGAGATCAGCCACTACGGCACGCCTCTCACGGTCTCGCCCACCTCACCGCAGACGCGGGACGTGCCGAAACGGGTGGAGCGCCCCGCGCCGCAGCAGCCGGCCGGCCGGCGGCCCGCCCCGCGCGGCGGGCGGCCCGAGCCCAGGCCGGTCGGCGAGTGACACGGGGGCGCTGTCCGTTCGCGGCGCCCCTTCTCACCCACCTCAGCCTCACCCACCTCAGCCTCACCCACCTCAGCCTCACCCACCTCAGC
Organism: Streptomyces sp. SID3212; assembly: GCF_009865405.1. GTDB lineage: Bacteria > Actinomycetota > Actinomycetes > Streptomycetales > Streptomycetaceae > Streptomyces. The sequence goes on along the minus strand of NZ_WWJY01000157.1, from coordinate 1,173 downwards.
GAACGATCGACTTCCACAGCGGCGCCTGCGCCGGGTCCAGATTCCTCAACTGGGCCAGGACGGCGGGGTCCTGGGCGTCCATCCAGTCCGCCAGCTCACGGAAGGACACACACCGCACCCCCTCACGCGGGCACACGTCACGCATGACGTTCTCCACGGCGTCCATGTAGATGCCGCCGTTCCACTCCTCGAAGTGGTTGCCGATGAACAGCGGGGCCCGGCTGCCGTTGTAGACCCGCTCGAAGCCGTTCATGTAGGCGTCCTGGGCCTGTTGGCGCCAGGCGGCCCACCGTGCCGGATCGCCGTCGGTGCTGCCGTCCGACTGGTTGTAGAGCAGGTTGAAGTCCATGGACAGCACCTGGAAGTCGCCTTCGGGGTACGGCAGGAGCTGGAGCGGGAAGTCCCAGACCCCGTTCTTCTTGGCGGGCCAGATCTGGAAGTCCCCGGCCGAACTGGCGTCGTAGCGCCAGCCGGCGGCCTTCGCGGCGGGCAGCAGGGTCTTCTGCCCCTCCAGGCACGGCGCGCGCCCGCCCGTGATCTCCCGGTCCGGGTCGAAGGGCAGGGGCGGCAGATCGGTGAAGCCGGTGTTCGTCCGCCAGTTCTTGACGAAGGACACCGCCTGGTCGATCTCGCTCTTCCACTCGGCGCTCGACCAGTCGCCGCCGCCCTTCTTGCCGCAGAAGTGCCCGTTGAAGTGCGAGCCGATCTCGTTGCCCTCGGTCCACGCCTTCCCGAGCTGGTCCAGGGTGTCGCGGATGTGCTGGGGGGTCGGGTACGAGATGGCGGACGCGCCCGTCGCGTGCCGCGGCGGCTTGTAGAGCTGCCTCTTGGACTCCGGCAGCAGGTAGATGCCGGTGAGGAAGAGCGTCATGTGGGCGTCGCTCTCCTTCGCGACCTGCCGGAAGCGGGAGAACAGCTTGTCGTCGCCCTGGAGCGCGCCGTCCCAGGAGAACACCACGAACTGGGGCGGCTTCTCACCGGGTTCGAGGCGCTCGGGCTTCAACTGGCCCGGTTGCGGGCCGGTGTAGGAGGTGGAACCGTCCCCGAGGACCTCGGTCTTCCCGTCCCACTCGTCGGCGTCCCCGGCCTTCTTCCCGCTGCCGTCCTTCGGCGCGGGTCCGGCCGCGGCCCCGCCGCGCGAGGCGTCGCCACCTTGCGCGGCGGAGGAGTCGG
>NZ_WWJY01000156.1 GCF_009865405.1 Streptomyces sp. SID3212 | reverse complement strand
GGTCGCCCCCACGGTTCCGCCCGCCGCGCACACCCCGTCCGTCCCGAACGCGCCGGAGCCGCAGATCGCCGCACCGCCCGCCCTCACCGACGAACTGGCCCACACGGGTGCCGGCGGGCTTGCAACGGCGATTCCGGTGGGTGCGGGACTGCTGCTCGCGGGCGGCGTGCTCTACCGCCGCGCCCGGTCCCGGTCCCTGTCCCGTACCGTCGCGTAACGACGCGAACACGGACAAACGAGGGCGCGCGCGAAGACACATACGACGACGTGTACGGACATGCCTGGGGCGGGCCTCGCAGCAGCGGGGCCCGCTCCGTCGTCGTCACCAGGTGGCGCGGACCTGTCGGATGATGCGCCGGCGCAGCCGCACTCTGCGGCTGCCGTCCCGATGCAGGCTCAGACGGTCCAATTCCCAGTGTCCGTACTCGGCGTGGTCGGTCAGCAGACGGGTCGCTTCCTTGCGGGAGACCCCGCGCGGCACGTACACGTCGACAAATTCGTATTCCGGCATCGCATCTATTGTGCGGCCAGAGCCCTCGTACGGATAGCGTCTGCTCTATGTCTGATGCTGCGCAGCCCACCGCTGCCGAGGTACGTGCCGCCGCCGAGGCGGTCAAGGTAGCCCTGGACCGCCACCTCGCGGCGGTCGAACACCGCACGGGGGAGGACGACCCGGCGGTGTCCGAGGCCTTCAACGCCCTCGCCGTCGCCGCCGAGGTGTACGACGAGCGGCTCTACCACCGGTACGACGAGGTCACCCCCTTTGAGATCCCAGATCCGGACGACTCCCTTCCGCCATACGCGGGACCCGAGGAGCCGAACGCCCTCAGTGTGCTGATCCGGCGCGACTACGCGGTGGCGGAGCCACAGCGTCTGCTCGCGCAGGCACAGCGCATCGCCGACGTGGAGGGGGACGACGGGACCGGGGCGGTGGTGGGCAGCAGTGTGCACGCGGCGCTCGGGGTGCTCTTCGGGGAGTACGAACCGGACGAGATCGCGTCCCGGCACAAGGAATTCGGCCTTGAGGAGGGCGATTCCACGTTGTGGGTGGCGGCGGCGGAGGAGCTCCCGGAGCCGGGGGAGTGGCTGAGCGCGCCGTTCGACCACGCGGATCCGCAGCAGGTGGTGTGCCGGTTCGATGTGAGCGCGGTCTTCGACGAGGACGATCTGGATGCGGACCTGGACGATCTGGAGGAGCAGGAGGTGTAGGTCCTGGCCTCTGCCCGGTGCGTTTGGTTGCGCTTACTGATGTCCTCAATCGCCGGACGGGCTGGGTTTGTCGTGGTGACGGGGGG
>NZ_WWJY01000155.1 GCF_009865405.1 Streptomyces sp. SID3212 | reverse complement strand
GGAGGCCGCGGGCGAGGCGGTGGGGGAGCCCGGGACGCGACTGGGGCCGGGTCCGGGTCCGGACACGGAGGTTGCGGCCACGGGTGCGGGTCAGGGGGACGCGGTATCGGGCGCGCCCGGCAACGGCCCCGCCCCCGAAGCCGCCCCCGTGGCGCTCACCCCCGTACAGTCCAAGGCTCTCGACGCGCTGCGGGAGGCCGCGACGGCCGTGCTGGTCGCCGGTGTCACCGGGTCGGGTGCGGTGCACCGGGCCGAGTTGCTCCACGCTGCGCATTCCGCGCGGCTGGTGGGCTTGCATCGTCCCGCCGCCACCGCCGTGCGGATCGCGCGGCGGCTGGGTGAGGCACGCTCGGACGACCCGGCGTTCCGGCTGTCCGATCTCTCCGCCGATCTGGCGGAGTTGCTGGATCTGGTACGCAGGCCGGCGGCGGCCCTCGCTCCCGCGCGCCGGAGTTATCAGCCCGAGGGGCCGTTGCGGCTGCACGGCCTCTTCACCGAAGCGGTGGTGACGGCGTCCGGCTACGCGGGCGCCACGGTCTACACCCTGGCCCCAGACGGGACGCTGCGGACGCTCTCCGACGTGGCGCCGGGTGGTCCGGAGCGGGCGCTCCAGGCCTCGGGGTCACCGGTGCCGGGTGGCTGCGCGCTGGGGCTGCGGGACCTGGGGGACGGCGGTGGGGTCGTCCTCACCTCGCCGACGGTGTCACCGGACGGCCGGATCGGCGGCGGTGGGCAGGTGCGTTCCGTCCGGGTGACGGGCGCGGGGTGGCACGAAGCGCCCCTGGCCGCGCTGTGGGAACGGTCGCCCGCCGCCCAACTGGCCGCGGCCCTCAGCTGGTCGGCCGAACCGGCCGACGCCCGGGCGGCGGGCGGTGATCTGCTGTTCCTGGACGGTACGGTCACGGACGTGGGCTTCGTCGTGTCGGGCGGCCCGACACTCCGCCTGGCGGCGCCGGACGAACGCCCCGATCTCCCGTACGCCGACAACCTCCGACTACTGGCCTCCCGGCCGGGACTCACGCTCCGGTTGATCGCCCGTGCGGTACCCGACCGCCCCGACCGGATACACGTCCTGGCGGCGGCCTGGCGGGGGCACGACGACAGAACCGTACGCACGGACCTGGGCCTGCGCCTGCTGAACCGTTCGCACCTCGCGCCGACGGGGTCGGCGACGGTGGCGGTGACCGTGCCGGTTGCCGGGAGTGGGCAAGGCGCCGGGCGTGGGGCGGTTGCTGAGGGTGCGCCTGTCACTGCGGCTGCGCCCGCTACCGGCGGTCCGCCGGGTGGAGCGGGTGCGCCCGCTTTGGTGGGCGGCGACGCCGTGCCACTCGGCCGCCCGCTTCCCGGGCTGCCGGTCGAACTCGACCTGCTGCGGCGGGCCGTGGAGCG
>NZ_WWJY01000154.1 GCF_009865405.1 Streptomyces sp. SID3212 | reverse complement strand
GAGCCGCCGCAGGCACTTCGCAGCGCGCTCGGCGTGCCGCTGCGTGAGCGTCGTTGGGAGGTGGCCCCACCGGCGGTCGACGCCGGAGCGGTGCCTCGCGGGACGGTGGCCGTACTCGCCGGGCCGGGCAGTGAGGCCCTCGCGCGGCGAACCATGGCGCTGCTCGCGCCACAGACCGACTGCGTGCTGCTCCGCGAGGGTGAGGGCGAGGGCCAAGGCGACGGCGAGGGCCCAGGCACCGGTCGCGGCGAACCGGCCTTCCACGACGAGGCCTCCGCACGCCGCATCCTCGACGGGCTGCCCGGCCTCAGCGGGCTGCTGGACCTCACCGACGTGGCCCGGCCGGACGGCGGTCCCGGCCCGTGGACGGCCAGGGTCGTGATCCTTCAGGAGCTGATCCGCCGTCACCGGGGCGAACTGCGCGTGCTCCAGGTGACCCAGGGACTCCAGGACCTGCCGGGCACCAGGCCGTCGCTCGCCGGCTCCCGCGTCGCGGGATTCGTCCGGATGCTCGGGGTGGAGTACCCGAGGGTACGGGCCACCCACCTGGACACCGATCTGGCTCTCCCCGAGGCGATCGCCGCCGAGTGGCGGGCCGCCGGGCCGTCGGCCGAGGTGTGCCACCGCGACGGGCGGCGGTTGCTCCCCCGGTGGACCGAGGTGGCAGAGGCGGCGGCCACGGATCCGTTTCTGGCCGACCCGGAGCGCGCGTACCTGGTGACCGGCGGCACACGCGGCCTCGGCTCCCGGGTTGCCCGCCACCTCGTGGCCCGAGGCGCCCGGCGGATCGCCCTGACCTGCCTGCGCGAACTGCCCGTACGCGAACGGTGGGACGCCCCCGGACTGTCCGCCGAGACCGCCGAGGCGGTGGCCACGGTCCGCGACCTGGAAGGAGCGGGCGTGCAGGTGAGGGTCTTCACAGGCGCGCTCTCCGGCCGCGCCCGGCTGTCGGCGTTCCTCACGGAGGTCCGTACCGTCCTGGGGCCGGTCGGCGGCGTGGTGCACTGCGCGGGACTCGGTTCACGGGGCCCGGCGGCCTTCGTCCACAAGCGGTCCGACGACATACGGGAGGTGTTCGAGCCGAAGACGGCCGGGCTGGAGACCCTCGCCGAACTGTGCGGCTCGGACCGTCCGGACTTCTTCGTGCTCTTCTCGTCGGTCTCCTCGGCCCTGCCACAACTGGCGGCCGGGATCAGCGACTACGCGGCGGCCAACACCGGAGCGGACTTCGTGGCGGGTCACCTGACGCGCCTCGGCCGGGTCCGGGTCCGGGCCGTGCAGTGGCCGGTCTGGGCGGACGGCTCCGCCGGGAAGGCCGCCCGCGATTCCTCCCAGGGCGCCGGAATCGGGCTGCTGTCCACGGACGACGGACTCGCCGTCCTCGACTGGGCCATGACCTCGGACGGCCCGTCGGTCGTGCTGCCCGCCCCCCGGCTGGTCG
>NZ_WWJY01000153.1 GCF_009865405.1 Streptomyces sp. SID3212 | reverse complement strand
TGCCGGGGCCGCGCGCGGCCCCCGACGATCTGGAGCCGGTTCCGCCGCCCCGGCCTGCCGACCCGGCGGAACCGGTCAGGCCCGTCGATCCCGCCGCGCCCGCCGATCCCGTCACACCCACCGAGCCCGCGCCACCCGATCCACCAGACCTGTCAGATCTGCCAGATCTACCGGATCCACCCGACCTACTCGATCTACCCGATCTACCCGATCCATCGGCCTTCCTCGCCCTGCCCGCGAGCCCGTCGGAGGTTGTCGGCGCGCCTCCGCCCGACGGGGGCGGCAAGCGGCGGCACAAGGGCCTGTCGCACAAGGTGCTCAAGTCGCTCCTCGGCGCCTGGGCCCTGTCCGCGTGCTCGGCCGAGGAGACCGACCTGGTCGAGGCGCACCTCACCGAGTGCGCCCCCTGTGCCGACGAGGCCCTGCGGCTGAGGGACGCCGTCGGGCTGCTCCAGGACGACCGCAGCCTGGACCTCGACCCGATGCTCCGCTCCCGGGTGCTGGAGAACTGTCTCGGCCGCCGCCCCGCCCGGATCCCCGTGCCCGGCTGGGCCGCCTCGTACGACGCCGAGACCGCACGGCTCGACGCGCTGCTGCGGGACTTCGGCGACGACGAGTGGCGGGCGCCGGTGACGCTCAAGTGGTTCCAGGACGAGGGGACCGCGTCGCGGAGGACCACCGTCGCCGGGGTCATCGGCCACCTCATGGCCGTGGACGGCCTGGTGTCCGCCGCGCTCGGGCTGGACGACCCGCTCGCGGCCCCGCTCGGCGAATCGCTCGGCGCGCCCGTGCCTGTGGCGCCGGCGGACCGTACGGCGCGCTTCTGGCGCGACTCGGCGTTCCCGACCGCCCGTACGGTCCGGGGTCCCTGGCGGGAGCAGAGCCACACCCTCATCCGCACGGTGTCCTTCGCCGGGCGCGGGGCCGCCGAACTGTCCGTGTCGTACGGGGACTTCGCGCTGCCCCTGCGGGACGCGCTGCTCGACCGCGCGTTCGAGTGCTGGGTGCACGGCGGGGACATCGCGGAGGCGGTGGACTATCCGTACGACCCGCCCTCGGGACCTCATCTGCACCGGATGGTCGACTTGGCGGCCCGGCTGCTGCCCGCGACCCTCGCGGCGCGGCGCCGGGGCGGTCTCGCGTCCCCCGCCCGGGGGTTGGTGATGCCGGGCGCGCCCGGCCGGTCGCTGCATCTGGAGGTCGAGGGACCGGGCGGCGGGGACTGGTACATCCCGCTCGACTCCCCCGCGGCGGTGGGCTCCCGCGAGCTGGCGGTGGCCCAGATCGCCCTGGACGGCGTGGAGTTCTGCCAGCTCGTGGCGGGGCACGTGTCGCCGGAGGAGGCGGCGGCGGGGCAGGACGGTGACCGGGAGGCGATCAGGGAGGTGCTGCTTGCGGCGGCGACGATGAGCCGCCTTTAGGCGGTGGCCTTGCGCCTGTTTGTGGCCTCGGCCCGGTGCGTTTGGTTGCGCTTACTGATGTCCTCAATCGCCGGACGGGCTGGGTTTGTCGTGGTGACGGGGGGCGGGGCCTCCGGAGGTACGTATGTCCGGACTGCATGTTTTACGGCGCGTTCGGGTCCCCCGAACATTCAGGGTAGTCATGCGCCACAAAACACGCTTTACGTCCGGCCACACGCACCTCCTCCGACCCCACCCCCCTCACGCCGCCGGTGAACTGGACGACCCCCCGCCTCGGGGTGGGCCAGTCTCCGCCGGTGGGCGGTGCCGCTTACTGATGTCCTCAAGCGCCGGACGGGCTTGATTTTGGCCTCTGCCCGTCGCCGAGTGCGGGTCAAAGACGTCCTCAAACGCCGGACAGGCTGGAATTGCCCCCGGCCCGGTCGGCGGGTGCGGGTCAAGGATGTCCTCAAACGCCGGACGGGCTGG
>NZ_WWJY01000152.1 GCF_009865405.1 Streptomyces sp. SID3212 | reverse complement strand
GGGCGGCGACCAGTCCGGCGCCGAGCAGCCCCAGCATGAGGGCGTCGTTGTGGGCGCCCGCGACCAGGTGCAGCAGGACCAGCGGGTTGAGCGCGCCGAGCCACAGCGCCGCCGAGGGCTCGACGCCGCAGCGGCGGGCGAGCGACGGCAGGAACGCGATCATCAGTCCGACGCCGAGCAGCGCCACGAGCCGCATGCCGAGGATGCCCGCGGGCATGTCGAGACGGGTCAGGAACGAGGTCTTCTCGGCGACGAGGAGGAACACCGGGCCGTAGGGCGCGGGGGTGTGCTGCCAGACGGGCGCCACCTCGGTCGCGAGCGGCCCGCCGAGGTGCGCGGGCCCGTGGACGTACACGTCCATCCGCGCGTCGACCATGGCGCCCTGCGCCAGATAGCTGTAGACGTCGCGGCTGAAGAGGGGCGGTCCGAGAACGAGGGGGGCGGCCCACACGCCCAGCGTCACGAGCAGGGCGCGCGGGGTGGGCGGGCGGGGTCCCCGGACGGACCTGCCGAGCCACCACCAGGCGGCTATCAGCAGGACGAGGCCGAAGTACGCGCAGACGACGCCGAGCGCGGCGCGTCCGGAGGTGGGCAGCAGCGCGTCGCGTACGGGGAGCGCGCCCGCGGTCAGCCCGCCGGTCATGAGCGCGAGGGACCCGGCGAGCCCCAGCATCCGGCATCGGCGCGGGTTCACTTCCGCGTTCAGGGCGAGCATCTGTGGAGGCTCGCAGCAGGCGGTGGCCGGAAGGCGACGGTCTGCCCACGGTCCGGTGGCTGCCGCATAGCCGGGGGCTTACGGGTGCCCGGTCACCCACGCCCGTACCGTCGGCCGCGTCGCCGTCGCGGGCGGACCGCCGGCCCGGGGAACACGGCGAGGCGGGCCCCGGTGTGTCCGGGACCCGCCCTGCCGGTTCGTGGAGCCGCGCCGGTGCGGCCTGTTACCTCCCGATCGTGAAGGTGTCGATGTCGAACAGGGAACCCGCGCCGCCGGTGAAGGTGAGGAACACCGGTCCGGTCGGTGTGCCGGTCAGCGTGGTGGTGACGGTCCTGAAGGTCTCCCAGCCACCGGTGTTGGGAACGGCGACCGAGCCGATCACCGGTCCGGTGGCCGAGCCGGAGCGCACCTGGACGGTGCCGCCGGCGCCGGCCGAGGAGACCTTCGCGGTGAAGGTCTTCGCACCCGTGAGGGACGCCTGGGAGTAGCCCGCCCAGTCGCCGTTCTCGATGTAGCCGAGGGTCCTGCCGCCGCTCGCCGGAGCGTGGTCGGCCGCCTGGACGCCCTGCTGCGAGGTGAACGACTCGCCCTCGTACGTGGACGACGTGGGCGGGGTCGTACCGCCCAGCTCCTTGATCCGGACGTTGCGGAAGGACACGTCGTCACCGGTGCCGTGGTTCTGGATCCCGATGTATCCCTGCTGGAGGGAGCGGACGGGGTCCGTGTTGGTGAAGTCGTTGATCTTCGCGCCGTTGAGGAAGACCTGGAGCCGCTCCCCCTCCACCCGGATCTCGTACGTGTTCCAGGCGCCGGGCGGGTTCAGCGCGGCGTCCCTGGCCGCGATGTCCGCCGACTTGAAGCCGTACACCGAACCGGTCGTGCGGTCCGCCGTGTCGGTGGCGTCGATCTGGATCTCGTACCCCTGGTTGACCGCCGAGTTGGGATCGGTGGAGCTGGGGAAGCCCACGAACACACCGGAGTTGTCGTCCCCGGGCATCCGCCAGTCCAGCTTGAGGGAGTACGCGGCGTACTGCTTCGCCTGGTACCAGTACAGGCCCATGCCGCCCGTGGAGGTGAGGGTGGCGTCGGTGTTGGTGAAGCTGCCGGGACCGGCCTGGGACCAGCCGGTGGTGGAGCCGTTGTAGAGCGTGGTGTAGCCGGTCTCCGCGCGGCAGTCGGCCTTGGCGAAGCCCGCCGCGTACCGGATGCCGCCGAGCAGCAGCGTCCGGAACGTGGGGTCGGCGTAGGACTCCTGGGTGTGGCCGAGTCCGGTGTAGAACGACCGGCCGTTGCCCTGCGGATGGCACCAGGTGATCGGGTGGTCCCCGCTCATCTCGCCGCCGCTGTAGCTGCCTTCGTCGAGGTTCTGGAGCACCTTGACGTTGTTGCGCGGGTTGGTGCGGTAGTTGTACCACTCGTCGGTACGGGACCAGGTCTGGCCGAGGTGCGAGGTGGCCGCGTTGGCCCGGTCCTCGGTCCTCAGCGTGGCCTGCTGGATCGCCGGGTGGCTCTTGAACCAGGCGCCGGCGATCTGCTCGTACTGCGGCCAGTCGTACTCAGTGTCGGCGGCGGCGTGGATGCCGAGGTAGCCGCCACCCCCGTCGACGTACGACTGGAAGGCCGACTGCTGGGTGGCGTTGAGGACGTCACCGGTGGTGGAGAGGAACACCACCGCCTTGAAGCCGGCCAGGTTGGCGGTGGTGAAGGCGTTGCTGTCCTCGGTGGCCGTGACCGTGAAGTTGTTGGCCGCGCCGAGGTCCCTGATGGCCTGGGTGCCGGCCGGGATGGAGTCGTGGCGGAAGCCCGCCGTCTTGGAGAAGACGAGGACCTTGTAGGCGGGGTCGGCGGCCTGCGCCGTGGCCGCCGGGGTCAGGAGCGACCCGGCGAGACCGAGGGCGACGACCAGCGCGGAGGCCGCGGTGGTCGGCAAACGCCGGAGGTGACGGAACATCAGTGGCCCTTTCCCGCGCTTCACTTGGTGAGGGTGAGGGTGTCGATGTCGAACAGGGACCCGGCGCCACCGGTGAAGGTGAGGAACAGCGCCCCGGAGGAACCCGTACCGGTCAGGGTCGTGGTGACGTTGGCGAAGGTCTCCCAGCCGCCGGTGTTGGCGACCGCCACCGTGCCGAGGACGGCGCCGGTCGCGGAGCCCGAGCGGATGGTGATGGTGCCGCCCGCGCCGGCCGAGGAGACCTTCGCGCTGAAGGTCTTGGTCCCGGCCGTGGGGACGGAGGCGTACCCCGCCCAGTCACCGTTCTCGATGTAGCCGAGGGTGTTCCCGCCGCTCGCCGGGGTGTGGGCGGCCGCCTGGACGCCCTGTCCGGAGCTGAACGACTCGCCCTCGACGGTCTGGCTCGACCCGCCGGAGGTGCCGGTGGTGAAGGTGAAGGCGTCGAGGTCGAAGAGGTTGCCCTGGCCCGTCGGTCCCTTGAAGACGAGGAACAGCTCCGTGGTGCCGGAGGGCGCGTTGGTCAGGTTCGCCGAGACGTCGACGAAGTTCTCCCAGCCGCCGGTCGGTGCCACGGTCGCGGTGCCCAGCAGGGTGCCGGTGGCCGAGCCCGTCCGTACCTCCAGCGTGCCGCCGACGCCACCCGAGGAGACCCGGGCGGTGAAGCGGTTGGCGTTGCCGAGGACGTACGGCTTGAAGGAGATCCAGTCGTTGTTGTCGGTGAAGCCGACGGTGCTGCCGCCTTCGGCGGAGCCGTGGGCCGCGACCTGGATGCCGTTCTGGGCGCCGAAGTGCTCACCCTGGCGGTGGCGGGGCTGGAGGATGCGCGCGCTGTGCGTGGTCAGGCCTGCGGCGTCGGTGTACTCGGCGTCGAAGACCCCGTAGATGTTGGCGGCGCTGTCGTGCTCGCCGTCGGCCGGTACGGAGAGGTTGCCGGAGCAGCCGGTGGCCTGGGTGATCTGGTGGCGGTGCTCGTCATGGCCGAGGAGGTAGGTGACCTTGACCTTGGAGCAGTCGATGGCGCCGTCCTCGGGGTCGCTCACCGAGACCTGGAAGGGGACGGTGTCGCCGAAGGAGAAGAGCTGGCCGTCACCGGGGCTGGTGAGGTTGACCGTGGGCGCGGTGTTGCCCGACGTCACCACGAGGCTCGCGGTGCCGGTGAGGCCCTCCGGGTCCCTGACGGTGAGGGTGGGGCGGAAGGTGCCCCTGGTGGTGTACGTGTGGCTCGGGTTGGCGGCCGTGGAGCTGGTGCCGTCGCCGAAGTCCCAGGCGTAGGTGAGGGCCTTGCCCTCCGGGTCGGAGCTGCCGGCCGAGGAGAACGCGACCGTCAGCGGAACGGCTCCCGAGACCTTGTCGGCGGCGGCCTTGGCGACCGGGTTGCGGTTGCTGCC
>NZ_WWJY01000151.1 GCF_009865405.1 Streptomyces sp. SID3212 | reverse complement strand
CGCGCCGGTCTGGCGGCGCTCGCGGACCTGGACGCCGCGCTCCCCCGCCGCGACGCGGTGGCCGCGTACCTCCACGAGCGGGACGGCGACCCGGTGACGGCGGCCCGGCTGTACGCCGAGGCGGCCAGGAAGGCCCCCAACCTGGCGGAACGTGACCACCTGACCCGCCAGGCCGCCCGTCTCAACGCCGGGCGGGGCGGCGGCTGATCCGTACGGGGTCACCACCAGGACGTCGGATACACCTCGTGCCGCACGCGGGAGGAGACCAGCTGCACCAGGACGAGCAGCGACGCGCCCGCCGCCAGCAGGGGAACGAAATGATCGGCGCGCGGTTCGGTGAGCATGATCATGACCACGGTCGCCATGGCCGGCGGGTGGGCCACCTTGAGCAGGAGCACCACACCACAGGCCACCCCGCAGGCCACGGCGGCGGCCCAGGGGCCGTGCCAGCCGAGGGCGAGGACCGTGAAACTGACCAGACTCGCCAGCAGGTGCGCGCCGAGGACATGACGGGGTTGCGCGAGGGGTGAGGCGGGGGTCGCGGTGACGATCGCCGTCGTGGCCGCGAGGGGCGGTATCAGTACCGTCTGGTGCAGGGCCGTCCCGAGGGCGACCAGGACGGCGAGCGCGACGGAGGTGGTGACCGCCGCCGAGGCGGCCGTACGCCCGGACGGCCGTGGCTCGGCGACTCTCCACCACCGGGCCCTGGGCTCCTCCCCGGCCTTGGTCTCCTCCCGGGCCTCGGTCCTCTCCCGGGCCTCGGTCTTCTCCGCCGGGCGGGCGTCGACCGGGACGTACGCCTTCTGGGCGCGAAAATTCAGCACAGTGCTCCTCGGAAGCGCCCTCCCTCGCGGCCCACGGCGGCTCGTCGCCCGCGACGTCGGAGAACGCCCCGGAATCGTGCCGTCCGGAAGAGCCGTCCGTCCAAGACCTCTTGTCGATCACGTCATCGACGCCACCGATCAAAGGGCCGGCCTTCTCATCTGCGACCCGGAAAGCGATCATTGGTGTGCGAATGTGAGCTGATCGATGGGGGTTCGGAATGACGGTCGACGCGGCGGGGCCGGAGGAGGCCCGGCGGGTGGCGGGTCTGGTGGGGGCGCAGGAGAAGGCGATCGCCCTGTTCGAGGAGGTGGAGGCGCGGGGCGTGGTCGCTCCCGGGGTCGGGGAGCGGGAGGCGAGCGACCACATCAGGGACCTGGCGAACGAGATGTTCGGTACGACCAGGCACTGGCACAAGCGGATCATCCGCTCCGGGCCCAACACCCTGCTCCCGTACCGGGAGACCCCGCCGGACCGGGTCATCGGTGAGGACGACATCGCCTTCGCCGACTTCGGTCCGATCTTCGAGGAGTACGAGGCGGACTTCGGGCGCACGTACGTGTTCGGCGACGACCCGGTCAAGCACCGGCTCCTGCGTGACCTGCCGAGGATCTTCGACGACGGGCGCGCGGCGTTCGCGGCCGATCCGGACATCACCGGCGCCCAGCTGCACGCCGAGGTCGAGCGCCTGGCCGCCGAGGCGGGGTGGAGCGTCGGCATCTGGCACGCGGGGCACCTCGTGGGCGAGTTCCCGCACGAGACGAACGACGGCGCGCGAGCGGAGTCGTACATCACCCCGGAGAACCACAACCCGCTGCGCCGTACGGACCGCGCGGGGCGGGTCTGCCACTGGATCCTGGAACTGCACCTCGTGGACGAGCGGGGCGGATTCGGCGGCTTCTACGAGCAGTTGCTGGACCTGGCGTGACCGGTGCCCTGCTGGGGTTCGCGCTGTTCGCGCTGGTGGTGACCGTCGTGCCGGGGCCCGATCTGCTGCTGGTGCTGCGCAACTGCCTGCGGGGCGGGCGCCGGGCCGGGGCGGCGACCGCGGTGGGCGCGGCGGCGGGATCACTGGTGTGGGCGGTGGCCGCGGCGGTGGGGCTGGCC
>NZ_WWJY01000017.1 GCF_009865405.1 Streptomyces sp. SID3212 | reverse complement strand
CCGTCGAACGCGGCCCGCTGCATCGACGCCCGCACGGTCGTGGCGACCCGGCCGCCGGGCTGGCGCCCGCGGGTGACGTCGTTCCAGAAGGGCAGGGGCGCGAGCAGCGGGTTCGTACCGGTGAGGAGGTTGTCCTCGGCGTTCTCCAGCAGGGTCGTGCCGTACGTCTGGGAGGCGTAGCCCGTGACGGGCGCGTACAGGGGGCCGTCGGTGTACGTGCGCTCGAAGCGCAGCTGCTCGCCGGTGTCCTTGGAGCCGGTGACCGCCCTGCCGTCGACGAGGATGTTGCCGCGCCGCTGCTCGAAACGGGCCACGGTCTGGCGGCGGTTGGCCGGGTTGTCGTCGAGCGTGTCGGCCTCGATGACCTGGATCCGGCCCGCGTTGACGAACAGGGCGACCAGCAGGAGCAGGCAGAAGACGGTGGTGTGACGGATCTGACGGATCATCAGTGCGTCTCCGTCCCCTCGGGCAGCGGGACCACGAGGTCGGGTTCCTCCACCGGTTCGGGGCGCGGGGCGCGGGCCGAGTCGCTGATCCGGATCAGCAGGGCCACGATGATCCAGTTGGTGACGACCGAGGAACCGCCCTGCGCCAGGAAGGGCATCGCCATGCCGGTCAGCGGGATCAGCCCCATCACGCCCCCCGCGATCACGAAGACCTGGAGGGCGAGGATGGAGGAGAGCCCGACGGCCAGGAGCTGTCCGAAGGGGTGGGGCAGGGCGAGGCCGGCGCGGTAGCCACGGGCGACGAGCAGCGCGTACAGCAGGAAGATCGCGGTGAGGCCGACCAGGCCCAGTTCCTCGCCCGCCGTCGCCAGGATGAAGTCGGACTTGGCGGCGAACCCGATCAGGACGGACTCGCCGAGGCCGAGGCCGGTGCCGAACATCCCGCCGGCGGCGAACGCGAAGAGGGACTGCGCGAGCTGGCCGGGCCCCTGGCCCGCGTCGATGGACGCGTACGGGGAGAGCCAGTCCTCCACGCGGCCGTGGACGTGGGGTTCGTACGACCCGACCACAAAGGCGCCGACCGCCGCCAGGAGCAACCCGACCGCGATCCAGCCGATCCGCCCCGTGGCCACGTACAGCAGGATCACGAACAGCCCGAAGAAGAGCAGCGAGGTGCCCAGGTCGCGTTCGAGGACCAGGACGATGACGCTCAGGAGCCAGATCGCGACGATCGGCCCGAGCACCCGGCCGGTGGGCAGCTGGAGCTTCCACCAGAGGCGGCGGCCGGTGTAGGCGAGGGCGTTGCGGTTCGCGGCGAGGTACGAGGCGAAGAAGACGGCGAGCAGGATCTTGGCGAACTCCCCGGGCTGGAACGAGAGTCCGCCGATCCTGATCCAGATCTTGGCGCCGTTCACGGCCGGGAAGAAGATCGGCACGATCAGCAGGACGAGCGCGGCGGCCACGCAGACGTAGGCGTACCGCTGGAGGACGCGCGCCTCGCGCAGGAACAGGACGGCCGCGATGAACAGCGCGACGCCGAGCGTGGACCAGACCAGCTGCGCGGGCGCGGCCTGGTCGCGCGGGGTCTCCAGGTCGAGCCGGTAGATGAGCACCAGGCCGAGGCCGTTGAGGAGGACCGCGATGGGGAGCAGGAGCGGGTCCGCGTACGGGGCGCGGAGGCGGACGGCGAGGTGCGCGAGGAGCGCGAGCAGGCCGAGGCCCGCGCCGTGGCGGACCGTGTCGGGGGGTACGGCGTGGTTCCTGCCGAGCCCGACGGCGAGGTAGCCGACGACGGAGATGACGACGGCGCAGACGAGGAGGGAGAGTTCGACACCCCGGCGCTTGGGGAGGCGTGGCTCGGGCGGGGGCGGGTCCGCCCTCGTTGCGGTCATGCTCCGCAACGTAGCAAGGAGGTGCGGCTTATGCCCGCTTATGTCGGGGTGCGAGGCATGTCGAACTCACGTCAGGGGGGCGCGTCGGTCCCGGTCAGCGCTGGTACGGGTTCTGCTGGCCCTGGCCCTGGCCGTATCCCGGCCCGCCCTGCCCGCCGCCCTGTCCGTACGCCTGGCCCCCGCCCTGCCCGTAACCCGGCGCGGGCGCCGCGCTCTGCGCCAGCAGCTGGTCCGCCTGCTCCTTCTGCAACCGCTGCTCGGCGCCGCAGAACGTGCACTGCGTCTGGTACTTGGTGGAGAAGGGGAACAGCGGTACGAAGAACAGGGTGAACTTGGTGACCCGCTTGCGGAGGGTGTGTGCGGAGGGGTTGCCGCAACTGCCGCAGACCAGCGTCAATATGGCCAGTTGGTAGAGATAGCCCTTGGTGCCAAAAATGATCATGGGTGAATCCTTCCGGGGTCCGTGTCCGGGGGCCCGTGTTCGGGGCCCGTGTCCGCGGCCCGTGCCTGGAGAGAGTGTCTGGGGAGAGCGTGCTGTACGGAGTCTGCCGTACGGAGGTGACACGTTCGGGGGCATTTCCCTCCCCCGACGTGGGGAGTGATGAGGAATGACCCGATTACGTGTCGCCCCGGCGCCGCGGCACAGCCAGGACCGGCTGTACGTGACGCTGCCGGACGGTACGGGCGTGGCCTGGTACGACAGGAGCGCCGGACGCGTCAGCCTCCTGCCGGGGGCGGGGCGCGAGGAGGTGCTGGCGGCGCTCGCGCCGTACCTGAGCGGTGAGGTGGCCGTCGGGCCGCCGCCGGTGCCGACGCCCGCCGAGCTGGACCGGCTGGCG
>NZ_WWJY01000150.1 GCF_009865405.1 Streptomyces sp. SID3212 | reverse complement strand
CGGCGGGCGGGACGCGGTGGCCGGGGGTGGCGGCCCGGCTCCACGGCCGGGCGGGCACGTGGGGTGTGGACCTCGGCATCGCACTGCTCGTCCAGGCCGCGGTCACCATCCCGTTCGTCGTCCCGCGCGCCGCCTCGCTGCCGCCCGCCGACTGGCCCGCGTACGGCCTGACAAGCCTGAGCGTCCTGCCGCTGGTGTGGCGGCGGCGCGCCCCGGTCACCGTCCTGCTGGCCGTGCTGGCGGCGCAGGTCCTGTACGAGGTCACCTGGGACGGCCCGGGCCAGACGCTCCCGTACCCCGCTCTGCTGGCGGTCTACACGGTGGCCGCGCTCTCCCCGGCGCGCAGGCGCCTGCCCACGGCCGCCCTGACCCTCGTGCTCATCTTCCCGTCGGTCGCGCTCAACTCCGGTGAGGCGAGGGAGCTGTTGTTCTCGCTGCTCGTCTTCGGGGCGGCGTACGGCTTCGGCCGGCTGACCCGGATCCGCCAGGACTACACGGCGGCCGTCGAGGACCGGGCGGCGCAGCTGGAGCGGACGAACCGGATCGAGGCGGAGCAGGCGACCGCGCGCGAACGGGCCCGGATCGCCCGGGAGATGCACGACATCCTCTCGCACGCCGTCAGTATCATGATCGTCCAGGCGGAGGCGGGTCCGGTGACGGTACGGACGGCTCCCGAGCGTGCCGAGGCGGCGTTCGACGCGATCTCGGAGACGGGCCGGGACGCGATGGTGCAGCTGCGCCGGATGCTGGGCGTGCTCCGTGAGGGCGGGCCGGCCGAGGACCCGTCCGCGCCGCTGCACCCGCAGCCCTCCCTGGCGGAGCTTCCCGCGCTGGTGGAGCGGGTCGCCGCGGGCGGGATCGAGGTCGGGTACGAGACGGTGGGCCGGCCGCCGGGGCCGCTGTCGCTCGACACGGAGGCCACGGTCTACCGGGTGGTCCAGGAGGCGCTGACCAATGTGGTCAAGCACGCCGCCGCCGGTTCCGTCCTGATCCGGCTGGAGTACGGCCCCGACGCCTTGGCGGTCACGGTCACCGACGACGGGCGCGGCCCCGGCGACTCCACGGGACACGGTCTGGTCGGGGTCCGCGAACGGGTGACCGCGCACGGCGGCACGGTCACGGCGGGCCCGGGTCCGGAGGGCGGAGGCTTCCGGCTGGCGGTACGGCTGCCGCTCGCACCCGCCCCCGCGCCGCTCGTCCGCTCCCCCCGCCGCTCGTAGACTCCCGCTCGTAGACTCCCGGGCGGAGGTGGGGCGTTGACGATCCGGGTGGTGGTGGCGGACGACCAGGAGCTGGTCCGCAGCGGGTTCGCGATGATCCTCGACGCGCAGCCCGACATCGAGGTCGTGGCGGAGGCGGGCGACGGGGCGGCGGCCGTCGAGGCCGTACGGCGGCTGCGCCCCGAGGTGGCGCTGCTCGACATCCGGATGCCGGGGACGGACGGCATCGAGGCGTGCCGGGCCATCACCCGGGCGGGTGGCTGCCGGACCGTCATGCTCACGACCTTCGACTCCGACGCGTACGTGTACGAGGCGCTGCACGCGGGCGCGAGCGGCTTCCTGCTCAAGGACGTCCGGCGGGACGACCTGGTGCACGCGGTACGGGTGGTGGCGGCGGGCGACTCCCTGCTGGCGCCGTCCGTGGCGCGGCGGTTGGTCGAGGAGTACGTACGGCGGCCCCGGCCGGTCGCGGTCACGCCCGGCGCGGGGCTCGGCGTCCTGACGGCCCGGGAGCGCGAGACGCTCCTCCATCTGGCGCGGGGCCTGTCGAACGCGGAGATCGCCGCCGCACTCACCGTGAGCGAGCACACGGTGAAGACGCATGTGGGCCATGTGCTGGCGAAGTTGGGGCTGCGGGACCGGATCCAGGCGGTCATCCGCGCGTACGAGACGGGACTGGTCACCGCCGGCCGTCCCTCCGGCGGGGGAGAACGGGCCGCCGACTCCCCCGTACCGGCGAGGGATCGAGCCGCCGAGGACCACTCGCTCCGGCGATCCGCCGGGACGCCGGGTTCCGCAGGATGAGGAGGGCCGGCCAGCCCGCCCCCTCACCTGGAGACCACGCCATGAACGCCCGTACCAGAACCGCCCTGGCCGCCGCACTGATCCTGGGGATCGCGGTGGGTCCCCCGGCCCCGGCGGCGCTCGCCACGGTGGACGGGTCGCGCCACGCGGCCGATGCCCACGCCCCCGATTCCGCGGCCCTGCGCGCCGCCCTCGCGGGACTGCCGGACGCCGGCGCGACCGCCGCGCTCGTCCGGGTCGGCGGCACCGACGGCGTGTGGC
>NZ_WWJY01000149.1 GCF_009865405.1 Streptomyces sp. SID3212 | reverse complement strand
GGCGGGCACCCGCCGCATGCGCCGCGCGCCGGCGGCCGGGAGGGAGGGGCCGGTCTCGTCGCGGAAGAGGAGATGGACGGGGATCTCGTGGGTGGCCTCCCCCACGATGAGCGGACTGCTCCAACGAGCGGCCTCACCGGAGACACCGGCTCCGCCCGCGTTGTCGTCCGTGACGCGCGCGTGGGGGGCGGTGGGGGACGCGGGCGGTGCGGGCGTGGGCGCCACGAACCGGGGCTCCGGCTCGGGTTCGGGCTCCGGCTCGGGCTCGAGTTCGGGCTCCGGCTCGGGCTCGACCGGGACCGGCGCCACCGCCCGGGACTCGTGCTCTTCCGCCGAGGAGGCGAGGGCCGCGATCCCGGCGGGCGCGTTCAGCTCACGCCCGGGGATCGGGCGCAGCGCGGGGGTGAGCGGATGGGCGGGAGCGAGGTGCTCCACAGGCCCGGGCAGATCCCGCCCAAGAACCTGCCGCACGGACGGCCGCGAGGCCACATCCGCCTCCGCCCCCCGCACGAACACCGACTCGCCACCGCCCCCGAGGACGGACCCGGAGGTCCGCGCGGAGCCCGACTCAACGACCCGCCGGGAGGTCGGCTCAGCGTCTCCCTCGGAGCCCGGACCGGAGGTCCCCACGCGAGCAGGCCCGGCGTCCCGCCCGGAGTCTGGCCCGCCATCCCGCATGTAGTCCCGGCCGGAGGTCCCCACCGCCGCCGACTCAACGCCCCGCCTGAAGGCCGGCCCGGAGTCCTGTACGGAGTTCGGCTCGGAGCTCCCCACGGGAGCGAGCCCCGCGTCCCACCTGGAGGTCGGCTCGGTGTCTCGCCCGGAGCCGGGACCGCCGTTCCGCATGTAGTCCGGACCGGAGGTCCCCACGGAGGCCGGCTCGACGCCCTGCCGGAAGGCTGGCCCTGCGTCCCGCCCGAAGGTCGGCCCGCCATCCCCCTCGGAGCCCGGACCCGAGATCGCCACGGGAGCAGGCCCGCCGTTCCGCATGGAGCTCGGACCGGAGGTCCTCACAGGAGCGGGACCGGCGTCTCGCCGGGAGGCCGGGTCTGAGGTGCCGTCAAGGGGCGAGCCGCCGGCTCGTCGGGGGGCCGCCGTGGCGGGCATATCGGTCGGCGCGGACCCGCGCTCGGAGCCGCGTGCGTCGGCGTCCTGCGTGCCCGGGGTGCCTGAGATCGCGTGGACCGGTTCCGGCTCGCCCGCGGCGGCGGTGGACGGCAGCACCGGTTCGATGCGGCCGTCCTCGTGCACCGTCACGGGTCGGCAGTGCGTGCCTTCGAACACGGGCGTCCACGCGACGGGGGACGCGCTGCGAGTGGGTGTGCCCGGGGCGGATACGTCCGGCGCGGGAACCTCCTGGTCGAACGGCTCCGGAGCAGATGCCCTCGAGGCGGACAACTTCGCGCCCGGCACGTACGAAGCGGAGGGCTCCGACGAAAGTGGGCCCGAGGCCGACGCCCCTGAGGCGGACACGCTCGACGCGGGCGATTCCGAGGCGGGCGTCCCGGGAGCCGACGTCCCGGCGGCGGCGTACGTGTACGGAGCAGAGGGCTCCGAGGGGAGCGTCCCCGGCGGGCAGTCGCCGTACGCACCGTCCCCGCCCGCCAACGCGGTGGAAGCTGAGGTGTGGGCCTCCGGCCGACATCCCGGGCCCGAAGCCGAGGCCTGGGCCGGAGCCGGAGCCTGGGCCTGGGCCGAAGCCTGGGCGGGGGCCGGAGCCTGGGCCGAAGCCGAAGCCGAAGCCGGAGCCTGGGCGGGGGCCTGGGCCGGAGCCGGAGCCGGAGCCTGGGCCGGACCCGGAGCCTGGGCCTGGGCGGAATAAGGCGCCCGACCCCGGCCCGGGTCGAGGACTGATCCCGGGTCACCCTCGTCGTGCTGTCCCGCCCTCGTCGTCATCCTTGCCTCCGTCATCCGAAGAGTCGCCGCCACGTCTCGGGTCCCGGGTAGCCGTCCGCCGCGCTGCCGCGCCAGCCCTGCGCGCGCTGGAACGCCTCGACGTTGCGCCGGTCCGCCTCGCCCCAGCTCGGGCCCGGGCCCGAGGTGTAGTGCCTGCCGAAGCCCTTCCTCACCAGCCGCTCGCCGAGCCGCTCGACGTACGGACCCGACCGGCCGGGCCGGAAGGACCCGAGGCCCGGATACGCCGGCACCCCCGCCGTCGTACCACCGGAAGCGGCCCGACCGGCGGAGGCGCCACCACCGGAGGCCGCACCACCCCCGGCCGCCCGAGCGGCGCTCTTCCCGCCCGTCTCCGCGATGCCCATGCCGAGGCCGTTCACCAGGAGCCGCCACGTCTGCGGTCCCGGCAGCCCGTCCGCCTCCGCGCCGCGCCAGCCCTGCGCGAGCTGGAAC
>NZ_WWJY01000148.1 GCF_009865405.1 Streptomyces sp. SID3212 | reverse complement strand
CGCGTCTCCCCGGTGGTCCCCGCCGCCGCTTCCTTGGACCGGGCGGACCGGGCGGACCGGGCGGACCGGTCGGACCGGTCGGACCTGTCGGGCTTCGCCGCCTTCGCGGTCTTCGTGGGCTCCTTGGCCTGCGTGTACTGCCGCGTCGTACCGCCCGCCTGGCGGTACAGCGCGTCGACCTTCTTCTGCACGTCCTCCACGGACGGCTGCGACACGGCGGAGGGCGCGGCATCGGCGCTCTGGGCCGAGAGGAGCGTGACGGACGCCAGCGCTGCCGTGGTGAGCCCGACGGCGGGGGAGGTGGAACGGACTCCGCCGGTGCCGCGGGACTTGCGATGCGATGCCAAGATCGGCATTCCTTCCGGTGGACCGCAGAGGGACATGCGGAGTGCCTGGTCAAACACGCTAGCCAAAGTGTGGCGCTCATGTGAAGGACGATGGCCGATATGCCCGATACATTTTCGTGACCTTTGCGACGGTGACCGCATGAACGGCGTTCGAATCGCTTTCCGGGAAGTGTACGGTCACTTTCGGTGACTGTTCGACGGTGAATGTTCGATCGCCGGGCGCGGCGGGGTTCCCGAGGCGGACGCGGGGTGTCAGTGCGGCGCTCTAGACTCGGAGAGCGATGAGCAGCCTCTTTGACGACAGCTTCCTGGCGGACCTCCAGCCCTCCGGGGACGAGCATCCGCCGCCGCCCGAGGACCAGGACCGGCAGCCGCCGGAGCCGATCCCCGACGACCTCTTCGGAGGTGTGTTCGACGTGCCACCGCCCCGCGATCCGTACCACCGTGACGGCGCCCCGCGCACGGTCGTGGACCCGGCCGCGCTGCTCGAAGGGCTCAACGAGGAACAGCGCGCGGCCGTCGTGCACACCGGTTCCCCGCTGCTCATCGTGGCCGGCGCCGGATCGGGCAAGACCCGCGTCCTGACCCACCGGATCGCCCACCTGCTGGGCACCCGCAGCGTGCACCCCGGCGAGATACTGGCCATCACGTTCACGAACAAGGCCGCGGGCGAGATGAAGGAGCGGGTCGAGCAGCTCGTCGGCCCGCGCGCGCGGGCCATGTGGGTGCTGACCTTCCACAGCGCGTGTGTACGGATCCTGCGGCGCGAGTCCAAGAAGCTCGGGTTCACGTCGTCCTTCTCGATCTACGACGCCGCCGACTCCAAGCGCCTGATGGCCCTGGTCTGCCGTGATCTGGACCTGGACCCCAAGCGGCACCCCCCGAAGGCCTTCAGCGCCCAGGTCTCGAATCTCAAGAACGAGCTGATCGACGAGGAGACGTACGCCGACCGGGCCGCCGACGGTTTCGAGAAGACGCTCGCCGAGGCGTACCGGATGTACCAGTCGCGCCTGCGCGAGGCCAACGCGCTGGACTTCGACGACATCATCATGACCACCGTCCACCTGCTCCAGGCGTTCCCGGACGTCGCCGAGCACTACCGGCGGCGCTTCCGGCACGTCCTGGTGGACGAGTACCAGGACACGAACCACGCGCAGTACACCCTCGTACGGGAGCTGGTGGGCCCCTCGGGCGAGGGCGACGACCCCGCCGAGCTGTGTGTGGTCGGTGACGCCGACCAGTCCATCTACGCCTTCCGGGGCGCCACGATCCGTAACATCCTCCAGTTCGAGGAGGACTACCCGGACGCGAGGACGATCCTGCTGGAGCAGAACTACCGCTCGACGCAGACGATCCTCAGCGCGGCCAACGCGGTCATCGAGCGCAACGAGAGCCGCCGGCCCAAGAACCTGTGGACCAACGCGGGCGCGGGCGCCCTGATCACCGGCTATGTCGCCGACACGGAGCACGACGAGGCGCAGTTCGTCGCCGAGGAGATCGACCGGCTGACGGACGCCGGCGACACCAAGGCGGGCGACGTCGCGATCTTCTACCGTACGAACGCGCAGTCGCGTGTCTTCGAGGAGATCTTCATCCGGGTCGGCCTGCCGTACAAGGTCGTCGGCGGGGTGCGGTTCTACGAACGCAAGGAGGTCCGCGACGTGCTGGCCTATCTGCGCGTGCTGGCCAACCCCGAGGACACGGTGCCGCTGCGCCGGATCCTCAACGTGCCCAAGCGCGGCATCGGGGACCGCGCGGAGGCGATGATCGACGCGCTCTCGCTGCGGGAGAAGATCACCTTCCCGCAGGCGCTGCGGCGCGTGGACGAGGCGTACGGCATGGCGGCCCGCTCGTCGAACGCGGTCAAGCGCTTCAACACGCTGATGGAGGAGCTCCGTACGGTCGTGGAGTCCGGCGCGGGACCGGCGACGGTCCTGGAGGCCGTGCTCGAACGGACCGGCTATCTGGCGGAGTTGCAGGCCTCGACCGACCCCCAGGACGAGACCCGGATCGAGAACTTGCAGGAACTGGCCGCGGTGGCCCTGGAGTTCGAACAGGAGCGGGCACAGGCCGAAGGGGCCGCCGCGGCGGACGCCGGTGACACGGCCGGCGCGGGCGCCGCGCCCGCCGCCGCCACGACCGGCACGCTCGCCGAGTTCCTGGAGCGGGTGGCGCTGGTCGCGGACTCCGACCAGATCCCCGACGAGGACGAGGACGGCTCCGGGGTCATCACGCTGATGACGCTGCACACGGCCAAGGGCCTCGAATTCCCCGTGGTGTTCCTGACGGGCCTGGAGGACGGCGTCTTCCCGCACTCGCGGGCCCTCGGCCAGGTGAAGGAGCTGGAGGAGGAGCGCCGTCTCGCGTACGTGGGCATCACGCGCGCCCGCGAGCGCCTCTACCTGACCCGGTCCGCGATGCGGAGCGCGTGGGGGCAGCCCGCGTACAACCCGCCGTCGCGGTTCCTGGAGGAGATCCCGGGACACCACCTGGAGTGGAAGCGGACGGGCGCCCAGATCCCGGCGGGACCGACGTCCGGCATCACGTCCTCGCTGTCGTCCGGCGCCGCGCGCTCCCGGTCGGGCGGCGCGTCCGGCTTCGCCACGCGGCGTACGACCGACAAGCCGGTGATCTCCCTGGTGGTGGGGGACCGGGTGACCCACGACCAGTTCGGGCTCGGCACGGTCATGGCGGTCACGGGGACGGGCGCGGACGCGCAGGCGACGGTCGACTTCGGGGACGAGAAGCCCAAGAGGCTGCTGCTGCGGTACGCGCCGGTCGAGAAGCTGTAGCGGGCGGTACGGACGAGAGCCCCGCGCCCGACCCTTCACGGGGGTCGGGCGCGGGGCTCTCCTGTCGCTGTCCGCCGTGCGGTGGGCCGGCGCCGCGTCTACTGCGGGTTGAGGCCGTGGCTCTGGAGCCAGGGCAGCGGGTTGATCGCCGCGCCGCCGCCGGGCCGTACCTCGAAGTGCAGGTGGGGGCCGGTGGAGTTGCCCGAGTTCCCCGAGTAGGCGATGACGTCGCCCGCCTTGACGGTGCCGGAGCGGAACTTCGTACTGCTGAGGTGGCAGTACCACGTCTCCGTACCGTCGGGAGAGGTCACGATGGCCATGTTCCCGTAGGCCGAGTTGTACTGCGTGCGGACGGTGCCGTCCGTCGCGGCCATCACCGGAGTGCCGTACGCGACGGGGAAGTCGATCCCGGTGTGCACGGACATCCAGTTGACGCCGGCCTGGCCGAAGTAGGCGCTCAGCCCGTGCTGCGACACGGGGAGGGCGAACTTGGGGCGCGCCGCTTCCTTGCGCGCCGCCTCCTCCAGGCGTTTCTGCTTCTCCGCCTCCTGCCGCGCGGCGAGGTCGATGCGCTCCTGCGTACGGCTGGCACGGTCGCCGAAGTCGCGGGCGTCGGCGCTCATGGCCGTGACCTGGCTGTCGACCCGCGCGTTGGCGGCGGCGATCTTCTTCGCGGAGCTGACGTCGGCGGCCTGGGTGGAGACCGTGTTGTCCTGCTTCTCCTCGGCGGAGAGGTCGCCGACGGAGGCGGCGGCGATGCCCGCGACGCCCATGACACAGACGGAGGGGACGGCGACGGTGAGGAGGGCGGAGCGCTTGGCGGGGGTACGGCGGCGGCCCCGGCTGCCGTTGCCGCCGCTCGCGGAGCGGCCGACCGGGCGCGGGGTGAGAACGATCGCGGGCGCCGTCATGGTTTCTTCCATGTGCACGCTGTGCGCGGCGGGTACGGGCTCCGCGAGCTGATCGCTGTCGTCCGCCGCGCCGTCCGCCACGTCGTCCTGGAAGGTCTGGTCCGGCAGATCGGTGAGGGCGTCCTGCGTGTCGGGGTCGGCGCTGTACGGCGTGTCGTGGCCGTACGCGGCGTCCGCCTCGTACGCCGTCCCGGGCTGGTAGTGCTCGTCGGGCCGGTACTGCTCCTCGGGCTGCTGGTACGGCGTCCCGTCCGGGTACGCGGCCTGCTGGTACGGGGTTTCCTGCCCGTTCCACGCCGTGGCGTCGTACGCGCCGGTCTCGTACACCGGTGCCACCCACTGGGCGGTCGCGTCGTATCCGTAGGGCTGACCGGCCTGCAGGGCGCTGACGTCGAACTGCGCCGTCGCGGGGTGGCCCTGGGGGTCGTAGCCGAAGGTCCCGGTCGTCCCGGCCGCGAACTGCCCCGACGTGTCCAGCGGGTTCAGGGGGTCCTGCCGCGTGAGCGGATTCGCCTGGTTCCAGGCGTCCGCGTCCCACTGTCCCGTGGTGTCGTACTGCGGCGCTGCGTAGGCGTCGTACGTGACCGTGCCGACTCCGGCCGTACCGACCGTTTGGTGCGCGCCCGAGTCCCACGGGGTGCTGTCGTACTCGCCGGTGGCCTGGGGGGTTTCGTAACCGCCCGGCAGGTTGCCGAAGAGAGGGTCGGTCTGGAAGCTGCCGTTCTGGTACCCGTCGTGCGTGGTGTACCCGGCGTTGGTGTGCTGGTCGTTCACCAACTTCTCTCTCGCCTCGGCAGCAGAACCTTCCGGGGGCCGGCCCTGATGGTGGGTGGGGACCACGGAGCAAAGCAATGGCCGCGACTGTACCCGGCGCTGTACGACGCCGACAATCTTCCGCAAGTTTTAGGTTTCGCGGAAACGGGCATTCGGCCGTGTTTCGGGGGAGGGCGGGCACAGCTTTGGCCCTACGTTCGAGGGGTGTTCGAGAAAAATGGGGGGCGTGACGGCCTCCGCCCGGGCCGCTCGTCCCCTGGGGCGTGTCCGCGACATCCCTAGGCGACGGACGAGTCGCCACCCCGACCGCCCGAAGCCCGGGTGTCCGCGGCCCCCGTGTCGAACTCCTCCCGCTCCAGGGCGTGTCGGACGCCGGACACGACCGCCGGGTGGACGGGCAGGGCGAGATGGCCGACGCCGGTGACGCGGACGTTCCGGCTGAGGAGGTCGGGATGGGCGACGCGGGCCGCGCCGATCGGTGTCATCAGCTGGTCGAGGTCGCTCCAGAAGCTGACGAACCGGGTACGGCAGCCGGGGGCCGGCCCCCGCAGCTCCTCGATCAGGGACGAGCCGGGCCGCATCTGCCGTACGACGGGGTGGGCGCTCATGAGGGGCGCCACGGCCGTGCCCTCGTGCGGGGTGCCCAGGGTGACCAGCGTCCGTATCCGTGTGTCGCCGCCCAGGCACTGCACGTAGTAGCGGGCGATCAGGCCGCCGAGGCTGTGTCCGATGACGTCGACCCGGGCGTGTCCGGTGCGGGCGCAGATCTCCTCGACGTGCCGGCCCAGCAGCTCGGCGGCGGCCCGGACGTCGCAGGTCAGCGGCGAGTAGTTGAGCGACACGAGGTGGCGCCAGCCGTGCCGGGAGAGGGAGCGGCGCAGGAGGAGGAAGACCGAACGGTTGTCGATGAAGCCGTGCAGCATCACGACGGGGGGCCGTGAGCGGCCCCCGGTGGGGAGCTGGGTGGTCCCGGGCGTCAGGTCGGGGGCACGGCGCTCCTGGGCGATTCCGGTCGGGTAGAGGATCAGATGGCCGGTGAGGATCGCGAGGTCGAGGGTGAGGGCCCGCAGCAAGGGCTGGAAGGGGATCTGCGGCAGTGACCTGAGCGGCCCCAGCGGCCCGAGCGGCACGGAGAAAGGCAACACCCTCATCGGCAGACCTCCCGGACGATGCGCGGGGCCCCACGTGTGATTTCCCCCTCGCGGGCCTTCGCGAAACAGCGGGGTGCGGGATGCTGGGGATAACGTTCGTTCACTACTCCGGGCCTTGGCGGGCGCGGGGACCCGTGCCAACGAGGGCACAGTCGGTTGTGGAGGCAGTGATGGGTGTGACCGGTCCGATCCGCGTGGTGGTGGCCAAGCCGGGTCTCGACGGGCACGATCGCGGGGCCAAGGTGATCGCGCGTGCGCTGCGTGACGCTGGGATGGAAGTCATCTACACCGGTCTCCACCAGACCCCCGAACAGATCGTGGACACGGCGATCCAGGAGGACGCCGACGCGATCGGCCTGTCCATCCTCTCGGGCGCCCACAACACCCTCTTCGCGAAGGTCATCGACCTGCTCGGGGAACGGGACGCGCTGGACATCAAGGTCTTCGGCGGCGGCATCATCCCGGAGGCGGACATCGCCCCCCTGAAGGAGAAGGGCGTGGCGGAGATCTTCACCCCGGGCGCGACCACCACGGCGATCGTGGACTGGGTCAACGCGAACGTCCGCCAGCCGACGGGGGCGTGACGCCCTGTCGGGCGGGGGTACGGGTTCGGGCGGCCCGAAAGCCTGATGCCGATGGGGCGACAGGGCCGCTGCCGGGTGGCCGGCTGCCCGTGGCCCGGTGCCCGAGTCACGTGGGCCCGTGGCGCGTGGCCCGTGGCCAGGGCCGGGGCCCAGGCCCGGGCCCTGGTGGACGGATGCCGGTGCCGGTGGTCGTGCGGTCCCGTGGTGCTGAGCGGTGGCGCGGTAGCGGGGAGGCCGGGTGAGCGAGGGGTGAGCGCTCGTCGTAGCCCTGCCCGGACGCCTGCGGCCGGCGGACGGTGGTCCGGAGGCCGCACGCGGCCCCGTGGACGGTGGTCCGGTGCGGAGGGGCGGGTGCCGGTCGCGCTGTTCCGTGAACCCGTGAGGGGGTGCCGGGGCGTTGGGGGCTCGGCGTCAGGCCGTCGGCCCGGCAGCCGCGGCATCCGGAGGCGTGGGCTGGGCGGGCGCCAGCTCCGTCTGCATCGTGGCGCGCAGCCGGAGCGTCGAGACCAGGCGTTGGAACGCCTCGGACCAGTAGCCTCCGGCCCCCGGGGACGCGGACTCCGTTTCGTCCGGGGTGGCCGTGAGCAGTTCCAGGCGGCTCGCCTCGGAGGGGTCCAGGCAGCGTTCGGCCAGGCCCATGACCCCGCTGAAACTCCACGGGTAGCTTCCCGCCTCCCGGGCTATGTCCAGCGCGTCGACCACCGCGCGGCCGAGCGGGTCCGCCCAGGGCACCGCGCAGACCCCCAGCAGCTGGAACGCCTCCGACAGGCCGTGCGCGGCGATGAACGCGGCGACCCACTCCGCCCGCTCCCCGGGCTCCAGCGCGGCCAGCAGCTTGGCGCGCTCCGCGAAGGACGACGTACCGGGGCCGGTCGCCGGCGGGGCGGAAGGCGGGCCGAGGAGCACCCGGGACCAGTGGGCGTCGCGCTGGCGGACGGCGGCCCGGCACCAGGCCGCGTGCAGTTCGTCCCGCCAGCCGTCCTGCACGGCGAGCGTGACGATCTCCTCCGGCGGCCGGCCCCCCAGCCGCTCCGGCCAGACGGCGAGCGGGGCCGCCTCCACCAACTGGCCCAGCCACCAGGACCGTTCACCCCGGCCGGCCGGGGGCACGGCCACCACGCCGTCCCGCTGCATGTCCGCGTCGCATTCGTGCGGCGCCTCGACGGCGATCGTCGGCCCGTCCCCCGTACGGTCCAGGCTCACGCAGGTCGCCGCCCGCGCCGCCATCCGGCCGGCGAGCGCGGAGTGCGGCAGGGCGGACAGCAGTTCGGCCGCGGTGGCGCGGACGTTGCGGCTGCGGTCCGACAGCGCCTGCTCCAGGAACGGCTCGTCCGCCCCGGACAATCCCGTACGCAGCGAGTCGAGGAACATCAGCCGGTCCTCGGCCCGTTCGGTCGACCACGTCGAGGCCAGCAACTCCAGCGCCGCCCCGGGTCCCGCCGCCCGTACGGCTCCGAGCAGGGTGACGCGCTCCACGAACAGGCCCTCCTGCCAGAGCGCCCTGACGGCCTCCGGGTCGTGCACGTCCGGCAGCGACGAGCCGCCCGGCGCGCCCCGCAGGGCGAACTTCCAGTCCGGATTGAGCCGCGCCAGCCAGAGCCCGCGCGGCCCGGCGAACGCGAGGGCCCCCGGCCGCAGATCGGTACGCGCCCGCGCCGCGTCGAGCAGCGCGGGCAGTACGGAGGCGGGCGCCCGGTAGCCGTACGCGCCCGCCGTGGCCAGCCACTGCGGCAGCAGCTCGGTGAGGTCCGGCGCCGTACCCCGCC
>NZ_WWJY01000147.1 GCF_009865405.1 Streptomyces sp. SID3212 | reverse complement strand
ACCACCGCCCTGCTCGCGGCGGCCGACGCCGTGGAGGCGGCCGGGGCGGACCTCGCCCCGCTGCTCACCCGGGAACAGGGCAAGCCCCTGGCGGAGTCGTACGCGGAAGTCGACCGTACGGCCGCCCGCCTGCGCCACTTCGCCGGCCTGGTCCCCGGGCCCCAGCGGATCTCGGACGGCCGTCCGGTACGCAGCGAGATCCGCTGGCGGCCCCTGGGGCCCGTCGCCGCGATCGTCCCGTGGAACTTCCCCCTCCAGCTCGCGTCGGCGAAGTTCGCGCCCGCGCTCGCGGCGGGCAACACGGTGGTGCTCAAGCCGTCCCCCTTCACGCCCCTGGCCACCCGGCTGCTGGCCTCCGTCGTCTCCTCCGTCCTCCCCGAGGACGTGCTCACCGTCGTCACCGGTCACGAACCCCTCGGCGCCCGCCTCGCCGCCCACCCGGGGATCCGTCACGTCACCTTCACCGGTTCCGTTCCCACCGGGCGGGCCGTCGCACGGGGCGCGGCGGCGACGCTCTCCCGGGTCACCCTGGAGCTGGGCGGCAACGACGCCGCGATCCTGCTGGACGACGTGGACGTGGAGAAGATCGCGGACCGGTTGTTCTGGGCGGCGTTCCGCAACTGCGGTCAGGTCTGCATGGCGGTCAAGCGCGTCTACGCCCCGGCCCGGCTCTACTCCGACGTGGTCGAGGCCCTGGCACAGCGCGCGAAGAGCGCCGTCGTCGGAGCCGGCCTCGATCCGGGCACGCAGCTGGGCCCGGTCAACAACGCCCCCCAACTGACCAGGGTCGAGCGCTACACCGACCAGGCCCTGGCGGACGGCGCCCGGGCGGTGGCCGGCGGCCACCGGCTGGACCGGCCGGGGTACTTCTACGCACCGACGATCCTCGCCGATGTCCCGCCCGCCAGCCCGGTGGTGACACAGGAGCAGTTCGGCCCCCTCCTGCCGGTGCTGCCGTACGAGAGCGTCGACGAAGCCGTCGAGGCGGCCAACAGCACCGCCTTCGGGCTGGGCGGGTCGGTGTGGGGGACCGACCTCGACCGGGCCGAGGCGGTCGCGGACCGCCTGGAGTGCGGGACGGCGTGGATCAACCACCACGCCGAACTGTCCCTCGCCCAGCCCTTCGCGGGCGTCAAGGACAGCGGGGTCGGGGTCGCGGGCGGCCTCTGGGGGCTGTACGGGAACCTCGCGCCGTTCGTCGTACACCGTCCGCTGGAGCCGTGAGGATGAGATTCGGCGCCGCGGTGCTGCGCTCGTACGAGAGCCCGTTCGCCGTCGAGGAGGTGGAGCTGGACCCCGGCCCCGCCGACGGTGAGGTTCTGGTCAGGATCGCGGGCACCGGCATGTGCCGGACCGACCTCGCGGTCCGGCGGTCGGCGGGCCGCTCACCGCTGCCGGCGGTGCTCGGCCACGAAGGGGCCGGGATCGTGGTGGAGACCGGCGGCCCGCACACCGGTCTGAACGCGGGCGACCACGTGGTGCTCAGCTTCGACTCCTGCGGACACTGCCGGAGTTGCCTGGCCGCCGCCCCCGCCTACTGCGACTCCTTCGCCCCGCTCAACCTCTTCGGCGGGCGCAAGGAGAACGCCGCACGGTTCACCGACGCGTCCGGCGGCGAGCTGGCCCCCCGGTGGTTCGGCCAGTCCTCGTTCGCCGAGTACGCGGTGGTGGCGGCCCGCAACGCCGTCCGGGTCGACCCCGCGCTGCCCGTCGAGCTGCTCGGACCGCTCGGCTGCGGTTTTCTCACCGGCGCCGGAGCGGTTCTCAACTCCTTCGGCGCCGGGCCCGGCGACACCGTCCTGGTCCTCGGCGCGGGAGCGGTGGGCCTGGCCGCCGTGATGGCCGCCGCCGCGTGCGGGGCGGCGGTCGTGGCCGTCGACCGGTACCCCGAACGGCTGGCCCTCGCACGGCGTTTCGGCGCGACCGCGCTGGACGCCACGACGGCCGACCTGCCCGGCCGTATCCGGCACCTGACCGACGGCGGGGCGCGGTACGCGTTGGACACCACGGCCTGCGCCCCGCTGATCAACGACGCGCTGCGGGCCCTGCGCCCGACCGGACACCTCGGCCTGGTGGCCCGGCTCCACACCGCGCTGGCGCTCGAACCGGGCGCGCTGGACCGGGGCAGGAAGATCTCCCACATCTGCGAGGGGGACGCGGTGCCGGGACTGCTGATACCGCGGCTGACCGGGCTGTGGCAGGCCGGGCGGTTTCCCTTCGACGAGTTGATCCGTACGTACCCACTCGCCGCCATCAACGAAGCGGAACGCGACTGTGAGGCGGGCCGCGTCGTCAAACCCGTCCTGCTCCCGTAGCGGGAGCAGCCGACGTGCGACAAGGGAGAACATGTGACCGGCACAACAACGCGCGACACCGGTGTGGAAGGCGTGGAGGGAGGTGTGGGCGTGACCGCCCTCCTGGTCGCCGCGTCGCGGGCGATCGAGACCCACCGCCACGACGCCCTGGCCCGGGACGTCTACGCGGAGCACTTCGTGCTCGCCGCACCGGCGTCCGCCGCCTGGCCGGTGCGCCCGCACCAGGTCGCGGACGGGGACGCGAACCCGCTGTGGGGGCGGTTCGCGCGGTACTTCGGCCTGCGGACGAGGGTCCTCGACGACTTCGTCCTCCGGTCGGTGCGCAAGGGCGGCGCACGCCAAGTGGTCCTGCTCGGGGCCGGGTTGGACACGCGGGCCTTCCGCCTCGACTGGCCTCCCGGCTGTGTGGTCTACGAGATCGACCGGGAAGAGGTGCTGGCGTTCAAGCACCAGGTCCTCGACGGACTCTCGGCCGTCCCGAAGGCGGAGCGCGTACCCCTCCCGGTCGATCTGCGGGACGACTGGGTCGCGGCGCTGGCCGACGCCGGCTTCGACGCGGGCGCGCCGAGCGTCTGGCTGGCGGAGGGGCTGCTGTTCTACCTGCCGCCCGTCGCCGAGACGTACCTCATCGACACGGTGGACCGGTTGAGCACGCCGGGCAGCGCCCTGGCGTTCGAGGTCAAGCTCGAAAGGGACTTGCTGGAATACCGCGACAGCCCGCTCTACACCTCGACCCACCACCAGATCGGCATCGACCTGCTCAACCTTTTCGATCTCCGGCCGCGGCCCGACTCCGCCGGTGACCTGGTCGCCATGGGCTGGTCCACGGCGGTCCACACGCCCTTCGACTTCTCCCGGTACCACGGGCGCGGTCCGCTGCCCGAGGACAACGACGCGCTGGCGGGCAACCGCTGGGTGTTCGCGGACAAGTCCCGGCCGTAACGCCGCGTCCGTGTGCTCCGTACCTCCACCTCCGTACAGGCGGGACCGGTATCGACGCCGGTCCCGCCTGTCGGTCGTCCCGCCGGTCAGTCGTCCAGCGCCGCGAACGCGTCCTCGACCAGGCCCGCGAGCTGCTTCATGCCCAGGCTTGTCGTCAGCGTGCTCCCGGTGTGGACCGCGAGCAGCCCGCGCAGGGCGGAGACGCCCGCCCGGGCCTTGACCGCCGCCCGCAGACGCAGATCCGGAGCGTCCTCGCCGGCGCCCAGCCGCTCCTCCATGGCGGCCGTGACGGCCTGTTCGAGGTCTCTCAGGAGGAAGCGGTCGGTACGGGACGAGTCCGGCGTCAGATCCTTCGGTGAACCGGTGATGAAGATGGCCGGCGGTACGTCGTGCTCGCCCGCCAGCGTCAGTACGGCGTTGCACATGGCCCGGTAGGGGGCCTCGGCGGCCGGGCGCTCGCGCAGAAGACGCGCCAACCGGGGGATCAGGTCCCGGACCTGACCGACGATCAGGGACTCCTTCGAGGGGAAGTAGCGGAAGAAGGTCCGCTCCCCGACTCCGGCGGCCGTCGCGATGTCGCGCACCGTCGTGTGCTCGAAACCCCGCTCGCCGAAGAGGCGCGCGGCGGCCTCCTCGATGGCCCGGCGCGTCTTCTGCTTGTTCTGTTCACGGAGTCCAGGGCTGTCCATACGCGGATTATCGCAAGCCCTCCCACCCTGGGAAGTGGCAGAACTGCCACTTGGGCTAACATGGCAGCGCTGCCACTTTCGGGCCCGGCTCTCTCCGGGGCTTCCCTTTGCTTTCCTTCTGGAGCACACATATGGCCACCCTCCTGTACCGGCTCGGCCGGTCCTGCTTCCGTCGCCGCCGGCTGGTGTTCGCCTGTTGGCTGACCCTCATGGCGGCCGTGATCGCCGTGAGCGCGGCGTTCGGCGGGACGGGGCGGCTGGACGACGAGTTCTCGATCCCCGGCTCGGAGTCCCAGCAGGCCCTGGACGTCATGGGCCGGGCGTTTCCCGGCGGCTCGGGGACCAGCGCGCAACTCGTGTTCACCGCCCCCGCGGGCGGGAGCGTCGAGGAGGCCCCGTTCAAGGCGGCGATCGACGACACGCTGGCCAGGGCGGCCCGCGCCCCGCAGGTCGCGGACGTGACCGCGCCCGAGGCGACGGGCACCGTTTCGGCCGACGGGGGAGTCGCCGTCGCCCAGGTCGGCTACCGCGTGTCCAAGAGCGACCTGGACGCGGACAGCCTGGACGCGCTGGACGCCACCGCGGCCCCGGCCC
>NZ_WWJY01000146.1 GCF_009865405.1 Streptomyces sp. SID3212 | reverse complement strand
GTCGCCCGCCGCCCCCAGGTACGGTCGCCGGCCGCCGCTCGTCAGTTGCGGGCCGCAGGCTCCCGGTTCGAAGGGCGGTCCCCCTGCGGGGCCTTCTCCGCCGGGGCGCGCCCCGGGAGGAACAGCGCGACCACCGCCACCCCGATCAGCGCCACCGCCGCCGAACCGAGCGCGGTCAGGTGCATCGCGTGCAGGAACGCGTCGTGCGCCGACTCGACCAGCGGGCGGCCCGCCGGGCCCAGCTTGCCCGCGACCGTGAGCGTCGCCTCGATCGACTCCCCCGCCGCGTCCCGCGTACCCGCCGGGAGCGCGCCGAGGTGGCTCTCGATGTCACCGCGGTACGTGGCGGACAGCACCGACCCCAGGACCGCGACGCCCAGCGCGCCGCCCACCTGGCGGAAGGTGTTGTTGATCGCCGAGCCCGAGCCGGCCTTCTCGCGGGGCAGTGCCTGCATGATCGCCACGGTGACCGGCGGCATGATGTGGGCCATGCCCGTACCGAGCACGAAGTAGTCGACACACAGCACCCACACCGGCGTGCCCGCCGTGAACAGGGCGAACGCCGCCAGGCCCCCGGCCACCAGCACCATGCCGGCCGTACAGACGACCCGGGCGCCGAACCGGTCGACGACCAGCCGCGCGCGGGGCGCGAAGATCATCTGGGCGGCGGCGAGCGGCACGATCAGCAGGCCGGACCGGAGCGCGCTGTAGCCGCGCACGCTCTGGAGGTAGAACGCCGAGAAGAACGTGACGCCCATCAGCGCGAAGAACACCAGCGCGATCGCGGCGACGGCGGCGGCGAACGCCGGCTTCTTGAAGTACGTGACGTCGATCGCCGGGTGGCTGCTGCGCTTCTCGTGCCACACGAAGCCGGCCAGGACGGCCACCCCGCCCAGCAGCGGCGCCAGCACCGAGACCTCGGTGAAGTCGGCCAGCTCGCCGCCGCGGATGATGCCGTACACCAGCAGGACCAGTCCGATGATGGACAGCACCACGCCCAGCGGGTCGAGCTTCCCCGGCCGGGGATCCCGGGAGTCCGGCACCAGCAGCACCATGGCGATCAGCGCCACGACGGCCACGGGCACGTTGACCAGGAAGATCGAGCCCCACCAGAAGTGCTCCAGCAGCAGACCGCCGGTGATGGGGCCGATGGCTATGCCGAGGCCGACACTGCCCGCCCAGATGCCGATGGCCTTGGGCTGCTCGTCGCGCTCGAAGACGTTCATCAGGACGGCGAGGGTGGCGGGCATCACGAACGCCGCGCCGAAGCCCATCAGGGCGCGGTAGCCGATCAGTTCGGCCGGTGAGCCGGACATCGCGGCGAGCGCCGAGCCGACGCCGAAGACGGCGATGCCGAAGAGCAGTACCTTCTTGCGACCGATACGGTCGCCGAGGAGGCCCGCGGTGAAGAGCAGCCCGGCGAAGACCAGCGTGTAGCTGTTGATCGCCCATTCGAGCTCGCTCTGGGTGGCGCCGATGCCCTCGGGCGCGGGGGCGGCGATGGTCTTGACCGCGACGTTCAGGATCGAGTTGTCCAGCACGACGATGAGCAGGCTGAACATGAGGACGCCCAGGATCGCCCACCGGCGGCGGTGGACGGCTTCTGGGACACGGGATGCGGCGGCGGCCGACGCGCCGGACGGTGTGGACATGACCAGCAGCGTAACGCTATTTCGATACGAGACCGTCTCGTATTGGAAAGTCTTTACCCACGGTCGCCCCGGGTCCCACTTCCCGTGGACCGCTCCGGGATGCCACCATGGGTGTGGTCCGGGGACACCGTCAGGGTGCCTCGAGATGACGAAAGGGCCATCGGCCATGACTGCTCAGGCTGCGCACGACCAGCAGGGACAGCAGGATCATCAGCACAACCAGACCTCTCCGGCCTCCCCGGCTTCTCCGGCGGGACGCCCCGGGGACGGCACCAGAACGCTCTACGGCGGTACGAGCTCCCGCCGCGTCACCGTGCACGACCTCGCCGCCGCCAAGGAGCGCGGCGAGAAGTGGCCGATGCTCACCGCCTACGACGCGATGACGGCCTCCGTCTTCGACGAGGCGGGCATCCCCGTCATGCTCGTCGGTGACTCCATGGGCAACGTCCACCTCGGGTACGAAACGACCGTGCCGGTCACGCTCGACGAGATGACGATGCTCTCCGCCGCCGTCGTACGGGGCACGAAGCGCGCCCTGATCGTCGCGGACCTCCCCTTCGGCTCGTACCAGGAAGGGCCCGTCCAGGCCCTGCGCAGCGCCACGCGCCTGCTGAAGGACGCGGGGGTCGGCGCGGTCAAGCTGGAGGGCGGCGAGCGCTCCCACAGCCAGATCGAGCTGCTGGTGCAGGCCGGCATCCCGGTCATGGGCCACATCGGGCTCACCCCGCAGTCCGTCAACACCCTGGGCTACCGGGTGCAGGGCCGCGGCGAGGAGGCCGCCCAGCAGATGCTGCGCGACGCCAAGGCCGTGCAGGACGCGGGCGCCTTCGCCGTGGTGCTGG
Source organism: Streptomyces sp. SID3212 (assembly GCF_009865405.1). Taxonomy (GTDB): domain Bacteria; phylum Actinomycetota; class Actinomycetes; order Streptomycetales; family Streptomycetaceae; genus Streptomyces. The sequence goes on along the minus strand of NZ_WWJY01000146.1, from coordinate 5,135 downwards.
AGCTGGTGCCCGCCGAGCTGGCCGCCGAGGTCACCCGCATCCTGCACATCCCGACGATCGGGATAGGCGCGGGGATCGAGACGGACGCGCAGGTCCTCGTCTACACCGACATGGTGGGACTGACCGGCGGCAAGGTGCCGCGCTTCACCAAGCAGTACGTGAACCTCCGCCAGACCCTCGGGGACGCGGCGAAGGCGTTCGCCGACGAGGTCGTCGGGGGAACGTTCCCGCAGGAGGAGCACACCTTCCACTAGCCACTGCCGCACGAGCGACGGCCCGCCGATCTTCCCCCGTCGGCGGGCTGTTGCGTGCCCGGAGGGGCCCCGGCCCGCCGGGGCGGAACGTGCTTGTCGGTGGAGTGTGGTTGTCTGTGGAACGTGTTTGTCGGTGGAATGTCGGCCGCGCGCCGGGCGCCTGTCGGACATCTGTCGGCGCGTTGTCGGTGGCACCTGGTCCCATAGGGGCATGACGCGAATCGACAAGAACCCCAACGGCGGCCGCACCGGCAACGCCGTCGAGGTGCGGGGGCTGGTCAAGCACTACGGCGCCACCAAGGCTCTGGACGGCATCGACCTCGATGTCCGCGAGGGCACCGTCCTCGGTGTGCTCGGGCCCAACGGCGCCGGCAAGACGACGCTCGTCCGCATCCTCTCCACCCTCGTCCAGCCGGACGCGGGCACCGCCATGGTCGCGGGGTACGACGTGCTCCGCCAGCCGCGCCAGCTGCGCCGCACCATAGGACTCACCGGTCAGTACGCCTCGGTCGACGAGAAGCTCTCCGGCTGGGAGAACCTCTACATGATCGGCCGGCTCCTCGACCTGTCCCGCGCGGACGCCCGCCGCCGCTCCGACGAGTTGCTGGAGCGCTTCTCGCTCACCGAGGCCGCGAAGAGGCCCGCGATGCAGTACAGCGGCGGTATGCGCCGCCGGCTCGACCTGGCCGCCTCGATGATCGGCCGCCCGGCCGTGCTGTATCTGGACGAGCCGACGACGGGGCTCGACCCCAGGACCCGTAACGAGGTTTGGGAGGAGGTGCAGCGGATGGTCGCCGAGGGGGCGACGGTCCTGCTCACCACCCAGTACATGGAAGAGGCCGAGCAGCTGGCGAACGAGCTGACGGTCATCGACCGTGGCCGCATCATCGCCAGCGGCGGCGTCGACGAGCTGAAGGCGCGGGTCGGCGGCCGTACGCTCCAGATCCGCCCGGCCGATCCGGCCCAACTCGCCCCCATGGCCCAGGCGCTCACCGACAGCGGACTGGTCGGCCTGGCCGGCGCCCAGGCCGATCCGGCGGAGGGTCTGGTGCACGTGACCATCCTCAGCGACGAGCAACTGACCGCGGTCATAGGCCTGCTGGGCGAGCGCGGCTTCGGCATCGCCAACATCGGGACCCATCTGCCCAGCCTGGACGAGGTGTTCCTGGCCATCACCGGCCAGAAGACCTCTCTCTCCGACGACGACGCCACCGACACCGACACCGCCGCCGGCAGCGGCACGACACCCGAGGAGGTCGCCGCATGAGCACCACCACGCTGCCCACATCCACTCCCGAGACGCCGGCCGCCGGACCGGGCGACCGGTTGCCGCGAGCCGCCTCGGCCGCCGTCGTGGACGACGCCCGGATCGGACTGCGGGCGAACCTGCGGCACATCGGCGCGCTCGTGCGCCGCAACGCGCTCCAGATCAAGCAGGACCCGGAGTCGATGTTCGATGTCCTGCTGATGCCGATCATCTTCACGCTGCTGTTCGTGTACGTCTTCGGCGGCTCCGTCGGCGCGAGCCTCGGCGGGAGCCGTGGCGAGTACGTCAACTACGTGATCCCGGGCCTGATGGCGATGATGGGCATGAACATCGCCATGGCCGTCGGCACCGGTGTGAACGACGACTTCCGCAAGGGGGTCATGGACCGGTTCCGTACGATGCCGATAGCGCGCTCGTCGGTCCTCATCGCGAAGATCGTCGTGGAGATGGGCCGGATGCTGGTCGCCACGGCCATCCTGCTCGGCATGGGTTTCCTGCTCGGCCTGGAGATCAAGTCCTCGGTGCTCGACCTCTTCGCGGCGATCGGGCTGTCCACGGTGTTCGGTGCCTCGCTGATGTGGATCTTCATCCTGCTGGGGTTGACGATGAAGACGGCGCAGGCGGTCCAGGGGACGGCGATGCTCGTCCTGATGCCGTTGCAGTTCGGCTCCTCGATCTTCGCCCCGCCGTCCACGATGCCGGGCTGGCTCCAGGCCTTCACGGACTACAACCCGCTGTCCAACCTGGCCGACGCGGCCCGGAGCCTGATCAACGACCAGCCGCTCGGGCACTCGGTGTGGATGACGCTGGGGTGGTCGGCGGGGATCACGCTGGTCTCGATGCCGCTGGCGGTGGCCAAGTTCCGCAAGAAGTCCTGAGGCGGGCGCGGGTGGGGCGGGGCGGCGCGGTCGTACGGGGGCGGGGCGGCGCGGTCGTACGGACCGGGCCGCCGCCTCCCCGTCCCCTGTCCCCCGTCCCAGCCCTCACACGCGGGCGACGGCCTCCTCCAGCGAGAGGTGGCCGCCTTCCGCGTACGCCGTCCCGAACGCGTCCTCGTCGCCGAGCGCGGCCATCGCCGCCAGCACGGCCCGGCGCGAGGCGGCGAGCAACTCCCGCTCCGTCGGGGGCCGGAAGTGACCGGCGGGGGTCAACGCCTCGGACGCGCCGAGCAGCCGGGCCGCCTCGCGGGCCCGCTCCTTGTCGTCCCCCGCCAGGCCCGCCAGCGCCCACGCGGCCGTCGCCAGATAGCCCGCCGCCATGTGCGGGGCGACCATCTGGGACAGCACCGAGTGGGACTGCCGCAGCGCGTTCCGTATCTCTTCGAGCGCCTCCGCGTACCGGCCGTCCTCGCAGTCCAGCCAGGCGTACGCCCCCTGGATGAAACCCTGGAACACGGCGAGCGTCTCGTGCCGGAAGGCCTCCGAGATCACGCCCAGATGCCGCCTGGCCTCCTCCCCGCGCCCCGTACGGCCCAGCCGCAGCGCGAGGAAGAGCCGGGCCGCGATCAGCGACTCGTGCGAGACGTCATGGCTGTCGTCCAGCACCGCGCGCAGTATCGCCTCGCCTTCCGCCGCGCGGTCGGTCTCGAACATGCTGCCCGCCATCCGGGCCCGCAGCACGGCGATCTGGCTCCGCGCGCCCAGGCTTTCGACGTGGCCGATCGCGGCGGCGAAATCGGCGACGGCGAGTCCGTACTCCCCGCGTCTCTCCCGGGCCTCGCCGCGCGCCGACAGCGCCTCCGCCCTGCCCCAGGCGTCACCGAGGGTGTCGTAGATCTCCAGGGCGCGGTCGGCGTCCCGGTCCGCGTCGTCGGCCCACGCGCCGCGGTTGGCGAGGATGTTGGCCCGCATCTGGAGCGCGCCGGCCAACTCCCAGTCGTAGCCGAACCGTTCGCAGGCCGCCACGGTCTCGTCCAGTACGTCCCTGAGCCGTTCGTCGCCCCCGTGCATCAGGGTCGCGAAGAACCAGAGCGAGGCGGGGAACCGGCAGGTCTGGGGCAGCCCGGCCCGGTAGACGCGGGCGACGTTCCGCAGCCACTCCTGCCGCTCGGGGCTCTCCCACTCGTCCTCGGCGTGCTCCAGGGTGACCATCTCGACGATCCGCACCTGGCGCCGGGCCTCGATCAGCTGGTCGTCCGCCATGGGCGGCGGGAGGTCCGTGCACCGGAGGTGCAGGGGCGGGGCGGGTTCGGCGGGCGGGGCGAAGGGGTCGGGGCCGAGGGACGCGGCGGCGGCGGCCCACTGGCGGCCCTCGTTGCGCATGTCGCGCATCGACCAGAACCAGGCGAGCGACAGGACCATGCAGAGGACCTCGTGCTCGTCGCGGGCGGCGACGGCGCGGCGGAGGGCGGTGCGGAAGTTCTCGTGCTCCAGCTGGAGCAGGGCGAGGGCCGCGAGCTGGCCGGAGCCGCGGAGGAGGGGGTCGGTGGTGCGGGCGAGCTCGCGGTAGTGGACGAGGTGCCGCCGCTCGGTGGCGGCCCGGTCACCGGCCTGGCGGCCGGCCTGGTCACCGCCCTGGTCGCCCACCCCCTCACCCGCCTGGTCGAGGCGCTCGGCGGCGTACTCGGCGACGGTCTCCAGGAGGCGGTAGCGCATGTCGCCGTCCGGCGAGGGGGCGGCGACGACGAGGGACTTGTCGATGAGGGAGCCGAGGAGCGCGGGGACGTCGAGGGAGCGTACGGGGTCGCCCGGCGTCGTACCGGCGCAGACCTCTTCCACCGCCGCCAGGCCGCAGCCGCCCGCGAAGACGGACAGGCGGCGCAGGACGGCGCGTTCGGCCTCGTCCAGCAGGTCCCAGGACCAGTCGACGACCGCGCGCAGGGTCTGCTGGCGGGGCAGGACCGTCCTGCTGCCGCTCGTCAGCAGTCTGAACCGGTCGTCGAGGCGGTCGGCGATCTGCCGGGGGGACAGCAACCGGAGGCGGGCGGCGGCCAGTTCGATGGCCAGCGGCAGCCCGTCGAGGCGGCGGCAGATCTCGGCGACGGCCGCCGGGTCGGCGTCCGGGTCGAAGTCGGGCCGCACGGACCGGGCCCGCTCGGTGAACAGCCGGTGCGCGGACCGGGGCGGCAACGGCTCGACGGGCCGTACGACTTCACCCGGCACCCCGAGCGGTTCCCGGCTGGTGGCGAGAACGGTCAGGTTCGGGCAGCGGGCGAGCAGTTCCTCGGCGAGGGTGGCAGCGGCGCCGATCACGTGCTCGCAGTTGTCGAGGAGGAGGAGCATGCGGCGGCGGGCGCAGTGCTCCGCCAACCGTACGAGCGGCTCACCGGCCTGCCGGTCGACGGCCCTGAACTCCTCGGCCCCCGCCCCGCGCAGCACGGTCTCCCGCGCCCCGAGCGAGGTCAGAACGGCTTCGGCGACGGTCTCCGGGTCGTCCACGGGGGCGAGTTCGGCCAGCCAGACCCCGTCGGGCCAGGCCTCGGAGGCCCGTTCGGCGGCCTCCTGCGACAGCCGCGTCTTCCCGGCCCCACCGGGCCCGAGGAGCGTGACGAGACGAGCCCCGGAGAGGTCGGCCCGGATGGCGTCGATGTCCCCCTCCCGCCCGACGAAGCTGGTGAGCCGGGCCCGGAGGTTGCCCGGGGCGGGGACGCCGGTGGCGGGGACGCCGGACGCGGC
>NZ_WWJY01000145.1 GCF_009865405.1 Streptomyces sp. SID3212 | reverse complement strand
CCGTACCAGGTGATCACCGCCGACGGCACGCGCCCGCCGTGGGTCCCCGGCTCCTTCGACCGGGTGCTGGTCGACGTACCGTGCTCGGGACTCGGCGCGCTGCGCCGCCGCCCCGAGTCGCGCTGGCGCCGCCGCCCCGAGGACCTGGAGGGCTTCGCCCCGCTCCAGCGGGGCCTGCTGCGCGAGGCGCTGGGCGCCGTACGGATCGGTGGGATCGTCGGATACGCGACGTGCTCGCCGCACCTCGCCGAGACGCGGATCGTGGTCGAGGACGTCCTCGGCGGACGCGGCGGCCCGGCCGTCGCCGCGGAATGGGTCGACGCCAGGCCGCTGATGCCGGGGGTGCCCGCGCTGGGGGACGGCCCGGACGTCCAGCTCTGGCCGCATCTGCACGGCACGGACGCGATGTACCTGGCCCTGCTGCGCCGTACTGCGTGAGCTTCGGCGCGCGGTGCGTGCCGCCGGCGGCGGCGGTGTCCTCAATCGCCGGACGGGCTTGATGTGCGCCGTCACCCGTCCGCGCGATACGCGAGGATTGCGCGGAGTATGACTGTCCGTGGCGGACATCGGCCGGATCCGGCGTCCCCCGGACGGTCGGGAAGCGCCCCGGAGCATGGCAGGCTTGGCACATGGCTCAGATCAACCCCAGCATCCTGTCCGCCGACTTCTCCCGGCTCGCCGAGGAGGCGAAGGCCGTCGAAGGCGCCGACTGGCTCCATGTCGACGTCATGGACAACCACTTCGTACCGAACCTGACCCTCGGCGTGCCGGTGGTCGAGGCGCTCGGACGGGCGACGGACACCCCGCTGGACTGCCACCTGATGATCGCGGACCCGGACCGCTGGGCCCCGCAGTACGTCGAGGCGGGGGCCGGCTCGGTGACCTTCCACGTGGAGGCCGCCGCGGCGCCCGTACGGCTGGCCCGTGAGATCCGTGCCAAGGGGGCCAGGGCGTCCATGGCGCTCAAGCCGGCGACACCGATCGAGCCGTACGAGGATCTCCTCCCCGAACTCGACATGCTGCTGATCATGACGGTCGAGCCGGGCTTCGGCGGCCAGGCGTTCCTGGACATCATGCTGCCGAAGATCCGCCGCACCCGGCAGCTGATCTCCAAGCACGGCCTGGAGCTGTGGCTCCAGGTCGACGGTGGCGTCTCCGCCACCACCATCGAGCGCTGCGCGGAAGCCGGCGCGGACGTCTTCGTCGCCGGTTCCGCGGTGTACGGGACGGACGATCCGGCCGCCGCCGTACGGATGCTGCGCAACCAGGCGACCGAGGCGACCGCGGCCGCTTCCTGGGCGTGCGCGCACTGAATCGACCACTGAGCCACACGTTGGTGAACGGGGCCCAACAGGGCTGATCAAGAACGGCTGGATCTGACAGGATGAAGAGCGGATCCGGAGTGCGAAGAGCCCAGAGTGTGAAGAGCAGTGAGGAGATCGCGGTGTCTGGTATGTCGGCGGGTCGGCCGGCCCTGCGGATGGGACCCGCGGAGCTGGTGCAGGCGGCGGCCATGGCACGCCGTTTCTACCTCGAGGGCAAGTCCAAGATCCAGATCGCGGAGGAGTTCGGCGTCAGCCGCTTCAAGGTGGCCCGGGTCCTGGAGACCGCCCTGGAGCGCGATCTCGTACGGATCGAGATCCGCGTACCCGCCGAGCTGGACGCGGAGCGCTCCGACGCCCTGCGGGCCCGCTACGGCCTGCGGCACGCCGTGGTCGTGGAGTCCCCTGCGGAGGCCGCCGACGAGTCGCCCGACCCGGAGAACCTGGGCGAGGTGGCCGCCGACCTGCTCGGCGAACTGGTCGCGGAGGGCGATGTGCTCGGGCTGGCCTGGGGCCGCTCGACGATCCACATGGCCGCCGCGCTCGACCGGCTGCCGCCCTGCACGGTCGTGCAGCTGACCGGGGTGTACGACGCGGGCACGGCCGAGCGCGGCTCGGTCGAGGCCGTACGGCGCGCCGCCCAGGTCTCCGGCGGCGAGGCGCACCCCATCTACGCGCCCATGCTGCTCCCCGACCCGGCGACGGCCGCCGCGCTGCGCAGCCAGCCGGGCATCGCCCGCGCCTTCGAGTACTTCGACAAGGTGACGGTCGCGGCCGTCTCCATCGGCTCGTGGGAGGCCGGGATCTCCACGGTCCACGACATGCTGAGCGACGAGGAGCGGTCCCACTACGCCTCGCTCGGCGTGGCCGCCGAGATGTCCGCGCACCTCTTCGACGCGGAGGGCCGGCGGGTCGGCCGTGACCTGGGGGAGCGGTGCATCACGGTCGAGGCCGACCGGCTGCGCCGTATCCCGGAGGTCGTGGCGATCGCGGGCGGGCTGCGCAAGGCCGAGGCGATCGGGGCGGTGCTGCGCTCCGGTCTGGTCACCAGCCTGGTCACGGACACGGCGGCGGCGGACTTCCTGCTGACGGAGTTCACGCCGGCGCCGCGCCCCGCGCTGGAGCGGTCGGACCCGGACACGCCCTAGGGCGCGTGTCCGCCGGACTCCTGTGTGTTCCCCGTCACGCGCTCGCGACGGACGAACGCCCAAGAACGCCGCCGGGTGCCGGGAGGAAGCCACAGAACCGGGTCCCGGTGTTCGCCCCTGGACCGGGTGATCGGTGATGATGTCGTAGGAGCCGTCGCTCCGGTCCGCTCCGGCCCGGTGCTGACTCCCCGCCCACCCCTTCCGTAGAACTCCAGGTGACAGGGTCAGCATGCGTTTCCTCAACGGCCAGACGCCGTCCTACGATCTGACGTACGACGATGTGTTCATGGTCCCCGGCCGGTCGGCCGTCGCCTCCCGCCAGGACGTCGACCTCGCCGCCCCCGACGGCACCGGCACCACCATCCCGCTCGTCGTGGCGAACATGACCGCGATCGCGGGCCGCCGGATGGCCGAGACGGTCGCCCGGCGCGGCGGGCTCACCGTCATCCCCCAGGACATCCCGATCGAGGTCGTCGCCGACGTCGTCGGCTGGGTCAAGACCCGGCACCTGGTGCTGGACACCCCGATCGTGCTGTCGCCCTCCCAGACGGTCGGCGACGCTCTGTCCCTGCTGCCCAAGCGGGCCCACGGCGCGGGAGTGGTGGTCGACGCCGACCGCCGTCCGGTCGGGATCGTCACCGAGCACGACCTCACCGGCGTGGACCGTTTCACCCAGCTCTCCGAGGTCATGTCCAAGGACGTGCTGGCGATCGCCGCGGACAGGGACCCGCGTGAGGCGTTCAACGCGCTCGACGGCGCCAACCGCAAGCTCGCCCCGGCCGTGGACGCCGACGGGCGGCTCGCCGGGATCCTCACCCGCAAGGGCGCCCTGCGCGCCACCCTTTACACCCCTGCCGTCGACGGCAGGGGCCGGCTGCGGATCGCCGCCGCCGTCGGGATCAACGGTGATGTGGCGGGCAAGGCGAGGCAGTTGCTCGACGCCGGGGTCGACACGCTGGTGGTCGACACCGCGCACGGCCACCAGGAGTCGATGCTCGCCGCCGTCAGGGCCGTCCGCGCGCTCCGCCCCGACGTGCCGGTGGTCGCGGGCAACGTCGTCTCCGCCGACGGGGTACGGGACCTGATCGAGGCGGGCGCGGACATTGTCAAGGTCGGGGTCGGCCCCGGCGCCATGTGCACCACGCGCATGATGACCGGCGTGGGCAGGCCGCAGTTCTCGGCCGTCCTGGAGTGCGCCGCCGAGGCGGCGAAGCACGGCAAGCACGTCTGGGCCGACGGTGGCGTACGGCACCCGCGCGACGTCGCCATGGCGCTCGCCGCCGGTGCCTCGAACGTGATGATCGGCTCGTGGTTCGCGGGGACGTACGAGTCGCCGGGCGACCTCCAGGAGGCGTCCGACGGGCGGCTGTACAAGGAGTCCTTCGGGATGGCGTCCGCCCGCGCCGTACGCAACCGTACGAGCGAGGAGTCGGCGTACGACCGGGCGCGGAAGGCGGTGTTCGAGGAGGGCATCTCGACCTCCCGGATGTTCCTCGACCCGGCCAGGCCGGGCGTCGAGGACCTGATCGACTCGATCGTCGCGGGCGTGCGTTCGGCGTGCACCTACGCGGGGGCGGGCTCGCTGGCGGAGTTCACGGACAAGGCCGTCGTCGGTGTCCAGAGTGCCGCCGGATACGCTGAGGGCAAGCCGCTGCACGCAAGTTGGGGCTGAGCCTGCCCGGGTGATGGGGCGGGCGGCGAGGCGGGCGGCGGGGCGGGTCCCTGAAGTCCGGGAAAAGTTTCTGAAGTTTGCGGACATGTATGTGTGAGGACCGGGTAAGCGCCTCCCCGCACTGTCCACGGAGCAAGGGAGGCCGATGTGTCCACGGCGAACACGATGCCGGCGACGAGCATCCGCTACGGGACGCGGCACGACGCCGCGTCCACGGAGCACGCCCTTCCGTATCTGGAGCGGCCGGCGGACGTGGCACCCAAGGACGCACGGGAGATCTCGAAGCTCTTCTTCGCCCGGCTCACGGAGCTGGAAGAGGGCACCCGCGAGTACCAGTACGCGCGCAACACCCTGATCGAGCTGAACCTTTCGCTGGTGCGCTACGCGGCGGGCCGGTTCCGTAACCGCGCGGACCAGATGGAGGACATCGTCCAGGTCGGCACCATCGGCCTGATCAAGGCGATCGACCGCTTCGAACTCACCCGCGAGGTGGAGTTCGCGACCTTCGCCGTCCCGTACATCGTCGGCGAGATCAAGCGGTTCTTCCGGGACACCAGCTGGGCGGTGCACGTGCCGCGCCGGCTCCAGGAGCTGCGCATCGACCTCGCCCGGGCGTCCGACGACCTGTCGCAGCGGCTGGACCGCGCGCCCACGACGGCCGAGCTGGCCGAACACCTCGGGCTGGAGGAGGAAGAGGTCATCGAGGGCGTCGTCGCCGGAAACGGCTACACGGCCGGATCGATCGACTTCCCCTCCGACGACTCCTCGGACTCCTCCGCCCCGCTCTCCGACCGCCTCGGCGCCCCCGACGCGGGCCTGGAGACGGCAGAGAACGTCCAGGCGCTCAAGCCGCTCCTCCGGGAGCTGGACGACCGGGAGCGGCAGATCCTCCAGATGCGCTTCGGCGACGAGATGACGCAGGCGGAGATCGGCGCCGAACTGGGCGTCACCCAGATGCATGTGTCCCGGCTGCTGTCCCGGATCACCGGTCGGCTGCGGGACGGACTGCTCGTGGTGGAGTAGACGGCGGACGTCGGACCGGACCGGTCCCGCTGAGTCTTACGGAGGAGGGGCACCCCACACATGTGGGGTGCCCCTCCTCCGTCGTCTGTCGCCGAGGGGCGGGTGGGAGCGAGCCGGGCGATTCCGTCAAAGCGCCGACCGGGCGCGGAGGCCGCGTTAGCATCGCCCGGGGAAACGGGGAAACGGAGACCTCACGAAACGCGGTCGGCCGGCGTCTTCCTCACGGGGACAGTACGAAGGTACGGGGTGGGGATATGGGACGATCCGTCGTCTTTGTCCATGGAACAGGTGTCCGGCTCGACGACTACAACAAGACGTTCGCGACCGTGCGGTCCGAACTGGCCGGTCTCCGCGAGGGGCTTGAGGTGCGGGGCTGCTTCTGGGGCTGCGAGGAGGGGGCGGAGCTGGCCCTCGGCGGGGTCTCGATCCCCGGCTACCGGAAGGGCGGCGGAGGCAGGCAGGACGACGAGGACGTGGCCGTCTGGGGCGTGCTCTACCGCGACCCCGGATATGAACTGCGGTTACTGGGACTGCGCCCCGCCGTGGTCTCCGGGCTGGGACGCGGGCAGAGCCCGGCCCAGAAGCTTCTCGCCGACCTGGCGCGCTACACGCCGTCCCCCGAGGTGCGGGCCGCGTTCGCGGACGACGGCCTGGACGCCTTCCTCGACGCGGCGTTACGTACCCTCATCGCGTCACCCGAGCTGCGCGACGCCTCCGCCACGGCGGACGAGGGCGGCTACGAACACCGGCACGCGTTCGCTCGTGCGGTGGTGGCCACGGTCCTGGCCGCGTCGGTGGACGAGGGCGCGGACGCCGTGGACGGCTCCCGGCGGGACGTCCTGCTCTCACTGCTCGGCGCGGACCTGCACACGCAGGGCCGTACGCTCTCCGGAACGGTGGCCAAGGCCGCCGCGACGCCCGCCCTCCGGGCCCTCACCTGGTACGCGGGACGCCGCCGGGGGAAGCACAGCGACACGGGGATCGTGCCCGGCGTCGGCGACATTCTGCGCTACCAGGCGCGTGGTGAGTCCCTGCGCCGGCTGATCCGGCGCACGATCGAGCACGCGCCCGGCGATCACGTCACCGTGGTCGCGCACAGCCTGGGCGGGGTGGCCTGTGTGGACCTGCTGGTCCAGGAGAAGGTGGAACAGGTCGACCAGCTGATCACGGTCGGCTCCCAGGCGCCGTTCTTCTACGAGACCGGCGCCCTCGTCTCGCTCGAACACCCGCAGGGGCTCCCGGACCACTTCCCCCGGCGCTGGTTGAACCTGTACGACCGGCGCGACCTGCTCTCGTTCACCGCGGCGGGGGTCTTCCCGCAGCACGCCTACGACCAAGAAGTCGACAACCGGCAGCCCTTCCCGTTCGCGCACAGTGCCTACTGGTCCAACTCCAAGGTCTGGGACGCGATCGGTGCGTGGATGGGCTGAGCGCACATGCACACGCACATGGACGGGGCGAACGGAGTGGACCCGGCGCGCATCCACGCCGTGGCCGTGGGACTGGAGGCCTACCCCAGGCATCCGGGCTGGAGTCTGGCGGGTGCCTCCGCCGACGCCCTGCGCTTCGCGCGGTGGCTGCGGAAGGGCGGGGTGCCCGGCGAGAACATCGAGCTGCTGCTCGCGCCGGTGGAGGGCAGTCTGCCGGAGCTGGACGCGCAGGCCGACGCGGCCGACGTCACCTGGCGGCAGGTCGCGTCACGCGACCAGCTCATGGACGCCTTCACCGGAGGGCTCGACGGGCGAACGGGTGACGCGTTGTACGTATTCTGGGGCAGCCACGGATTCCTCGACCACGGCGACCGGCGCCTGCTGCTGTGCCCCGACGCCTCGCTGAACGACAAACGCTGCATCGACGCGACCGACCTGCGCGAGCACCTGGCCCGCGCCGACCTGCCCGGCTTCTCCCGGCAGCTCTTCTTCTTCGACGCCTGCGCGACCTTCCTCGAACATCTGCACCAGCCGGCGGGGCCCGCGGTCGCCCGCTTCCCGCGCGCTCCCCGGCGGGAGCAGGAGCAGTTCGTCCTGCACGCCGCCGCGCGGGGGCAGGTCGCCGAGAACGACGCGGAGCGCCGCGCCGGGGTCTTCTCCCACGTCGTGAACGACTGGCTGGAGGGGCACGCCGTCGACCTACGGCCCGACCTGGTCCGGCTGGTCGAGCACGTCAAGGGGCGGTTCGCGAAGCTGCACGCCGCCGGCGGCCCGCTCCAGACGCCCACCAGCCTGTACGTCAGGGCCCTGGACGGCTCCGAGGAGATGCTGACGCCGCCGGCCCCCCGCCGTGCGGTGGCGCCCGGCAGCCGGGACCAGGTGGCCCTCGCCCTGCGCAACACGCTCACGGACGCGGAGCACCGCCGCCGGTGCGTCGACCATGTGGTGGCGGGCTGCGGGGTCGCCGGGTCCCTGCCCCGGGACAGCGACGAGACGTTCGCCGAAGTGCTGCTCACGGTGCCCCGGGCGATGGCCGCGCTGACCGAAGTGGTGTTCCCGAAGGACCGTGGAGCGGCCGACACGTTCCTGTCCCTGGCCCGTTCGCAGGGAGCGCCCGGACTGTTGTCACCGGGTGAACACGTTGTCCTGAGCGCGCTGGCCGACGGGGCGACCCCGTTGCCGTCGGTCTCGGTGACGGCCGCCGCCGTACGGATGGCCACTCCGATGGGCGGAGCGTGGCTGCCTCCTACGGAAGGCGAGTCGTACGAGTCCTGCTCCGCCGGGCAGTTCATGGCGGCGGTGCACCACCTCGAAGAGCGCCTGGGCGGGCTGAGCGTCCAGCACGGCGGGACACCGCTGGTCCCCGCCGTCGTGCGCTTCACCGAGCACATGGCGGCCGCCGCGCCCCCCGTGCTGCGCGCGGGACTGCGGGAATGGGGAGACCGGGTGGCCGAGCGGCTCGGGG
>NZ_WWJY01000144.1 GCF_009865405.1 Streptomyces sp. SID3212 | reverse complement strand
CGACACACAACGAAGCGACGACCAACCCCTGGTTGAACCCCCGCCAGAGGGCGGAAACCAACGTTCAGGGACAAGCTCCACGAGTGGTGGGGCAGGATGCGCGGATGTCCTTCCTCCCGCCGGTCGACACCAAGCTCAACCTCTGGACGCTGGCCGCCGTCCTCACCGCTCTCTACGGTCTCTACGGCATCGCACGGGGGTGGTGGCACACCACCCTCGGCAAGCGCCGCCGGTTGATCCGGGCGTACCGGCGCATGGCACCGTACGTACGCCACGACTACGTCACCGAGCTGTTCGGCGAACCCGCCTGGGCACATCAGCAGAACGTCCAGAAGTACGGCATGAACGAAGACGCGGACGAGGACGCCGTCGCCCTCCGCGACGTCGAGCTGACAGTGCGGACGTGGCCGCTGGGCCTGCTCGGCTACCTGGTCACCTGGTGCAACGAGCACGACGAAGTACTGATGTACTCGCTCACCACACGCAGCCGCCTCTTCCGCCCACGGATATCCATCGGGCCCTACCGGATCACGCTCGGCAGGACACCACTGGCCGCGCTGCCGGGCTCCGGTCCGGACGAGGAGGGGCCCTGGCACGCGCTGGGAGCCCGCCGCTTCAGCTACGCCGAACAGCACTACTTCGGAAGCCCCGGCGGCTACCTGCACTGGGTGGCGGGAGTGAGCGACGCCGGCTCCCCGGCTCATCCGCCGATCGGCTGTGAAGGCAACACATGGGACCCGGCAGAACGGGACGAATACCGGCGCCGGGCCCGGATCAACTCCGTACTCATCGTCGGCTCCACCATCGACCTGAAGAGCCTCCTCCCTTACGGCATCGCACCGGACTACGACCGCGTCCGGCTCCTCGAACTCCGCCACCCCGCACGCCTCGCAGTTGCCGACAAGTACCACACGGTCAGATCGGCGGCAGTGAGCTGGAAGGAATCCAGGAAGACCGACAGAAATTGATGACCGGCCCCGAGCGAGGCCGCTCAGGCGAGGAGGGCTGCGAGGGCGCCGGTCACGGCGGCTGCGAGGGTGATGACCGCGGCGAAGGTGGCGGCGGCTCGGGTCAGGGCGGCGGGATAGGTGGCGCCATCAAGGCGTGCGAGCTTGGCCGCACCGGCGGCCGCCAGCAGCGCGAAGACGATCACGAGTGCGGTGGTCAGGAGGGCGAGGGCGACGGTCACAGCAGGCTCCCGGTTGCTCGGTGGGGTGTCGTGGTCGAACTTCGCGAAGAACCTGCTCGCCGTGGTTCGCCGGAGGAAGATGAACACCGGCGAACACCACTGCGCAGGGGGCGATCGGATGCACGACGACAGAGCCGGTGACGCTCCGCTCGCCGAACTACGGGCACGGCTGAGCGAGGCGCTGGCCCGCCACCGGATGAACAAAACCGACCTCGCCGCCCGCTCGGGCCTGGGGCGTACGACCGTGTCGGAGGCGTTCCAGACCGGCGGACCAGTCCCTTCCGAGCAGACGCTGGTCGCGCTTGCCCGCGCCCTGAAACTGCCCGCCGACGCGCTGTTGGCGCTGCGGCGTGATGCGGTCGACGGTGTCCAGCAGCCGGTACTGGGCCGGCCGATCGCGGAATGGGACCCGCACGCCCTGGAAGTCCACCCCGCTGGCCCCGGGACCGTCCTACCCGGCCACGGCACACCGGAAGCGGCTGTCCTTCCCGGGTACGTGGAGCGTGCGCACGACCTGGTGCTGGCCGAGGCGGTCCGAGATGTCTCGGGCGGGCGGAGCCGGATGCTGGTCCTGGTCGGCGAGTCCTCAACAGGCAAGACGCGGGCGTGCTGGGAGGCGGTGCAGCCCCTCGCGGAGGCGGGGTGGCGGTTGTGGCACCCGTTCGACCCGACCCGTGCCGAGGCCGCCCTCGACGACCTGCACCGCGTCGCCCCGCGCACCGTGATCTGGCTGAACGAGGCCCAGCACTACCTCGGCGACCGTAAGGACGGTGAGCGGATCGCCGCCGCACTACACACCCTGCTCACCACCCCGGAGCGCGGCCCGCTGCTGGTGCTGGGCACCTTGTGGCCCGCGTACGCCGACCAGTACACCGCCCTGCCCCACCCAGGGCGCGAAGACCCGCACAGCCGGGTACGGGAACTCCTCGCCGGACGGACCCTCAGCGTCCCGGAAGCCTTCGATGCCCAGGCCCTCGCTGTCGCGGCGGCCAAAGCCCGCGACGGCGACCGGTTGCTCGCTGATGCCCTGGCCCGCGCAGGCGAGGTGGACGGGCGGGTGGCTCAGGATCTCGCCGGGGCGCCCGAACTCCTCAAGCGCTACGAGCGGGCGAGCCCTGTGGCCCGGGCGTTGCTGGAAGTGGCCATGGACGCGCGCCGTCTCGGAGTCGGTCTCCACCTGCCGCAGGCGTTCCTCACCGACGCCTGCGCCGACTACCTCACCGACGCCGAGTACGACCGGCTCGCCACGGTCAAGGACTGGGCCGAGCAGGCGTACGCCGAACTCGCCAGGGAAGTCCACGGGAAACAAGCCCCCTTGCGGAGCGCCACCCCCCGGCCCCGACGCCGCCCGCCCATGCCCCTACCGCCCGCCGACACCTCGACGCCGTCAGTTGGGAGGCCGGTGTTCCGGCTCGCCGACTACCTCGAACAACACGGCCGCACCACCCGGAGAACACTCTGCCCGCCCGCATCCTTCTGGCACGCCGCCCACACCCACCTCACCCACCCCGACGACCTCAACACCCTCGCCGAACAAGCCCAGCAACGACACCGCTTGCAATGGGCCCACCACTTACGGCACCGCGCCGGCCAGCACGGAAGCCCCGAAGCCCTTATTAAACTGGCTGAGGACCGGGAGAAGGCTGGAGACCAGGCAGGGGCCGAGCACCTCTACTGGCAGGCCGCCAACCACGGAAGCGCCGAAGCTCTGGTCCGTCTGGCCGTGAGACGGGAGGAAGCCGGAGACCAAGCAGACGCCGAAAACCTCCTCCGGCAAGCCGCCGACCTTGGCGACACAGGCGCCTTGGTCGGTCTCGCCATGCTGCGGGAAAAGGCCGGGGACCCGGCACACGCCGAAGACCTCGCACGGCAGGCCGCCCACCACGGACACACCGCCGCCCTCGTCAATCTGGCCATGCTGCGGGAAAAGGCCGGGGACCCGGCACACGCCGAAGACCTCGCACGGCAGGCCGCTTACCACGGACACACCGCCGCCCTATTCCGGCTGGCAATGCTGCGAAATGAAGCCGGAGAAGAGGAAAGCGCCGAAAACCTCTACCGGCAGGCCGCC
>NZ_WWJY01000143.1 GCF_009865405.1 Streptomyces sp. SID3212 | reverse complement strand
CCCGGCAGCCGAGGCGGCCACCTTGACCGGGCGCGCCGAGTCACCGCGCGCGTCCTCCGTACCGTCGGAGTGGTGCGGCGCGTCGGCGAGGGCCGTCCGCGCGTCGGTCAGGTGCATCGGCCCGTAGCCGCCCGTGACGCTCGGCGCGCCGCTGTGGGTGTCCCAGCGGGACTGGAGGTACGCGACACCCAGGAGCACGCTCCCCGGTACGTCGTACCGCGCGGCCGCGGTCTCGAACTGGGTCTGCAACGTGCCGGATCCGGGGCGTTCCGCGGTGGCGGAGGGAGCGGCGGCCACCAGCGGCAGGAGCAGCGCCGCCGCCGCCAGGACACCTCCCGCTCCCAGCGTGCGTCCGCGTACGTTCCTCGGTCGTGGGGGGACGGAACGGGGCAATGCGGCCTCCAGTGACGGGTGGTGCGCGAGATGCCGGTACCTCTGGCTCGCTCCAGGGGTATCGGCTTCCGGACGATCCGTCAATCAGGCGCCACGACAAGGATTTCGCATGTCAGCTCGCGTGTCGGGAGGTTTCGCGGTGGTGGCGCCCGGGCCTGCGGCGCGTCAGTGGCATGAACCAATGACCGTATACGGAACACCGCCGCGCGCCCCGTCTGTCGGTACGGGGCGCGCGGCGGTGCGGCTCTTCGGTCCTCCCCGCGTCAGCGGGTCCCGACCGCCGCGCGCACGGCCCGGCGGGCCATCGCGCAGTCGTCGTGCAGGCGCCTGAGCAGCAACCGCTGCTCCTCGCCCGTCGGCAGGCCGCTCCGCTCGGCGGACGCGGCCGGCGACGCGCCCGCGGCGGGCGGCTGCGTGTCCCGCATGGCGCGCTGGACGGCCGTCTCGTACATCCGGATCTCCCGGGTCAGTACGAGCATCAGATTGACGAGGAAGGCGTCCCGGGCCGCCGGTCCCGGGGCCTGGGCGAGCTGGCTGATCTGCCGGCGCGCCGCCGGGGCGTCCCCGAGCACCGCCCACAGCGTCGCGAGGTCGTACCCGGGCAGGTACCACCCGGCGTGCTCCCAGTCGACGAGCACCGGGCCCGCCGGGGAGAGCAGGATGTTGGAGAGCAGCGCGTCGCCGTGACAGAACTGGCCCGCGCCCTGCCGGCCGGCCGCCAGGCCGTGCAGCAGCTTCTGGAGATCGCCCAGGTCCCGGTCGGTGAACAGGCCCAGCTCGTGGTAGCGGGCGATCCGTGAGGCGTAGTCGAGGGGGGCGTCGAACATGCCCGGCGGCGGTCGCCAGGTGTTGAGCCGGGCGATCGCGCCGAGCGCGGCCCGTACGTCGGCCCGGGGCGGAGCCTCCACGGGGTGGCGGGCCAGCGCCGCCGCGCGGCCGGGCATCCGCTCGACCACCAGCGTGCAGTTGTCGGGGTCGGCGGCGATGAGGCGCGGTACGCGTACCGGCGGCCGGTGCCGCACGAACGCGCGATAAGCGGCTATTTCGTGGCGGAACCGCTCCGCCCAGACGGGGGAGTGGTCCAGCAGGCACTTGGCGACCGCGGTGGTGCGCCCGGTGGATCCGACGAGCAGGACGGACCGCCCGCTGCGGCGCAGGACCTGCACCGGATTGAACTCCGGACAGATCCGGTGCACCGAAGCGATCGCCTTCCGCAGCTGCGCGCCCTGGGGGCCGGACAAGTCGAGTCTCCCGCTGAGCGGTTGTTTGACCGCCCCGGCCCAGCGCCGGGGAGCGTTCGTGGGGTCGAGGTACGGTCCGCTGCCGGGCGCGACCGTACGCGTCGACCGGGGCGGGGCGGACACGGAGGACGATGCTGTGTACATGGGCGGACAGATCCCTTCGTGTGCCGACTGAGGAGCGTGCGCCTCCCGTCCCGGCGGCCGGTCCGCACCCTGGGGAGTACGGCCGGCTGCCGGGCCGGGGTGGCGCGTTCCTACCCGACACCCGCGCGCGGGTGGCCCGCCATCTGGCGGACCCTGGCGAACCCTGGCGAATGGTCGCCACCCCTCCGCCGGTATCTGACGGGGGGTTACTGTCGAAGCCGGCCGAGAACCTGGGGGCTTGACGTGAGCGGCGAACCCAACACCCGTCTGTCGGATCTGTTCGGCCTGGCCGGCTGGTCCAAGGGCGAACTCGCGAGGCTGGTGAACCGGCAGGCGGCGGCCATGGGCCACCCCCAACTGGCCACGGACACCTCGCGCGTACGGCGCTGGATCGACATGGGGGAGACCCCGCGCGATCCGGTGCCGCGGGTGCTGGCAGCGCTGTTCACCGAGCGGCTCGGTCGTGTCGTGACCATCGAGGACCTCGGCTTTGAACGGTCCGGGCGCACGGGGAAACGACAGGACGCCGGGAGCGCGGAGAACCCCGACGGCCTGCCGTGGGCGCCCGAACGGACGGCGGCGGTCCTCACCGAATTCACGGGAATGGACCTCATGCTCAACCGACGCGGCCTGGTGGGCGCGGGCGCCGCGCTCGCCACCGGCTCCGCACTCAGCAGTGCCATGCACGACTGGCTGCATCACGATCCCGTCCTCTCCTCCGACGCCCCCCGGCTCAACGCTCCCCTGCACGCCGACCCCGCTGGGTTCGACCGCTACGAGGCCGCCCCCATCGGGTCGCAGGAGATCGAGGCGCTGGAACGCTCCGTGGAGGTGTTCCGCGCGTGGGACGCCTCCCACGGCGGCGGACTCCAGCGCAAGGCCGTGGTGGGCCAGCTCAACGAGGTGGGCGGCATGCTCGCCTACCGTCACCCCGACCATCTCCAGCGGCGCCTGTGGGGCGTCGCCGCCAACCTCGCCGTCCTCGCGGGCTGGATGTCCCACGACGTCGGCCTCGAACCCACCGCCCAGAAGTACTTCGTCATCGCCACCCACGCGGCACGCGAGGGGGGCGACCGGCCCCGCGCGGGCGAGGCCCTCTCCCGAGCCGCCCGCCAGATGATCCATCTGGGCCGGCCCGACGACGC
>NZ_WWJY01000142.1 GCF_009865405.1 Streptomyces sp. SID3212 | reverse complement strand
GCGCCGCCACCGATCCGTACGGGACGCAGGATCGGCGTCGTCGCGCTCGGGGTGGCGCTGGTCGTCCCGCTGGCCCTGCCCGCCCTCGACGGCGGCCTGCTGGCCGGCACCGGCGGCGGGAGCGGTTCGGGACCGGGCGGCGGAGGCACCATCTCGGCGGTGAACCCCCTGGTGTCACTCCAGGACAACCTGAACCAGCCCGAGGACCGCGAGGCGCTGAGCTACCGGACGAACGCGCCCGACACCCAGAACATGTATCTGCGGATCATGGCGCTCGACAAGTTCGACGGCACGTCCTGGCGCTTCTCGCAGCGCAGCATCGAGGACGTCCCCGACGAGTTCCCGACGCCGCAGGGGCTCGACTCCGACGTCCGTACCACCGAGGTCACCACCAGCATCTCGGCCGCCCCCTGGTACCGGCAGGACTATCTGCCGATGCCCTATCCGGCGACGAAGGTCGACATCGACGGACGGTGGCGGTACGAGCCCACGGGCCGGACGCTGGTGGGCGAGAACGGCCAGTCGACGCGCGGCGAGCGGTACGAGGTCAGCAGTCTGCTGGTCGAACCGACCCGTGAGCAGCTCGCCGCGGCGCCCCCGGCCCCTCCGGCGCTGCGCCGGGAGTACACGCAGGTCCCGCGCAGCCTCCCGGCCGTGGTCAAGGAGACCGCGGAGGAGGTCACGGCGGGGTCGGCCAACGACTACGAGCGGGCCGTCAAGCTCCAGGACTGGTTCGCCGTGGACGGCGGGTTCACCTACGACGTCCAGGTCGACTCCGGCACCGGCGTCACCGCGATCACGCGCTTCCTGAAGAACAAGGAAGGCTTCTGCGTCCACTTCTCCTTCACGATGGCCGCGATGGCCCGCACGCTCGGGATCCCGGCGCGGGTCGCGGTGGGCTTCACCCCCGGTACGGCCCAGTCGGACGGGACCGTGTCCGTGGGGCTGCGCGACGCGCACGCCTGGCCCGAGCTGTACTTCGAGGGCGTGGGGTGGACCCGGTTCGAGCCGACGCCGAGCCGGGGCAGCACCCCCGACTACACCCGCCCCGAGGCCCCCTCCGGCAGCGCGAGCGACCCCCAGCTCCCCGACGCCACGGCCTCGGCCGCGCCCTCCACGGAGCCGTCGGCCTCGCAGAGCTGCGACGCGCAGGCCCGGCGGCTGGACGGCTGCGGCACGGTCGCCCCGGGCGCCGCGGTGACCCCGGACGAGCCGGAGAGCCCCTGGTGGTCGGGGATGGGGCTGGCCGCTCTGGTCCTGGCCGTCGTGCTACTCCTCCTGCTGCCGCTGCTGCCCCTCCTGCGCCGGGAGCGGGTGCGCGCCCGGCGGCTGGGTTCGGCGGGCCGTACGGAAGCGGACCTCGCGGCACGGACGCTCGCAGCGTGGCGTGAAATCACCGATACGGCGTGGGACTACGGCATCCCGCCGGACGATTCGCGGACGCCCCGGAAGGCGGCCGAGCGGATCGTGCGGGAGGGTCGTCTGGAGCCGGCCGCGGCGCAGGCCGCGCACCGGCTCGCGGACGCGGTGGAACAGGTGCTGTACGCGCCGGTACCCCGGCCGGGTACGGGGCTGGCCGAGGACGTCCGGCTGGTGCACGAGGGCCTTCGCGCCCCGGCGGGGCGCGCGGCCCGGCTGCGTGCGCTCCTCGCTCCGCGCTCCTCCATTCGGGTGATGTGGGCGCTCTCCGAGCGGTGGTCGGTTCTCACCGACCGGTGGACGGCCCACCGTCTCCATCCGTCCCGCTGGGCGGACACGATCCGCCGGCGCCCCTCCCGCCAGGGGGGCTGAGGGACCGGGTCACGGACATGACGGAGGGGCGGACGCGTCACGCGTCCGCCCCTCCGTCATGAAGAACGTCAGAGACTCACTGGCCCTGTTCGTCGCGGCGGCGCTGCCACCGCTGCTCGATGCGGTTCATCATCGAGCGGCGCTGTCGTGGTTGTCGTCGGCCGGGAGCACCGCCTCCGGCAGCCGGTTGCTCGCCCGGTTTGGGCGCCTTCCGCCAGCCGGTGACCGCCAGGACCGCACAGCCGAGCATGACGAGGAACCCCACCACGCTGATCCAGATCTGCTGAGCGACCATTCCGGCCATGAGGAGCGCGATACCCACCAGGAAGCCTGCGACTGCCTGATAGACCCGTCGTCGGGTGTATGTACGCAGCCCGCTTCCCTCAAGCGCTGTCGCGAACTTGGGATCTTCGGCGTACAGCGCTCGCTCCATTTGCTCGAGCATTCGCTGCTCGTGCTCCGAGAGCGGCACGGAGTCCTCCTAGTCGTCGGTCGCGGGGGGCGACCGGGATGCGGCCCCTTCAAGGATAGGCAGGGAATCGGCCCCCGTGAAACCCGCCCTCAACGCCATTTCGCCAATCCGGGCCGCCATGCCGTTTCAACCGCTGAGGCGTTGATTCCCCAACCATCGATCCGTCATGCCGGATGGTGTACCCCGATCATACGGCGCCCGGGGCTTTCACGGGGGTGCAGTGACGCACTGCATGCGCGGCTGCATCGCTGATCAGCCACACGATCAGCCCCTCGCGGGGTCCTCCCGGGAGGGTGAGGTGCCCCGGGGGTCAGGTCCGCTTCTCGCCCAGGACGTGCAGCTGCGTGGCCACGGCGTGGAACGCGGGCAGCTCGGCGGCGGCCGTCTCCAGCCGCAGCAGCGCCTCCAGCGCCCCCGGCTGGGTGTCCACCAGACCGCCCGGCACGAGGTCCGCGAAGACCCGTACGCCGTGTACGGCACCGACCCGCAGGCCGGCGCCGCCGACCAGGTCCGTCAGTTGCTCGGCGGTGAAGCGCCGGGGTACCGGATCGCCCTCGCCCCAGCGGCCCGCCGGGTCGGTGAGCGCCTGCCTGGCCTCGGTGAAGTGCCCGGCGAGCGCCCTGGCGAGCACGGCACCGCCGAGCCCGGCGGCGAGCAGGCTGAGCGCGCCGGCCGGGCGCAGCGCGTCCGACACGGTCCGTACGCCGTCGGCCGGATCGTCCACGTACTCCAGGACGCCGTGGCAGAGCACCGCGTCGAAGCCGGCCCGTTCGACCACGTCGAAGAGCCCGTGGATGTCACCCTGCACACCGTGGACCCGGTCGGCCACCCCGGCCTCGTCCGCCCGGCGCTCCAGCGCGAAGAGCGCGTTCGGACTCGGGTCTACCACGGTCACCCGGTGTCCGAGGCGGGCGACGGGCACGGCGAAGTTGCCCGTGCCCCCGCCGGTGTCCAGCACGTCGAGGACGTCCGTACCGGCGGCCTTGGCCCGGTGTTCCAGGGCCTCCTTGAGGACCTCCCAGACCACGGCGGTACGGAGGGAGCCCCGGGGGCGCGATGGTGTCTCCCCACCGAAGACAGGGGAAGGGTCCGACACGGCAGTTGACTCCTCGGCGCGGTGCCGCCCCGGGCGGCGGGGCGTGGACGGTGCGGGCTCCGCCCACCCTATTGCCTCGGCCGCCCCCGCCCCTCACCCCACGGCGTCCCCCTGTCCCGGTAACTCCGCCCGGGGCTGGGGCAGGACCGGCGCGAGCACCAGCATCCGCTCCACCAGGCGCAGGAACATGGCCACATCACGCAGGAGGTCGTCGGCGTCGCGGCTGCTCGCCGCGCCCCGTATGCCCGCCTCGGCGCGCGCCCGGCGCGCGGCGCCGGAGGCGAACAGGGCGCTCCACTCGGACAGTTCGGGCGCGATCTCGGGGAGCACCTCCCAGGCGGTCCTGATCCGGCGGCGGCGCGGCGGGGCGGTCTCCGGGCGGCCCCGGGCGGCGAGGACGGCCGCCGCGGTGCGCAGGGCGGCGAGGTGGGCGGTGGCGTAGCGCTCGTTCGGGGTGTCCAGCGTCGCGGCCTCGTCCAGGCCGTCACGGGCCTTGGAGAGCAGGTCGAGGGCGGCCGGCGGGGCCGTGGCCCTTCGCAGGACAGGGTGGACGTCGCTCGGTGGTCCGGTCAGTGAGGGGGCAGGGCCACCCGTAGGGCGCCGACGTGCGGCACCGGCGTGGGAGCTGGCCATGGCGGAACCTCCTGTCCTCGTGTGACGGCTCTGTGGCCGTATGTGTTCATCGTGGAGCACGCCACTGACAATCACCCCTGACCTGCGACGTTGCCTCGTACACAGGTGGGGGCGAGGTTTTTCGCGGCGACGCCCGGGCAACGGCCCCGGGCTCCCCGGACACACGAGTGCGCCGGTCCGGCGGGACTCGGTCCTCCCGAGCCCCGCCGAACCGGCGCGTTCCCCCCGTACCTCCCCCGTTCCCCCCGTTTCCCCCGTTCCCCCCTGTCCAGCTCCCCCGTACCCCCGTGCCCCCGTGCCCGTACCTCCTGCCGCGTCAGGGGTGCAGCACCGTTCCGCAGCCCCGTGCCGGCGGTGCCGGCGCCGCGCCCCTTCCGTGGTTCCCACTCTCCCCTCCGCGCCGGGGGCGGCCCATCCGCGCGCCTACTCAACTCACGCGGTGAGTAGGCGTACTCAGAACCGGGTTCCCGACCCCATCCCGCTGCGGGCCCGCCGTGGCTACGATCGCGTCCGTGTCCGTACTCCCCCTCGTTTTCACCAGCGGCTGGGCCAGCGGGATCAACGCCTACGCGGTGGTCCTGCTGTTCGGCGTGTTCGGCGCCACCGGGCTGACCGACGAGGTGCCCGCCCCGCTCCAGCGCACCGACGTGCTGATAGCCGCCGGCCTGCTCTTCCTCTGCGAGGCCGTCGCCGACAAGATCCCGTACGTCGACACCGTCTGGGACACCGTGCACACGGTGATCAGGCCCGTGTCGGGCGCGGTCGTCGGGGCGTTGCTCGCCGGTCAGAGCGGTTCGCTGCCCGACCTCGCGGCGGGCGCGGTCGGCGGCTCCACCGCGCTGGTCAGCCATCTGGTCAAGGCCGGGACGCGGATGGCGGTGAACACCTCCCCCGAGCCGTTCAGCAACATCGTCCTGAGCACACTGGAGGATCTGGGCGTCGCCGGGATCATCACGTTCGCCCTCTTCCATCCGGTCGCCGCCGCCTCGATCGCCGCCACGCTGCTGGTGGCGGGCGTCGTGACGGCGGTCTTCCTGGCCTCCCGGATCCGCCGTTTCCTGCGGCGCAGGGCGCGGGGACCCGCTGTCAGCGGCCCCGGATAAAGTCCCTGGCATGGCACGGATTGTGGTGATCGGCGCGGGCATGGGCGCCATGGCGGCGGCCGCCCGGCTGGCGGTGGCGGGCCACCGGGTGACGGTGTACGAACGCGCGGCGACGTACGGCGGGTCGGTGGGCCGGTTCTCGCGCGCGGGCTTCGTCTTCGACACCGGGCCGGGGCTGCTGCATCTGCCGGCGGTGTACCGCGACCTGTTCGTCAAGACCGGCAAGGAGCCGTTGGAGGCCTGCGTCGAGCTGCGGCAGGTGGACCCGG
This sequence comes from Streptomyces sp. SID3212, assembly GCF_009865405.1. Classification (GTDB taxonomy): domain Bacteria; phylum Actinomycetota; class Actinomycetes; order Streptomycetales; family Streptomycetaceae; genus Streptomyces. Next base: position 94 of record NZ_WWJY01000142.1, on the reverse strand, counting down.
CGGCCCGGCACGTGTTCGCGGACGGTACGGACGTCCTGCTGCCCGACGCGTCGCGGGGCGGGGTCGTCGCGGCCCTGGACGCGGCGCTGGGCGC
>NZ_WWJY01000141.1 GCF_009865405.1 Streptomyces sp. SID3212 | reverse complement strand
GCGGGCCTTCGCCACGTCGGCCGGAGTGCCCGCCGCGACCACCCGCCCGCCCGCGTCGCCGCCGCCCGGCCCGAGGTCGATGACCCAGTCGGCGGTGGCGATCGTGTCGAGGTCGTGCTCGACGAGGACGACCGTGTTGCCGGCGTCGACGAGCCGGTGCAGCTGTCGCAGGAGCAGTGCGATGTCCGAGGGGTGCAGCCCCGCCGTCGGCTCGTCGAGCAGATAGAGCGCGTGCCCGCGGCGGGCCCGCTGCAACTCGGTGGCCAGTTTGATGCGTTGCGCCTCACCACCGCTGAGTTCCGTCGCGGGCTGCCCCAGCCGCACATACCCCAGTCCCACCTCGCGCAACGTCTCCAGACTGCGGGAGGCGGCCGGGACGGCGGACAGGAACGTGGCGGCGGCGTCCACGGACAGCCCCAGCACCTGCGCGATGTTCTTGCCGCGATAGGTGACTTCCAGCGTCTCGGCGTTGTACCGGGCGCCCTGGCAGGTCGGGCACGGCGCGTAGGTGCCGGGCAGGAACAGCAGTTCCACCGCGACGAATCCTTCGCCCTGGCAGGTCCCGCACCGCCCTTCGGGCACGTTGAAGGAGAACCGCCCGGCCGCGTAGCCGCGCGCCCTGGCCTCGTCCGTCCCCGCGTACAGTTTGCGCACCGCGTCGAACATCCCCGTGTACGTGGCCAGGTTGGACCGGGGAGTTCGGCCGATGGGCCGTTGGTCGACCCGGACCAGCCGGTCGAACGACTCGACCCCCGACGCGTCCTGGACGTCGACGTCCAGCCGCGCCTCGTCGGGCTCCTCGGGTACGAGTCCGAGGTGGCCGCGGACGACCTCGGCGAGCACCTGCGTCACCAGCGTCGACTTTCCGGAACCGGACACGCCCGTCACCGCCGTCAGTACGCGGAGCGGTACGTCGACGGACACGTCGCGCAGATTGTGGCGGGAGACGCCGCTCAGGTGCAGCCAGCCGTGCGGTGTGCGCGGGCGGTGTTCGAGCGGCCGGGCACGCCCGAACAGGTACTGGCTCGTGGCCGACTCCCCGACCTGCTCAAGACCGGCGACCGGGCCGCTGTACAGCACGCGTCCGCCGCCCTCGCCCGCGCCGGGGCCGATGTCGACCACCCAGTCCGCCCGCCGTACGACGTCCATGTCGTGCTCGACGACGAACAGCGTGTTGCCCGCCGCTTTGAGGCGGTCCAGCACGTCCAGCAGCGGTTCCGCGTCGGCCGGGTGCAGGCCCGCGGACGGTTCGTCGAGGACGTAGACGACGCCGAACAGCCCCGAGCGCAGCTGGGTGGCGATCCTCAGGCGCTGCGCCTCGCCGGGTGACAGGGTCGTGGAGCCGCGCCCGAGGCTGAGATACCCGAGGCCCAGTTCGAGCAGTACGCCGACCCGCTCGACCAGGTCGCCGCAGACGCGGACCGCGACCTCGGTCGTCTCCCCGGATCGGGCGGTCGACGTGGTGGCGTCGGCCTCGGACCGCCCCGCGACGGGCCGCAGCAGCGCCACGACCTCGGTGAGCGGCATCGCGTTGATCTCGGCGATGGAACGTCCGGCGAAGGTCACGGCGAGCGCCTCGGGCCGCAGTCCGCTGCCGTGACACTCGGGGCAGGGCATACTCCTGACGAACCGGAGGGCCCGTTCGCGCATCTTGTCGCTCTTGGAGTCGGCGAGGACGTGCATGACGTGCTTGCGCGCGCTCCAGAACGTGCCCTGGTAGCCGTGGTCGACGCGGTCCTCCTCCGGCTCGATGTACACGGAGGGCTGCTCGTCCGTGTACAGCAGCCAGTCCCGGTCCTTCTTCCTGAGCCTTCGCCACGGTCGGTCGATGTCGATCCCCAGGCCGTTCACGACACTGCGCAGGTTGGCGCCCTGCCAGGCGCCCGGCCAGGCGGCGATCGCCCCCTCGCGGATGCTCAGCGAGGGGTCCGGGACGAGCAGGTCCTCGGCGACGTCGTGCACGACGCCCAGCCCGTGGCACTCCGGGCAGGCGCCGGCCGCGGTGTTGGGTGAGAACGACTCGGCCTCCAGCCGTGCGGCCCGGGGCGGGTAGGTGCCGGCCCGGGAGTACAGCATGCGCAGCAGATTGGACAGTGTGGTGAGGGTGCCGACCGTCGAGCGTGAGCTGGGCGACCCGCGTCGCTGCTGCAGGGCCACGGCCGGTGGCAGTCCGGTGATTTCCCGCACGTGCGGTGCGCCGACCTGTTGCAACAGCCTTCGGGCGTACGGCGCCACGGACTCGAAGTAGCGTCGCTGGGCCTCCGCGTAGAGCGTGCCGAACGCGAGCGAGGACTTGCCCGAACCGGAGACGCCGGTAAAGGCGACCATCGCGTCCCGCGGAACGTCGAGATCGATGTTCCGCAGGTTGTTCTCACTCGCGCCCCTGACATGCACGAAGGGGTCGGTCGCGTCCTTGTCCACCCCTCCTGACTACCTCATCACCCTGGAGACCGCGCGACAGGCGCCGCCACCGGGCCTGGCTCACACCAGCTTCCGGAGTGGGCGTCCGCAGGTGTTCGGGCAGTTGCGAGACGCCTCCGGTCCGCCTTGCGGTTGCGGAATCCTTGCATTTTTCTGATCATTTCTTGCGCTCTCGATGTACGGTTCGCGTATGAAGAAAAAGCTGAGCGATGTCGCGGAGTTCGCAGGCGTCAGCGAGGGGACGGTCCGCAGGGCGCTGAACGGCAGTCCGGCGGTGGCCCCCGCGACGCGGGAGCGCGTGCTGAGGGCACTGGACGTGATGGGTCTGCCGCGGCCCGCCGCCACCGAGGTCGAGCGGAGCCCCCTGGTGGGCGTGGTGGTGCCGGATCTGCGCAATCCGGTCTTCCCCGCCTTCGCGGAGGCGATCGCCGGCCGCCTCAACAAGAGGGGGCTCATTCCCGTGCTGTGCACTCGCACATCGGATGGGGTTTCCGAGGCGAACTACATCAAGATGCTGCTGAAACAGAACATCGGCGGAATCGTCTTCATCGGGTCCAGCTACGCCGACGCCGGACCGGAGCAGGGCAAGGCACTGAAAGATCGCAAGGTGCCGATGGTGCTGGTGAACCCTGCCGACGAGAACGAGGGGTCGGTGCGGATCAGTGCGGATGACGCAGATGCCGTCGTCCAGTCCCTCACCCATCTGACCTGGGTGGGGCATCAGCGCGTGGGGCTGCTCATCGGCCCCGCGGGCCACGTGCCGTCCGCCCGCAAGCTCGCGGCCTTCGCGGCCTTCTGGAAGGCCCGCGCGGTCCCCTCGCAGGACTGGATGCCGCTGGTCGGGCACGCTCTGTTCTCACTGGAAGGGGGCGCCGCGGCCGCGGTGAGGCTCGTACGGGACGGGGCGACCGCGATCGTTTGCGGAAGTGACGAACTGGCGCTGGGGGCGATTCGTGGAGTCCGCCGCCTGGGCCTGGACGTACCCCGTGATGTCTCGGTGACGGGGTTCGACGACTCGGTGTTCATGGTGGCCGTCGACCCGCCGCTGACCACGTGTCAGCAGCCCGTGACGCGGATGGCGGACGCGGCCGTGGAGGCGCTCGCGCAACAGATGCAAGGACAGCAGATCGCTCCGGGCGTGACCCTTTTCCAGACCCAGCTGCTCCTTCGCGGCTCCACGGGCAGGCCACCCGCCGGAGCGAAGCAGTAGAAGTTTTGCGCACAGTCATTGACTTCTTACATGGCAGGCTTCTACGTTCTGCGTGTCCGCTGGAGCTGTGGGCGACGGGGCCCACGGACGCGGGTGTATCGCAGGAAGGCTGACCTCTCATGGCTGGAATCCAGAGCCGCCGCCGACTCATCGCCACAGGCATCGCCTGTGCCCTCTCCGCGGGTCTCGTCGCATGCAGTGGCGAGACCACGGGAGTCGGCAAGGACGGCGTCGTCACCATCACGGTGAACGGCATGCCGCCCAAGACACAGCCTGTGGACCACAAGTACTTCGTGGAGGACGTCAAGGCTTTCGAGAAGGCGCACCCCAAGATCAGGATCGACGCCCGCGAGGGCCAGATGGACCCCAAGACCTTCTCCGCGAAACTGGCCGGTGGCCAGCTGGAGGACGTCTACTACGTGTACTTCACCGACCCTTCGGGGCTGATACAGCGCGGCCAGGGCGCCGACATCAGCAAGTACGTGAAGGACATGCCGTACTACGACCAGATCAAGAAGGACTACCTGAAGGTGTTCACCGGCCCCGACGGCGGCCTGTACGGGCTGCCGAACGGCCAGTACTCCCTCGGCCTGGTGTACAACCGCGCCCTGTTCAAGAAGGCCGGCCTCGACCCGGACAAGCCGCCGACCACGTGGGACGAGGTCCGGGCGGCCGCGAAGAAGATCTCGGCGCTGGGCGACGGGACCGTCGGCTACGCCGACTACAGCAAGAACAACCAGGGCGGCTGGCACTACACCGCCTGGGTCTACTCCATGGGCGGCGACATCGCCGTCAAGGAGCAGGGCCGCTGGAAGGCCGCGTTCAACAGCGACGCCGGCCGCAAGGCGCTCCGGATGCTGCACGACATGCGCTGGACCGACAACACCATGGGCACGCGTCAGCTCCTGCAGATCGAGGACGTGCAGAAGATGATGGGCGCCGGCAAGCTCGGTATGTACATGGCCGGGCCGGACAACATCCCCACCATCGTCAAGCAGTTCGAGCGCGAGTACGAGGACTACGGCGTCGCCGGCATGCCGAACGACAACGCCACCCTGGGCGGCGGCAGCGGCTTCATGTTCAATCCGAAGGCGTCGCCGGAGAAGATCAAGGCCGGCATCGAGTGGCTCCAGTGGAAGTACCTCAACCCCGACCGCACCGAGTTCGAGGACAAGCGCGCCTCCGGCAACGACGTCCCGATCGGCCTCCCGCTGGACAGGCTCCTCACCGGTGGCGCCGCGGCCAAGCAGGACGCCGCGCACCGCACGTACGCCAACGTCCCGCAGGGCAACTACAAGCCCTTCGTCGAGCGCAACGCCCAGCTGGAGCAGAAGGTCGAGCCGCCGAACGCCCAGCAGATCTACACCGTCCTGGACGGGCTGATGCAGGCGGTACTGACCAAGAAGGACTCGGACATCGACCAACTGCTCGCGGATGCCGCCAAGAAGGTCGACGGCATCCTCGCGACGGTCAAGTGACATGGCGGCTCCGACCCTGACCAGGGCACCCAAGCGCACGGCCGAGCCGCAGAAGCACTCGGTGGACCACCCCAGCAGGCTCCGGCGCCGCATCCGCGAGAACCTCACCGCCTACGCGTTCCTCGGCGCGGGGCTGATCTGCTTCGCCCTGTTCTCCTGGTACCCGATCGTGCGGGGCATCCTGCTGGGATTCCAGCAGGTCACCTTCGCCCGGCCGTCGACCTGGGTGGGCTGGGACAACTACCAGCGCCTCTTCGACGACCCGCTGTTCGCCACCGCGTGGAAGAACACCGGCTACTTCACGCTCCTCGCCCTCGTCTTCGGCTTCGTCGCCCCGTTCGCCACCGCGGTCGTCCTCAACGAGTTCCGGCACGCCCGGTCCTACCTGCGGATGACCGTCTACCTCCCGGTGATGCTGCCACCGATCGTGACCATGCTGCTGTGGCGCTGGTTCTACGACCCGGGCCCCGGCCTGTTCAACAACGTCCTGGAGATGCTCCACCTGCCGGCCCAGCAGTGGCTGGAGTCGGAGAACCTCGCCATGGTCTCCCTGGTCCTGGTCTCCACCTGGGCGAACATGGGCACCACCACCCTGATCTACCTCGCCGCCCTCGGCTCCGTACCGGGCGAACTGTACGAGGCGGCCGAACTCGACGGCGCCTCCATCCGGCGGCGGCTGTGGCACGTGACCATCCCGCAGACGCGGTTCATCCTCATGATCACCCTGCTGTTGCAGATCATCGGCACCATGCAGGTGTTCGTCGAGCCCTACGTGCTCACCGGCGGCGGCCCCAACGACGCCACGGTCACCGTCCTCCTGCTGCTGTACCGGTACGCGTTCGTCTACAACGACTTCGGCATGGCCAGCGCGATGAGCACCGTGCTCTTCATCGTCCTGGGCCTGTTCGCCGCCGTCTACCTGCGGCTGACCCGCAGCAAGGGCTGAAAGGAACCACCATGTCCGCCCCTGCGGAACGCACCCTCGTCGCCCCCACCGAGATGAACCGCCGTGCGGGCCGGCTCCTCTACCGGTTCGTCCTCGTCCTGACCGTCGTCGGCTTCACCCTCGCGTTCGTCTTCCCGCTGTACTGGATGGCCGGCGGGGCCCTCAAGTCCTCCGCGGAACTCGCCGACCCGAACCCGACGCTGCTGCCGCGGAGCTGGCACCCGGAGTCCTACAGCGAGGCGTGGACCAACGTCGGCCTGGGCCGGTACTTCCTCAACACCCTGCTCCTCGCTGTCGGCGCCTGGCTCACCCAGGTCGTCGTCGACGTCGCCGCCGCCTACGCCCTGTCCCGGCTGCGGCCGGTACTGGGCAACGTCGTCCTGGGCATGATGCTGGCCACGCTCATGCTGCCGGTCTCGGCGCTCCTGGTCCCGACCTACCTCACGGTCACGGACGTTCCCCTCATCCACGCCAACCTGATCAACACCCCCTGGGCGATCTGGCTGCCGGCCTGCGCCAACGCCTTCAACATCTTCATCCTGAAGAGGTTCTTCGACCAGATCCCGGGCGAGCTGCTGGAATCCGCCCGCCTGGACGGCGCCGGCCCCGTACGGATCCTGTGGTCGCTCATCCTGCCGCTGTCCCGGCCGGTCCTGGCCGTCGTGTCGATCTTCGCGGTCGTCGGGGTCTGGAAGGACTTCCTGTGGCCCCTGCTGGTCCTGCCCGACCCCGCACGCCAGCCCATCACCGTGGCCCTCAACCGTCTCGCCGAGTTCATGCCCGCCAACCAGCTCCTCGCCGGCATGGTCATGGCCTCCGTCCCCCTGCTGGTCATCTTCCTGATCTTCCAGCGGCACATCATCGCCGGTCTGACCGCGGGCAGCCTGAAGGGCTGAACCGGCCCGCCCGGCCCGGCGAGAAGCACATCCCCTCCGACCGACCGGCGCCCCCCCCGCACGAATCCCGCGCACCGGTCGCCCGACCGCCGACCGGCCTCCGCCTGCCTGGCGGCGCCTACCGCCGGCCCCCGCCGGTACACCCCCAAGGGCTGAGCCGCCCCTGCCCCGAAAGGACACAACGCTGTGTCGATCCACCACACCAACCCGCGCCCCAGAAACTCCGCCGTGACAGCGGCCCTCCTCCTCGCGCTCACCGGCGCCGCCTCCTACGGCATCGCCGCCCCCCTCCCGGCGCACGCCGCCACCGCCCTCCTCCAGGCCGAGACCGCGACCCTCACGGGCGGTGCCCGGGTCGAGACGGAGCACTCGGGATACACCGGCACCGGTTACGTCGGCGGCTACACCGACGCCAACCGGGGCGCCACCGCGGCCTACACCGTGCAGTCCACGCATACGGGCAACGGGTCGGTGAGGATCCGCTACGCCAACGGCAACGGCGCGGCCAAGACGCTGACCCTGGTCCGCGGCACCGCCTCCCAGCAGGTCACCCTGCCCGCGACGAACGGCTGGACGACCTGGGCGACCGTCAACGTGCCGGTCGCCTTCACCCAGGGCGCCAACCCCCTCGCCCTGAAGTTCGGCGCCGCCGACAGCGGCAACGTCAACGTCGACAGCCTCACGGCCGTCACGCCCGACACCACGACGCAGCCGGGCTCCGCCGAGGCCGAGGGCGCCGTCCTCGCGGGCGGCGCCGTCGTCGAGAACGAGCACGCCGGCTACACCGGCACCGGGTACGTCGGCGGACTGACCGACGCCAACAGGGGCCGCGCGTCCCTCACCACCACCGTGCAGTCGGCCTACGCCGGTGCCGGAACCGTCACCGTCCGCTACGCCAACGGCAACGGCGCGGCCAAGACGCTGACCCTCACGGCCGGCGGAACCGCCTCGGGGGTCAATCTCCCGGCCACGAGCGGCTGGACGAGCTGGGCGACCGTCGACGTGCCCGTCACCTTCACCCAGGGCGCCAACACCCTCACGCTGGCCTTCACCAACAACGACAGCGGCAACGTCAACATCGACAGCGTCAAGGCGAACACCCCCACCACACCCACCGACCCCGGCCCCCCGGCCCCCGGCGGCGTGGGCGCCACCCTGCCCTTCACCACCTACGAGGCCGAGTCCGGCACGTTCAAGGGCTCGTCCATCGGCCCCGACCGCACCTACCTCACCGTCGCCTCGGAAGCCTCCGGCCGCAAGGCCGTCAAGCTGACCCAGGCCGGCGACTACGTCGAGGTCAAGCTCACCAAGCCCGCCAACGCCATCAACCTGCGCTACTCCCTGCCCGACAGCGGTGACGGCAGGGGCATCGACGCCACGCTGAGCGCCTACGCGGACGGCGCGGCCCTGCCCGACCTCCAGCTGACCTCCCGTTACGCCTGGGTCTACGGCGCGTACCCGTACACGAACAACCCGGGCGAGGGCCAGGCCCACCGCTTCTTCGACGAGAGCCGCGCCTCGTTCGGCCGCACCCTGCCGGCGGGCACCGTCCTGCGGTTGCAGAAGGACACCGGAGACACCGCCGCCTCCTACACGATCGACCTGGTCGAGGCGGAGGAGACCGGCGCGGTCGGCACACTGCCCAGCGGTTACGTCTCCGCCGGCACCCTGGGGGTCACGCCCAACGACAACCAGGACGACACCGCCGCCCTGAACACCGCCCTGAACACGGCCAAGAGCCAGGGCAGGGGCCTGTTCCTCCCCGCCGGCACCTACAACATCTCCGACCACGTCAACCTCAGCGGCGTGAAGCTGCGCGGCGCGGGTGTCTGGTACACCGTCCTGCGCGGCACGGGCCTCAAGGGCGGACTGTTCGGCCGAGGCGGCACCAGCACCGTCGAGAACCTGATGATCGACGGGCAGAACAACGTCCGCGACGACGCGGCCGGCCAGGCCGCCGTCGAGGGCGACTTCGGCACCGGATCGGTGATCAAGAACGTCTGGATCCAGCACACCAAGGTCGGCCTGTGGATCTCCGCGCCGACCGACGGCCTGACGGCCGGCGACCTGCGCATCCGCAACACCTTCGCCGACGGGGTCAACCTGCACGGCGCGGTGAGGAACACCGTCATCTCCAACAGCAGCCTCCGCGGTACCGGAGACGACGCCCTGGCCATGTGGTCGGACGGAGCGGCTGTCACCAACAGCGCCTTCCGCAACAACACCGTCCAGCTCCCCACCCTGGCCAACGGCGCCGCCGTCTACGGCGGCAGCGGCAACAGCGTCGAGAACAACCTCATCTCCGACACCGTCGTGGCCGCCGCGGGCATCACCGTCTCCACACGCTTCGGCGACCCCTTCAGCGGCACCACCACCGTCTCCGGCAACCTCCTGCGCCGCACCGGCAGCATGGAGGTCAACTGGAACAGCAAGCTCGGCGCCCTGTGGGTCTACGCCGACCGCTACGACATCACCCAGCCCGTCGTCCTGACGAACAACACGGTCGAGGACTCCACCTACAGCGGCCTCCTCATCAGCTGGCAGCGGGTGGTCTCCGACCTGCGCGTGAACGGCCTGACCATCAACCAGACCGGTCTCCACGGCATCGAGGGCAACGCCGCGGGCAGCGGGAGCTTCTCCAACACCAAGGTCACCTCCACCGCCGGCGCGCCCCTGAACATGACCGGCGGATTCGCCATCCAGCGCGGAACCGGAAACTCCGGCTGGTAGCCACGGCCGACCGCGGGCCCGGTCGCCCCTGACCGCCCGGGCCCGCGGCCGACCGGACACGCAGACCCGCGGGCCCGGCCCGACCCCACTGCCGGGCCCGCGCGCCCGTTCCACCACACTCACGAAGGCAGGTCCCATGACCCCGCGCACCACCGACTGGTGGCGTCACGCAGCCATTTACCAGGTCTACCCACGCAGCTTCGCGGACGGCAACGGCGACGGTATCGGCGACCTGACCGGCGTACGGAACCGCCTGGACTACCTCAAAGAGCTCGGCATCGAAGCCATCTGGTTCTCGCCCTGGTACCTGACCCCCATGGCCGACGCCGGCTACGACGTCACCGACTTCCGGCAGATCGACCCCCGCTTCGGCACCCTCGCCGACGCCGACGCCCTCATCGGCGAGGCACACGAGCGCGGCATCCGCATCATCGTCGACGTCATCCCCAACCACGTCTCCCACGAGCACGAGTGGTTCCTCAAGGCCCTCGCCGCCACCCACGGCTCACCCGAGCGCGACCTTTTCTGGTTCCGCGACGGCCGCGGCGAGAACGGCGAGCTGCCCCCCAACGAGTGGCAGTCCATCTTCGGCGGCCCCGCCTGGACCCGGTTGCCCGACGGCCAGTGGTACCTCCACCTCTTCGCTCCCGAGCAGCCCGACCTCAACTGGCGCAACCCTCTCGTCCACAGCGAGTACGAGGACATCCTGCGCTTCTGGTTCGACCGCGGAGTCGACGGCATCCGCGTCGACTCCGCCGCCATGTGCGGCAAGGACCCCGAGCTGCCCGACTTCGACCACTCCGGCCTGCCCGACCCCCACCCCTACGTCGACCTCGACATCAACCACGACATCTACCGGGGCTGGCGGGCCGTCGCCGACTCCTACCCCGACCCCCGGGCCCTGATCGGCGAGGTCTGGCTGGCCGACCCCGCGCGCTTCGCGCGCTACCTCCGCGCCGACGAGCTGCACGCCGCCTTCAACTTCGACTTCCTCGGCTGCGCTTGGGACGCCTCCGCCCTGCGCACCGTCATCGACCAAACGCTCAGCGTCCACGCGACGGTCGCGGCCCCCAGTACCTGGGTCCTGTCCAACCACGACGTCACCCGCCACGTCACGCGCTACGGCCGCCCCGACACCAGCACAGCCGCCGGCATCCGCCAGTACAACCCGATCGTCGACGAGGATCTCGGCCGGCGCCGTGCCCGCGCCGCAGCCCTGCTCACGCTCTCCCTGCCCGGCGCGGTCTACATCTACCAGGGCGAGGAACTCGGACTCCCCGAGGTCGAGGACATTCCCGCCGACCGCCGCGACGACCCCATCTACCACCGCACCGGTGGAAAGGACCCCGGCCGCGACGGCTGCCGCGTCCCGCTGCCCTGGTCCGGCACCAAAGCCCCCTACGGCTTCGGCCCCGACGACGCCGCCCGCCCGTGGCTGCCCCAGCCCGCCGCCTGGGCCGGGCTCAGCGTCGCGGCACAGGAGCCCGACCCCGCATCCATGCTCAACCTCTACCGCGCCGCGCTCGCCCTGCGAGCAGAGCGCCAAGACCTCGGCGACGGCCCCATCCAGTGGCTGCCCGCCCCCGAGGGCGTCCTCGCCTACCGCCGCGGCACGGACTTCACCTGCCTCGTCAACCTGTCCGGCACACCGGTCGCGCTGCCCGGCGACCACGCCGTACTGCTGGCCTCCCACCCCCTGGACGGCAATCAGCTGCCCAACGACACCAGCGTCTGGCTCCGTACCGTCTGACACCCGGCCCGCGCGGAGACACCACACCTCACCCGCGCGGGCACCCACTCCCGCTGCCGCTCCTTGGGCGCGGCTCTCAGGCGGGTGTCACGCGCGCTTCGACCGCGGCAGGCAGGGAGCGAGCGAGTTCGTCCCCCAGGCCTTCGAACACACGGCGCATGAAGGGGTCGGCGAGCTTGGCCAGACCGTTGAACGTGACGGTGGCCTCGTAGACCACGAGGGTTGCCGCGCCGTGGTCCTTGAAGGTGAGGTCGTCGGTGGAGGTCGCTGTGTCGTTGCTGCCCACGAACGTCAGCCGGTCCGAGTCCATCCGGGTGAGCCGGTACGTCAAGGAGGTGCGCCTGCCGCGTAGCTCGGAGACGTTGTGCCAGAGAGACCCCACTTGCAGCGGACCGTGATCCTGGCGCGTGCACTCACGCGTGCCCGGGTCCCATTCCAGGGCGTTGGAGAAGTCGGCGAGGTAGGCGACCACGGGGCCGAGCGGCCTGTTGACGGTCATCGAGCGGACAACGTGAACCATGGTGGGCACCTGTCTGTAGGGGGACCGGCTCTCGCGGCGGTCGTCGCAAGCCAACGGATACCCGCTCAATGCCCCCGCATCACCGGTAGGGCGCGCTTCCTCGTCCACCAGGTCGAAAGACACGAGAGCGGGATCGCCCCCGGAGACCGCTCGGTCGCGCGTGCCCTTCAGCCGACCGGAGTGCGGTGGCGCGTGGAGGGATCCATCGGTGCGAGAGGGCGGTGAGAAGCCCTTTTCGCGCTCAGCACCAAGAGGTAGGTGGCGAAGCAATAGACGAACGCGATCCCGGAGGTGACCAAACTGATGCCGGTGGAGCCGGAGTTGGGTACGGTGACCGCGGCGATGGCCGCTGCGGCGTCGGTCCGGCGGACCAGGCGAAGCCGCTTGCCGGCGTACACGTGCAGGGGCTCGTCGTTGTCGTGGTGCGGTCCGTCCCGCTGCATGTCCGCCACCACTCCCACCGCGGTGAGGACCGTGGCCATCGCGGCCACCAGTGCGATATTGGCGAACAGCAGGAGCAGCGCCAACGCGGACAGGGCCATGCACAGGAGCGCGGTCCTCTGCACTCCCTTGAACTCCCGGTCCGGCAGTCTGTACCCCAGATCGACCTCGATGCGGGCCACGCTCTCGTCTTCGCCGTCCCCCGACGCGCGGTCGACATCGAACTGCTGCAGTGTGGAGGATGTCCGCTCGTTGCCCACCCGTACGAGCCCAACATCCTCCGCTGCCCGGACGTCCGCAGGTTCGAGGCCGTCAGGGGTGACGAACTCCAGGCGGTTGCGCACCGCCACGGGCACCGTCACGGTCAGCGAGACGACGACGCGGCCCCAGCCGTCGCGTCGCGTGGTGGATTCCCGCTGATCTCCGTAGGTCACCTCTGACGTCCACCCCGGGTGGACGTCCAGCAGGGCCACCACCGGCGTGTAGTGCATCAGGTCGTCGAAGCGCTCCCGCAGGAAATCCTCTACGTCGTCCGCCTGCTGGGTGCGGCTCACCAGGGCGGCCAATCCGTCGGTTCCGCTGTCCCAGCCCAGGGCGTCGAGCCGCCGGGACAGCTCTGCGCGTGTCGAGCCGCCGCCGGGCGGTTCGCCCGTGTTCAGGAGTCGGCCGAGGCCCTGGGCCAGGACGCGGACCATTTCCCCGGCTCCGAGCACGATCACTCCCCGGCCCCCGCGATCGCTCAGCCGCAAGGCGTCGAGGCGGTCGCCGGAACTCCGCGGCAGAAGGTCCACGAGGATCACGCTCCGGCCGGAACGGTCCTCCGTGGCAAGTCGGGTGGTGACCTGGTGAAGCGCCGCGGTGCTGGACTTCAGCTCCACGCGATGGGTGCGGCTGGTGATGATCCTGGACGGCTGGGCCAGATCCTCGAGCAGGCGCAGATCCCCTCCCAGAACGGGCATTCCGCGTGGGTCGATCACCGCCGCGGCACTCGGTACGACCTGCGCCGTCAGCGGCACGACCGGCGCCGGCCGCTCCGTGTAGTAGACGACGAGGTCCCGGGCGAGCGAGACGAGACGGGTGGTGGCCGGATCGGAGGGCGTTCCGGAGCGGGCGACGAGACCGTCGAGCGCGACGACCGTGGCGTGCTCGACCTGGCTCGGTGCGTTCAGGATCGCCGCCACGCTCTCGATGATGCCGGCCAGCGACTGGTCACCGGGCCGGGGCGAGACCGCCGCCACTTCGGCCGCGGCCCTGCCGGCGGCCTCGGCGCACCCCGCGACGAGGGCGTCGTGCGCGAACGCCGCGAGCCGGGCTGTCGCCAACTCCGGCCGGAAGGCCGCCAGATGCCGTACTTCGTACACGTACCAGGTCAACCGGTCGGTCCGCAGCGGATGCAACGGCTGGGTGTAGTAGGTGGCCGCTATCCGGTGAGCGTGACGATAGGCCGTCGGCCGTCGGCTCCGCATGCGCTCGTTCAGGGCGGTTCGCAGTGCGGAACGGATGCCGTACTGCGGCTCGCTTCCCGGCCCGGCGGGCGGAACGCGATCGGCGACCACGAACGGCGAGGCGGTTACTTGTTCCGCCGTCAGGCCGAGCCCGAGGTTGGCCGCGGTGTAGGCCGCGATGTCCGCGCTGAACCACTGATGCACCGCAAGAGCTTCGAGCACCAGTGCCTCGTCCGCGGGCAGGCGGTCGAAGCGGGCCAACACTTGCTGGACCACGGATTCCTGCGTCATGGCATCAGCCGTCCCTGCTGTCCTGATCGTCGGCGATCGCCCTGATCGGACGGTCCTGCGTACGGGCCGTGCCGCCATTGGCCGGCTCCGTATGGTCGGCGAAGAATTCATGAAGCAGTCCCGGCACGCCGCCGTTCGCCTCCTGGATCGCCGCCGCCTTCTCCGTCAGGCTGGTGAACCCGAGCGTTTCGATCCACTCCCGCACTGCCCGCACATCGAAGGGTGGAAGCACCAAGGTGCGGACAAGAGCCGTGTCGGGGTGGGACAACCGCGGCACCTGCCGGCCCGCCACGAACACGCTGACCTCACGCCTCGACAGGAGGTTCGGCAAAAGGCTCCGCGCGAGCCAGTCCCGCATGGGCCGGGCACACGCCTCGAAGCTGTCGAGGCAGATCACCGGCCTGCGGGCTTCGGCGACCAGGTTGTCCAGCAGAGCGTCGCTCAGTGAGGCGGTTCGCAGGCCGCGATCCTCACCCTGGGCGATGAGTTGGAACGTCGCGTGCCGCATCCGTACGTTGGTCATGTCCACCTGCGGCGACGAGGACCGCTCGGCGAACCGGTCCCGTGTGGTCCGGTAAGCCGGCACCGCGACCTCCTGGCGCCGGGCCTGCATCGCCAGTGACTCAAGTACGTCGTGCTCCGCCGCTGTTCGCGACAGGTCGACGAAGTACACGCCGTTCGCGGAGTGCCGCTCGTAGATCTCCAGCAGCAGGGACGACTTGCCGATCTCCTGCGGGCCCTCGAAGAAGAGGGCCTGCCGTTCCTCGTCCCCTTCGCCTTCCCGCGCCGTGAGGCGTGCCGCACTCTCCAGTTGCTCGGCACGGTCGATGTGCCGGTGCTGCGTTCCCGTCTCGGGCACCCCGCCCTCCCCGCCCCGTTGTGTGGTGCTGCCCGCCGAGGACTACCGGCCGTTCTGACCTGCTGTCGGGCCGGGTGGGTCGGGCGGCTCGGGCGGCTTCACGGCTTCGGGCGGAGTGCTGCCGTCGTCCGGCAGGATCTCCAGGAGGCTGTGCTTGAACCGCGTCCTCTTGAACGACGTCCGCGCGTTCTTCACGATACGGAATCGCGAGTTCGTGGACTTGAAGTCGTCCGTCTGGATCGTCTGCTCCTCCAGCGGCTTGGCCTCCTCGGTCCCTTCCAGACTGGCCCGCACGCCCGCGCCCTGGAAGTCGGCCTTCTTCAGCGAACCACGCCGCAGACCGAGGACCAGTACCGCCAGGAGGGCAAGCAGGACACCTCCTATGACCAACAGTTGAGTGGGACTGAGATCCACCATGGGTACGTTCCTCCCCCGTTGCCGTCTTTCTGACGGACCGTGAGAACGATGCCACAGAGGGGAAACCGTCGACCGGGAGTTGCGGAAACTTCCCATGCCCGGTTCATGTGACGAGGAGCTTCCGTTCCCGTCCCGCGCCGGTGCGCCTCACCGCGGCTTCGGAGGAGGCGGGGGAGGCGGAGGGCCCGCGGCACGGGGAGGCTTCACCGTGGGCTTCTCCTTGTGGGGCCCACACGTTGGACGCTGAGTGCCCGGTGTGAGGACTCACCGCCGGGAACCTGCCGGCGCGGCGCGGAGTACGAGCAGGGTGATCTCGCTCGGGGCGAAGACGCGGAAAGGCGGGCCCCAGAAGCCGGTGCCCCGGCTGGTGTACAGGAGGGTGCGCGGGCCGTGGTGGCTCAGGCCGGCCAGGGCCGGCTGGTCGAGGCGGACCAGGTGGTGGAAGGGCCAGATCTGGCCTCCGTGGGTGTGGCCGGAGAGCTGGAGATCCACGCCGCGCGCCGCGGCGCGGTCGACGAACGCGGGCTGGTGGGCGAGGAGGAGGACGGGGAGGTCCGGGTCGGCGTCCTGGAGGGCTCCGGCCAGGTGGGCGCGGTGGCCCGGCAGTCCTGAGGACTCGGCGGTGACGTCGTCGACGCCGGCGACCACGAGGGTGTCACCGCCGCGTTCGAGCAGCACATGGCGGTTGCGCAGCGGCTCCCAGCCCAGTTCGTCCATCAGGTCGACCCAGCCCTGGGCCTCGCTGTAGTACTCGTGGTTGCCGGTGACGTAGACACGGGCCCCGGTCGCCCGCACGGTGCCCAGCGGGGCGGCCTGGGTGCGACGCCGTTCGGCCGTACCGCCGCGATGTCGCCGGTGTGGCACACCAGGTCGGCCTCCAGGGTGTTCACCGTCTCGCAGACCCGCTCCGACCAGCGGGCGCGGTCGAGCGGACCGTAGTGCGTGTCGGTGATCAGGACGACCCGGGTGCCGTCCAGTCTGGCTCCCAGCCGGGGGAGTGGTACGTCGAGCCGGCGCACGCGTGGCACGCGCCGGGCCTCCGCGTACCCCCAGACGAGCAGCACGGCGGTCACGCCGAGGACGGCCCAGGTGACGAGGCGCGCCCGGTCCTGTCCGTCACCGGCACCGGCCACGGTCAGGGCGAGCCGCAGCAGGACGCCGAGCAGGACGGACCAGGTGAACAGGACCCAGACGGCGCCCAGCAGCGTGTCCCCGACGATCGCCGCCCGGTCCTGCTGGCGCCGGCCGTGACCGCGTGCCATGGCGAGCGGCATCCCGGTCAGGCCGAGGGCGAACAGCACGGTGCCGGTCAGGGTGACGGGGAGCGGCCAGTGCTGACCGGCGTACAGGAGAACCCAGCACGGTACGGCCCAGAGCAGGACCGGGGCGACCAGGGGCAGGTAGCGCATCAGGAGCCGCTGTCCGCCCCGGGGAGCCTCCCGCGGCTCACCGGTGGCGGATCGGGTGTCGCCGGTCTCGGTCACGCTTCCCCTTCTCTGTTCCGGCTTCGGCTGCCGGAGTTCTGTGCGGAGCCCCTCGTCCGCCGTCGCGGAAAGGGCCCGTGGTCACGCGTCGTGGATGGTGGTGACGTCGGCGAGACCGGAGATGGTCAGTACGGGTTTCAGGAGCGGGGTGGCGATGAGCTCGATCCGGTCGGCGTGGGGGAACAGCACGCTGAGGCCCGCGCTGTCGAGGTACTCGACGCCGGTCAGGTCGAGGACGAGGAGGCCGCTCGTACCGTCGAGGGCGGAGGCGAGGACTTCGGTGTTGCTCAGGTCGATCTCGCCGACCGCGGTCAACAGCGCTGTGCCGTCGGGCCGTCGGCCGGAGGTGAGGGTGAGAGGCGTGGTCATCAGGCGATCCTCGTGTGCATGTCGACGGTGGTGCCGGTCGGGCCGGACGTGATGGTGACGTCGTGCATCAGGGCATGCATGAGGCCCATGCCTCGACCGCGGTGCGCGTTGAGCTCGGGCTGGGGGGTCTTCCAGCGGCCCGTGTCGGTGATGGTCAGGTGCAGGTTGTCGACAAACGCCTCCGCACGGAAGTGCACGGGGGCGCCGGGGGCGTCGCGATGACCGTGCTCGATGGCGTTGGCGCACGCCTCGCCGGCCGCCACCAGAACGTTCTGCACGGTGTGGGGCGGAAGATCGCACTGGTCGAGCCAGCCGCGCAGGGTCTTGCGTACGGGGGCGAGCTGGGCGGACTCGGCGGGGAACGACATCTCCAGCGGGGCCGGGTGGCGGTACAGCAACAGGGCGACGTCGTCGTCGTAGCCGTCGGCCGGGGCGAGCGTGGCCATCACGTCGGTGGCCAGGTCGTCGATGGCGGTGTTCCTACCGTCCCGGAGGGCCTTCCCCGCCTGGTCGATGCCCGTGGTGAGCGGGCGTCGGCGGCGTTCGACGAGCCCGTCGGTGTACAGCAGGAGGGTCGAGCGCGCCCGGATGGTGCAACTGGCCTCGGGGCGGGGTGTGCCGGGGCGGACGGCGAGCGGCAGGGAACGGCCCTCCTCCAACAGGCGGGTGGTCCCGTCGGGTTGGACGAGAATGCCGGGCGGGTGTCCCGCGCTGGAGTAGGTCAGCTGCCCGCTCTCGGGATGGAGGACCCCGCAGAAGACGGTGGTGCAGACCGCGCCCGGGACCCCGGCGGCGAACCGGTCCAGGGCCATCAGCGCCTGGGCGGGGCGGGCGTCCTGCAACAGCAGGGCGCGACACGCGCTGCGCAACTGCCCCATGACGGTGGCGGCTTGCAGGCCGCGGCCGACGCAGTCGCCGACGACGATGCCGATACGCCCGTCCGGAAGCGGGACGGTGTCGTACCAGTCGCCGCCGACCTCCAGGGGCCGGGTGGCGGGCTCGTAGCGGACGGCGAAACCGTCGGGCAGGTGGGAGGGGCCCAGGATGGCACGCTGGAGGGCGATGGCGGTCTCACGCTGCTGGTCGATCTGGTGGGCCCGCGCCAGGCCCTGCGCGAGATGCCCCGCCAGCAGCGACAGCAGCAGCTGGTCCTCCCCGCTGAAGGGCCGTTGTTCCCCGAGGTCGATCCAGAGGACGAGCGGTCCGTCGGGATGCTCCAGGAGGACGCCCGCTCCGGACGGGTCGGTCACCGGGGCGAGCACCGGGTGCCGGCGCAGCCCCGAGAGCGCCTGACGCCTGCCCGGCGGCAGGTGCTCCCAGGTGAGGCCCTGGTCGGTGGCGGTCATGGTGGGCTCGTCGCCGCGGTCGAAGACCGCGGCCATGACCCCCTGGGCACCCCACCGCGTCTTCAGCTCGTCCAGCGCGCCGCCCAGCGCCTCGGACAGGCTGGTGGCCCGGGACAGGCACGTCCCCAGGGCGGCCAGGGCGCTCTCACGCTGGATCGCGTAGTGCTCGGCCGTGACGTCGCGGAAGGTGCCGACGATCACGGTACGGCCGGTGTCGGGATCCTGGACCTGGTTGAAGGTGGCGCTGACCCAGATCCGGTGCCCCTCACGATGGGTGAGGGGGACGGTGTAGCTGCCCTTCGGGTTGCCGACCAGCAGGTCGAAGGCGTTCCGTACCTTCTCGTGGGCCTCGGGATCGCTGTCGGAGTTCGGCCACCACGGCTGCAGGGGCGCGTAGGGCAGCCCCTCGGGGCCGTAACCGAGGATGTCGGTGAACGCCGCGTTGATCTCGATGACGGCGCCCTCCTCGTCGCAGACGAAGAAGGCCTCCTGGAGCGACTCGATCAGCGCGGTGCGCCAGCGGGCGTGATGGCCGCGCAGGCGCGCCAGCCGGATGGCCGCCCGGGCCCGGGCGAGGAGTTCGGCGGCGGCGAACGGCTTGACCAGGTAGTCGTCGGCGCCGGCCTGCAAACCCTCGATGGACGCCTCCTGCCCGGCCCGGGCGGACAGCAGCAGGACCGGTACGGAGGCGGTACGCGAGTCGCCCCGCAGCGCCTCCACCAGCGCGAGTCCGTCCAGGCGGGGCATCATGACGTCGCTGACCACCAGGTCGGGGGTCTCGGCGCGGATGGCCTCCAGGGCCTGCCGGCCGTCGATCGCCGTGCTGACGGTGTAGCCGGCACCGCGCAGCAGGCGGGTGAGGTACTCGCGCATGTCCGCGTTGTCGTCGGCGACCAGTACCTTGGCCGGGCCCCCCGGGCCGGATTCCGGTTCGGTCGCGGGCGCGGGGACCGACGCCGCCTCGTCGCCGGGAAGCCACCTCAGGGCCTCCTGTACGAACGGGTCGGAGGCGACGGGGACCGTGTCCGCGCCGCTGTCCCGCAGGAGGGCGTCGGCGGGCAGGTGCGCCGATCCGAACGGCAGGCGGATGGTGAAGCGGGTGCCCCGGCCCTCGGTGGACGCGGCGGTGATCGTACCGCCGTGCAGACCCACCAGCTCCTTGACCAGCGCCAGGCCGATACCGCTGCCCTCGTTCGAGCGGGAGCGGGCCTTCTCGATACGGTGGAAGCGCTCGAACAGCCTGGCCATCTCCCCGGCCGCGACACCGATCCCGGTGTCCACGACGACCACCTCCGCCGCGGTGTCCGCGGCGCGCACGCTGACCCGGATCGAGCCGTCGAAGGTGAACTTCAGCGCGTTGCTGAGCAGGTTCAGGACCACCTTCTCCCACATGCTCCGGTCTATGTAGACCGGCTCCGGCAACGGCGCGCAGTCGACCTGGAAGTCCAGGCCCGCCCGGTCGATGGCGGAACGGAAGACGCTGGTCAACTCGCCGGTGACCGCGGCGAGATCAACCGGTTCGTAGCTCGCCTGCATCCGTCCCGCCTCCAGGCGGGAGAAGTCCAGCAGCGTGTTGACCAGCTTGCTCAGGCGCAGCCCGTTGCGATGGATCAGCTCCAGTTCCTCACGCACCTCCGGGTCCGCCTCGGAGAGCCGGTTCCGCAGTTCCTGCACCGGGCCCGTGATCAGGGTGAGGGGGGTGCGGAACTCGTGGCTGATGTTGGAGAAGAACGTCGTCTTCGCCCGGTCCAGCTCCGCCAGTTCCTCCGCCCTGCGCTGCTGCGCCTGGTAACTGCGGGCGCTGGCCACCCCGGTGGCGACGTGGCCGGCGACCAGGTCCACGAAGCCGCGGTAGTCGTCGTCCCAGGCCCGGTAGCGGTTCAGGCCCGCCACCATGAACCCGTACGGCGTGCCGCCCTGTTGCAGCAGCGGCACCACCACGGCCTGGACGGGCGGCTCCTGCCACGCCCCGGTCGGCAGGTCCGGGAACGCGTCGCTGTCGAGCGGCACCACCACGGACTGCCCGCCCGTGGCGGAACCCGCCGGCCAGACGCCGTCCCCGGCGGAGAGGAGGAGTTCGGGGGCGGCGGGATGGCCCGGCGCGATGCCGGTGGCCGCCGTCAGGCGGCCCGCGCCGTCGTCGTCGAAGAGGTAGGTCAGTGTGAAAGGCAGGTCGTGCCGGTTCCGCTCCAGCTGCCGGCTGGTGAAGTCGAGCATCTCCTGCTCGGTGCGCACCACGCTCGGATCGGAGCCGAGATCACGCAGCGTGCCCATGCGGCGCTCGCCGATGACCCGGTCGGTCTCCTCGATGACCACACACAGCATGCCGACGACCTGCCCCGCGTCGTCGCGCAGCGGACTGTAGGAGAACGTGTGATAGCTCTCCTCCGTGTAGCCGGAGCGCTCCAGGAACAGCAGCAGCGCCTCGTCCCAGGTCGCCTGGCCGGTGTTCAGTACGGTGTGGATGCGGGGGCCGATGTCGTCCCAGATCTCCTCCCACACCTCACTGGCCGGACGCCCCAGCGCCCAGGGGTACTTGCGGCCCAGGGTGTCGCGGCGGTACGCGGCGTTGCAGAAGAACGTCAGATCCTCGCCCCACGCCATCCACATGGAAAAGCGCGACGACAGCAGGATGCTCACCGCGGTCTGGAGGCTCTGCGGCCAGCCGGCCGGATCCCCGAGCGGTACGGACGCCCAGTCCACGCGGGCCAGATCGCGGCCGATCTCCTCATCGGCCGTGAACACGGCGGCGCCTGCCGCGGACGGCACGTCGAGCCCCGCGTCCTCGGAACCTGTCACTGCTCCACCCTTCCGTTCACGTCGGTCCCCTCCCAGCCGGCCGCTTCCGGCGTGCCGGTGCGCACACGCCACGGACCGCATGCCACGGACCGCGCGCCCTGGACCGCGCGCCACGGACCGCGCTCCACAGGCCGCGTGCCGCAGGACTGCTTCGAGCCACCCCGGGGTAACTCATGGGACGCGTTCCGTAGAATAGGCCAGCCGCCCTCGGGCCGGCGGTCCGGTTGCCGGCAGCGGGGGAGACACTATGACGGCGACCCAGGACGCCTTCCATCCGGACGCGGGGCGGTCCTCGCCGGACGAGCAGGCGCGCCTCGCCGCCGTACGCCGCTACCGGATCCTCGACAGCGCGCCCGACCGCGCCTTCGGCAGGATCGCCTCCCTGGCGGCGCGCATCTTCGACGCACCCATGGCCACGGTGACGATCGTGGACAGCGACCGGGTGTGGTTCAAGGCCACCCACGGCCTCAAGGACATGAGCGAGACCAGTTGCGCCCCGGGCCTGTGCGCCTCCGCCATCCTGCACAGCGGGCCGTACGTCATCAGCGACACCCGGACCGACCCCCGGGCCACCGTCCACCCTCTCGTACGGAGCCGTCCGGCCGTCCGCTTCTACGCCGCCGCGGCGATCACCACCCCCGACGGCCACCGGCTCGGCACGGTCAACGTCCTGGACACCAGGCCCCGGCACCCCACCCCCGGCCAGCTCGAAGCGCTGGAGGACCTCGCCGCGCTCGTCATGGACGAACTCGAAGTGCGCCTGTCCACGCTGCGTACCGTTGCCGCCGAACGCGAGCGGCGCACCGACGCCGAACGGCTGGCGCGCACCCTTCAGCGCACCCTCCTGCCCCCCGCCCTGCCCCTGGTGCCCGGCCTGGACGCGGGCGCCGCCTACCACCCCGCCTCCGTCGACGAGGTCGGCGGCGACTTCTACGACCTGTTCCCC
>NZ_WWJY01000016.1 GCF_009865405.1 Streptomyces sp. SID3212 | reverse complement strand
AGTGGCCCGCGAGCGCCCGGCGCCGCTCCACCCGCGCGCAGCGCGACCCGTACAGCGTGATCGACACGACGCCCAGCACCGCCAGCAGCCCGAGCGAGACGGTCGCCGCCCAGCCCCCGGCGTGGAAGGCGATCGCGCCCAGCGTGCCGCCCGCGCTGCTGCCCAGGTAGTACGAGGACTGGTAGAGCGCCGACGCCTGCGCGCGGCCCGACTTGGCCGTACGGCTCACGGACGACGACGCGACCGCGTGGCCCGCGAAGAAGCCCGCCGTGATCAGGACCAGGCCGAGCAGGACGGCGGCGAGCGCGTCCGCGAGGGACAGCAGCAGGCCCCCCGTCGTCGTGCCGACGGCCAGGTACAGCGCGCCGCGGCGCCCCAGCCGCCCGACGAGCCGGCCGGCCGCCGCGGAGGAGACCGTACCGACCAGGTAGACGACGAAGACCGAGCCGACCACGCCCTGCGGGAGGTTGAACGGATCGGCCACCAGCCGGTAGCCGATCACGGTGTAGACGGCGCCGAACACCGTCATGAACAGCCCGCCGATCGCGTACAGCCGCAGCAGCAGCGGATCGGACAGATGCGCCCCGACCGTCTTCGCCAGCGCCCCCGGGCTCAGCGTGCGCGAGGTGAAGTTCCTGGCCTTCGGCAGCATCGCGCGGAAGACGAGCGCGCAGACGACCGCCAGCAGCCCGACCGCCGCCAGCGCCGCCCGCCAGCCCCACGCCTGGGCGACCCAGCCGGTGAGGATACGGCCGCTCATCCCGCCGATGCTGTTGCCCGCGACGAACAGTCCGATCGCGGCGACCAGCGCCTTCGGCCGTACCTCCTCGGCGAGGAACGCCATCGCGGAGGCCGGCAGCCCGGCCAGCGCCGCGCCCTGGACGGCGCGCAGCGCCACCAGCCACTCCAGGTTCGGCGCGAAGGGCACCAGCAGCCCCACCACGACGGCGACCGCCAGCGAGGCGGTCATCAGCGTCCGCCGGCCGAAGCGCTCGGAGAGCGCGCTCAGCGGCAGGACGAAGAGGGCGAGCGCGCCCGTCGCCGCCGACACCGTCCAGCTGGCCTGCCCCGCCGTGACCCCGAAGTCCGTGGAGATCGCGGGCAGGAGGGCCTGCGTGGAGTAGAGGAGGGCGAAGGTCGCGATCCCGGCGGCGAAGAGCGCGAGGCTCATGCGGCGGTAGCCGGGGCCGCCGGGGGTGAGCTGCTCAGCAGGTGCGGGGGAGGTGGTGGACGGCGCTGCGGAGGCACCCGCGGTGACGGGTGCCTCGGTACTGACAGAAGGCATACGACGAACGTAGGCACTCGCCGCTCATGCGTCCAATGCACGGAATGGCGATAATCGATCCCATGGCGCATCAACCGAGATCAGACGGTACGCGAGAGACCCCACAGGCCGACCTGGATCCCGAGTCCTGGCCGGCGCTGCTCGCCCCGCGCCTCGCGTACTTCGCCGGGGTCGCCCGCCACGAGCACGTGACGCGGGCCGCGCAGGACATGGGAGTACCGCAGTCCACGCTCTCCCGGGCGATGGTCAGGCTCGAACAGGACCTGGGGATCGCCCTGTTCGCCCGCAAGGGCCGTACGGTCTCGCTCACCCCCGCCGGCCGGGCGTTCCTCACCTCGGTCGAAGGCGCGCTCGCCGAGGTGGAGCGGGCCGCCGAGTCCGTACGGGCCGACGCGGATCCCGAGTCCGGCAAGGTCGCGTTCGGCTTTCTGCACACCATGGGCTCGGAGACGGTGCCGGGTCTGATCCGGGCCTTCCGCGCGGACCATCCGCGGGTACGGTTCCAACTCGTCCAGAACTACGGCGAGGCGATGATCGAACGCCTCCGCGCCGGGGACCTGGACCTGTGCCTGACCTCACCGGTGCCGGACGCCCCCGACCTGGTCGCCCGGCGGGTCGACGTCCAGCGCCTGCGCCTGGTCGTCCCCGACGACCACCGGCTCGCGGGCCGCAAGCGCGTCCGGCTGGCCGAGGCGGCCGACGAGTCGTTCGTCACGCTCGAACCGGGGTACGGGCTGCGCCGGATCACCGACGACCTGTGCGCGAAGGCGGGCTTCAAGCCGCGCGTCGCGTTCGAGGGGGAGGAGGCGGAGACCCTGCGCGGCCTGGTGGCGGCGGGGCTCGGGGTGGCCCTGCTGCCCCCGCCGGCGGTGGCGCGGCCCGGGGTGGTGGAACTGACCGTGACGGCGCCTCGCGCCGTACGGGAGATCGGCCTGGCGTGGCTGGACGGGCACCCGGACACCCCGCCGGTGGCGGAGTTCAAGCGCTTCCTCCTGTCCCGGCGGGGACAGATCCTGCCGGACTGACCCCGGACTGACCGGGACGGCGGACCGACCGCCGGACCGGGCTGGACCGGGCCGGCCGTCAGGGACCCACAGTGGCGGCCGTCAGCGTTCGGCGCGCCGCCTCGGGGTGCGTCCCTCGGCGTCGGCGGTTTCGCGGGAGCGCTTGCCGACGGTCCGCGTCGGCGGCTTCCGCCGCCTCGACTTCGCCGTACCGGAAACGGCACCGGGCGCCCTGTCGGTGGTCCTGCGGACCTTCTTGCCGGTGTTCCGGGCGGTACGGGAGGTGTCCCGGCCGGTCTCCTCGACGTCGTCGACGTCCTCCTCGACGTCCTCTCCGGCCTCCTCCGCGAGCTCCCCGGTCTCCTCCTCGACGTCCTCTCCGGCCTCCTCCGCGAGCTCCCCAGTCTCCTCGCCGACGTCTTCCCCGATGTCCTCGGTGACGTCCTCGCCGACGTCCTCGACCTCCTCGACGGCGTCGCCGGCCGTACGGCCGACGTCCC
>NZ_WWJY01000140.1 GCF_009865405.1 Streptomyces sp. SID3212 | reverse complement strand
CAAGACAACCCCCGGCCCGCCCCGGGTCGTTAAGCCCGCCCGGGTGCAC
Organism: Streptomyces sp. SID3212; assembly: GCF_009865405.1. Taxonomy (GTDB): domain Bacteria; phylum Actinomycetota; class Actinomycetes; order Streptomycetales; family Streptomycetaceae; genus Streptomyces. The sequence continues at coordinate 4,655 of NZ_WWJY01000140.1, read as the reverse complement.
CCTCCAGCCCGTCCGGCGATTGTGGAAATCGGTAAGCCGCGCCCGCGCACCGGACAGACGCACAAACAAGCCCGTCCGGCGATTGAGGACAACCGTTAGCGCGGCGCGGTCAGCGGGAGGCGGGCTTGCGGGTGCGGCGCGCAGGTTTCTTGGGCGTCGCGTCCAGGATTCGGTTCGGGTCAAGGATCTCGCGGAGGAACTTGCCCGTGTGGCTGGACGACTCCCCCGCCACCCGCTCCGGCGTCCCCTCCGCCACCACCAGACCGCCTCCGTTCCCGCCCTCCGGGCCCATGTCGATCACCCAGTCCGCCGTCTTGATGACGTCCAGGTTGTGCTCGATCACAATCACCGTGTTGCCCTTGTCGACCAGCCCGGACAGCACCTTGATCAGCTTGCTGATGTCCTCGAAGTGCAGCCCGGTCGTCGGCTCGTCCAGGACGTAGACCGTACGGCCCGTGGAGCGCTTCTGGAGCTCGCTGGAGAGCTTCACGCGCTGCGCCTCGCCGCCCGAGAGGGTCGGTGCGGACTGGCCCAGGCGTACGTACCCCAGGCCCACCTCGTTGAGCGTCCTGAGGTGGCGCGAGATCGCCGGGACCGCCTCGAAGAAGTCCAGCGCCTCCTCGATCGGCATGTCGAGGACCTCGGCGATGGACTTGCCTTTGTAGTGGACCTCCAGCGTCTCCCGGTTGTAGCGCGCCCCGTGGCAGACCTCGCAGGGGACGTACACGTCCGGCAGGAAGTTCATCTCGATCTTGATCGTGCCGTCGCCGGAGCAGTTCTCGCACCGGCCGCCCTTCACGTTGAAGGAGAAGCGCCCCTGGAGATACCCCCGGACCTTCGCCTCCATCGTGTCCGCGAAGAGCTTGCGGACGTGGTCGAAGACGCCGGTGTACGTGGCCGGGTTGGACCGGGGTGTGCGGCCGATGGGCGACTGGTCGACGTGGACGACCTTGTCGACCAGGTCGTCGCCGTCGACCCGGGTGTGCCGCCCGGGCACGGACTTCGCGCCGTTCAGCTCCCGGGCCAGGTGGGTGTAGAGGATGTCGTTGACCAGGGTCGACTTCCCGGAGCCCGAGACACCGGTGACGGCCGTGAGCACGCCCAGCGGGAAGGACACGTCGATGTCCTGGAGGTTGTTCTCCCGCGCGCCCTGCACCGTGAGCTGCCGGTCGGCGTCCACGGGCCGCCGGATCTCCGGGGTGGGGATGGACCGCTTCCCGGACAGGTACTGGCCGGTAAGCGACTCCTTGTTGGTCAGCAGCCCCTTCAACGGGCCCGAGTGCACGACCTTCCCGCCGTGCTCACCGGCCCCCGGGCCGATGTCGACCACCCAGTCGGCGACCTTGATGGTGTCCTCGTCGTGCTCCACGACGATCAGGGTGTTGCCCATGTCCCGCAGCCGGACCAGGGTCTCGATCAGCCGGTGGTTGTCCCGCTGGTGGAGGCCGATGGAGGGCTCGTCCAGGACGTAGAGCACCCCGACCAGGCCGGAGCCGATCTGGGTGGCGAGCCGGATGCGCTGGGCCTCGCCGCCGGACAGGGTGCCCGCCGCGCGGTTCAGCGACAGGTAGTCCAGGCCGACGTCGACCAGGAACCGCAGCCGTTCGTTGACCTCCTTGAGCACCCGCTCGGCGATCTTCTTGTCGCGCGCGTTCAGCTTGAGGCGGCCCAGGAACTCGGCACAGTCGCTGATCGACAGCGCCGCGATGTCGGCGATGGACTTGTCCATGACCGTGACCGCGAGGACGATCGGCTTGAGGCGCGTGCCGTGGCAGGTCGGGCAGGGCACCTCGCGCATGTACCCCTCGAAGCGCTCCCTGCTGGAGTCCGTCTCGGACTCGCTGTGCCGCCGCTTGACGAAGGAGACCGCGCCCTCGAAGGCGGGGGTGGTGTACGCGCGCTCCCGCCCGTACCTGTTCCGGTACCGGACCTCGACCTGCGTCTTGTGGCCGTACAGCAGGGCCTTCTTGGCGCGCGCGGGCAGCCCGGCCCACGGGATGTCCGTACGGAAGCCGAGGGCCTGCGCGAGCCCGCCGATCAGCCGGCCGAAGTACTCCTTGGTGTGGCCGTGGGACCAGGGGTGGATGGCGCCCTCGTCCAGGGACTTGTCCTCGTCCGGGACGATCAGCTCCGGGTCGACCTCCATGCGCGTCCCGATACCACTGCACTCGGGGCACGCGCCGAAGGGCGAGTTGAAGGAGAAGGAGCGGGGCTCCAGCTCCTCGAAGGACAGGTCGTCGTACGGGCAGTAGAGGTGCTCGGAGAACATCCGCTCGCGCTCGGGGTCGTCCTCGGGGAGGTCCACGAAGTCGAGCACGACCATGCCGCCGGAGAGGCCCAGCGCGGTCTCCACCGAGTCGGTCAGCCGGCGCTTGGCGCTGTCCTTCACCGTGAGGCGGTCGACGACCACCTCGATGGTGTGCTTCTCCTGCTTCTTGAGCGTGGGGGGCTCGGTGAGCTGGACGGTCTGCCCGTCGACGCGCGCGCGGCTGTACCCCTTCGTCTGGAGATCGGCGAAGAGGTCCACGAACTCGCCCTTCCGCTCGCGGACGAGCGGCGAGAGGACCTGGAAGCGGCTGCCCTCGGGCAGCTCCAGGACGCGGTCCACGATGGCCTGCGGCGACTGGCGGGAGATCGGCCGGCCGCACTCGGGGCAGTGCGGCTTCCCGATCCTGGCGAAGAGCAGCCGGAGGTAGTCGTACACCTCGGTGATCGTGCCGACCGTCGAGCGCGGGTTGCGCGAGGTCGACTTCTGGTCGATCGAGACGGCCGGGGACAGCCCCTCGATGAAGTCGACGTCCGGCTTGTCCATCTGACCGAGGAACTGCCGGGCGTACGAGGACAGCGACTCCACGTACCGGCGCTGCCCCTCGGCGAAGATCGTGTCGAACGCGAGGGAGGACTTGCCCGACCCGGAGAGCCCGGTGAAGACGATGAGGGAGTCACGGGGGAGGTCGAGCGAGACGTTCTTGAGATTGTGCTCGCGCGCGCCACGGACGATGAGACGGTCGGCCACGCCGGTCCGCACCTTTCTGAGGAGAGAAGCAGGGGCGCGCCCCTCTTCCGGACTTCGGGGCCCGGAGGGGTCGCGCCAGAGCGATGGGGTGCACGGGGCCCTGTTCTCGGGTGCCCGCGTGGTTCTGCCTACATGCCAGGATGCCTCTTCCGAGCTTATAGCACGTGCATTCGATTTACGGCCGTTCTCGGCCGCCTTCACCCGATCGGGTGGCGGCGCGGTCCCTGGCGGTCGCTATCGTCGGCTTCATGACTGATCACGTACGGGACCTGGCCTCTCTGCGGGAGGCGGACGAACGGCTCCTCCTCGCCGTCGCCTCACTGGACAACGCGAGCCTCGCCGCGCCGTCACGGCTGCCGGGCTGGAGCCGGGGGCACGTACTGGCCCACCTCGCGCGGAACGCGGACGCTCTGGTCAACGTCCTCGAAGGCCGGCCCATGTACACCGACGGCGCCGCCCGGGACGCGGACATCGAGCGGGACGCCTCCAGGGCCCTCGACGTCCACCTCACCGATGTACGTAACGCCGCGGCCCGCTTCCATCATTCCGCGGCCGTCCCCGCCGACTGGACCCGTACCGTCACCCTGCGCAACGGTGTGACCGACGCCGCTTCGCGGGTGCCCTTCCGGCGCTGGATCGAGGTCGAGCTGCACCACGTCGACCTGGGTCTCGACCGGACGCTCGAAGACCTCTCCGAGGAGTTCACCGAACTCGAGATCGACTTCCTCGCGGACCGCTTCTCGGGGAACGCCGCCGTCCCGCCGCTGACCCTCGCCACCCCCGAGGGGCGCACCTGGCGCACGGGCCGCGCTCCCGCCGGCGGGGACGAGCCCGAGACCGTCACGGGGTCCGCGCCGGACCTGATGGGGTGGCTCGCGGGGCGCCGGGACGGGTCCGCACTGGAGTTCGCGAGCGGCCCCCTTCCCGTCCTGCCCCCGCTATAGGCTGAGCCGTATGACGTACAGCGGAGCGGTGAAGGTCGGCGGACCTGCGGATGTGCACGAATTGCCCGACCTGGTGATCTCCAAGGTCGAGGTCGGCGCGATGGGCAACAATTCCTATCTGCTGCGCTGCCGGGCCACCGGTGAGCAACTGCTGATCGACGCGGCGGCCGACGCGGCGACGCTGCTGACCCTCATCGGCGACGACTCCATCGCGTCCGTCGCCACCACCCACCGCCACCAGGACCACTGGCAGGCGCTCGCGGAGGTCGTGGCGGCCACCGGAGCCCGTACGTACGCGGGGCGGTACGACGCCGAGGCCATCCCCGTCCCCACCGACGTCCTGGTCGAGGACGGGGACACGATCCGGGTCGGGGCGGTCGGCCTGACCGCCGTCCACCTGGTGGGGCACACGCCGGGTTCGATCGCGCTGGTCTACGACGACCCGCACGGCCACCCGCACGTCTTCACCGGCGACTGCCTCTTCCCCGGCGGTCCGGGGCGCACCGGCAATCCCACCGACTTCGGGACGCTGATGGACGGCCTCGAATCGAAGATCTTCGCGGCGCTGCCCGACGAGGCCTGGATCTACCCCGGCCACGGCGACGACTCGACCCTCGGCGCCGAGCGCCCGCACCTGCCGGACTGGCGCGCGCGGGGCTGGTAGGCCGCCCGCGCCGGTACGGCGGCCCGGGTCA
>NZ_WWJY01000139.1 GCF_009865405.1 Streptomyces sp. SID3212 | reverse complement strand
AGCGCGGCAGCCGCCGGGCGGGCAAGGGTCCCGCCGGCCGGGGTCCCGCCAACGAGACGCAGGCGGCGGCCGGCCGGCGCAAGCGCAAGCAGAAGAAGTCCCGCACGAAGAAGGTGCTGTTGTGGACCGGCGGCTCGATGGCCGTGGTGGTCCTCGCCGCGTCCGTCGGCGGATACCTGTACTACCAGCACCTGAACGGCAACATCTCGACCATCGACGTGGCGGGCGCGAGCGACAAGGGCTTCGAGAAGGACAAGCCCATCAACATCCTCGTGATCGGTACGGACAAGCGCACCGGCGACGGCAACGAGAGCTACGGCGACTCGGGCAGCGTCGGCCACGCCGACACGACGCTCCTCTTCCACGTGTCCAAGGACAGGACGAACGCGACCGCGCTCTCCATCCCGCGCGACCTCGTCACCGACATCCCGGAGTGCACCACCAAGACCGCGGACGGCTCCGACAAGGTCATCCCGGCGACGCCGCGCGGTGTGTCGAGCCCGCGGTTCAACACCAGCCTCGGCCAGGACGGCCGTGACCCCGGCTGCACGATGGCCACGGTCAAGGAGCTGACCGGCATCACCCCGGACCACTTCATGATGGCCGACTTCAACGCCGTGAAGACGATGAGCACGGCGGTGGGCGGGGTCGAGGTGTGTGTGGACCAGGCCGTGAAGGACAAGGACTCGAAGCTCGACCTTCCCGCCGGCAAGAGCACCATCTCGGGCGAGCAGGCGCTCGCCTTCGTCCGTACGCGCCACGCCTTCGGCGACGGAAGCGACCTGACCCGTATCAAGACACAGCAGCAGTTCCTGAGTTCGCTGCTGCGGCAGATGGCGTCCAAGGACACCCTCACCAACGTCTCCAAGGTGACCGACCTGGCCGAGGCGGCGACGAAGTCGCTGACGGTCGACTCCGGCATCGGCTCCATCACCAAGCTCGTGTCGCTGGCGAAGGAACTCGCCAAGGTCAATCCCAAGAACATCACCTTCGCCACCATTCCGGTGCTGGACAACCCCGCCGAGCCCCCCACCAGGAGGGCCACCGTCGTCGTCAACGAGGCGCCTGCCCAGCAGCTGTTCTCGATGATCCTGAGCGACACGTCGCTGTCCGAGGTGAAGAAGAAGGAGAGCGCGGCCAAGTCGGCCAAGAACAAGCTCCTCAAGGGATCGAAGGCGGACGCGGCGGACGTACGGGTGGACGTCTACAACGGCGGCGGCCCGCAGGGCTCGGCGCAGACGACGCTCAACTGGCTCCAGAACGAGGAGGGCGTGCTCAAGTCCACGAACAAGGGCAACGCGCCCGCGAACGTGGCCAAAACCACCCTCGTGTACGCGCCCAACCAGGCCGATCAGGCCCGCGCGCTCGCGGCGATGATGGGGCTGCCGGGCACGGCGATGAAGCCGGGGACCGAGGACGCGGTGGGTCTCCAGGCGATGGAGCTGACGCTGGGCAAGGACTTCAAGGGCGCGGGGGTGCCCATCACCGGCCCGGCAAAGGCGCCGGATGCCGTGCCGACATTGAAAGCCGACAAACAGGTCTGCGCAGAGTGACGCCGGAATCCCGGCTCACGCGCACGACGGCCTGAGCAAGGGGGGCCCGCGTGGGTCACAGCAGCACGCACAGGGAGCGGTCGCGGCGGCAATCGCCGCACGCCCGCGAACTGGGCTGGGACGACAGCCTGTACGACGCGGAGAGCGACGACGGCGCGGGTACGGACGACGGGGGCGGCGGGGACGGCGCGCGTGAGGCTCGTACGGAACAGGGCCCGGCGGACGGCGCCGGGAGCGGCGACGCCCCGGACCGGACGGCCGGGAGAGCCGGCCGGCGCCCAGGACGCCGGAGATGGCGCATAGTCCGCTGGATCGCCGGCGTGCTCGCCCTGCTGATACTCGCGGCGGCGGGCGCCGGCTATCTGTACTACCGCCACCTCAACGGCAACATACGCACCGACGACCGCAACAACGGTGACACCGGCCTCAAGAAGCCCGCGGCCAACGAGGCGGGACAGACCCCGCTGAACATCCTGCTGATCGGCTCGGACAGTCGCGCCGACCCGGAGAACGTCAAACTCGGCGGCAGCAAGGACACCGCGGGCAACCCCCCGCTCGCGGACGTCCAGATGCTGTTCCACGTCTCCGCCGACCGCAAGAACGCCTCGGTCGTCAGCATCCCCCGCGACACCCGGGTCGACATCCCCGAGTGCAAGGACAGCGCGACCGGCAAGGTCTATCCGAAGACCAACGGCATCATCAACGAGACGCTGGGGCGCGGCGGTCCCGGCTGCACCCTCAGCACGTGGGAGAACCTCACCGGCGTCTACATCGACCACTGGATGACGATCGACTTCTCCGGTGTGGTGAAGATGGCCGACGCGATCGGCGGGGTCGACGTCTGCGTCAAGGACAACGTCTGGGACCGGCCGCTGCCCGGTGTGCCCGGCGGCTCGGGGCTCAAGCTCGAAGCGGGCACGACCCGTATCAAGGGCGAACAGGCCTTGCAGTGGCTGCGGACACGCCACGCCTTCTCCAGCGACATCGGCCGCGCGAGGGCCCAGCACATGTACATGAACTCGATGATCCGCGAGCTCAAGTCGCAGAACGTCTTCACCGACTCCGTCCGGCTCACGGGCCTCGCCGAGGCGGCCACGAAGTCGCTGGAGGTGTCGGAGGAGATCGGTACGGTCAAGAAGCTCTTCGACCTCGGCATGCAGCTCAAGGCCGTGCCGACCAACCGCCTCACGATGACGACCATGCCGTGGATCGAGGACCCGCAGAACCGGAACCACGTGGTCCCCAACAAGACGGACGCCGACCGGATGTGGACGATGATCCGCGACGACGTGGCGTTCGACGCCAACGGCGACAAGGCCGAGGCGGCGAAGAAGCCGTCCGGGCCCGCGTCGAAGGACCCGTCCGACGCGCCCGCCGACACGGGGGTGACCGTACTCAACGGCACCGGCGGGGAACAGGCCCCGGTGTCGGGCCGCGCGCGGGCGATCGCGGAGGTGCTCGGCGGCAAGGGCTACTCCCTGGCGCGGGCGGGCGGCGAGCAGAGCCCGCAGGAGGCCACCGGGATCACGTACCCGAGCGCGGACCTGGAGGGGGACGCGCAGGCCGTCGCCAAGGCCCTCAAGATCCCGCTGACGTCGGTCACGAAGTCCACGGGCGTCTCGGGGATCACGCTGGTCGTGGGCGCCGACTGGCGCGAAGGACCGTCGTACCCGGCCAAGGCGAAGCCCGAGGCGGGGGGCATCCCCGACACGGCGGACGCCATCAGCGGGTCGGACAAGGATGCCTGCATGGACGTGTACGCGCCGTACCGCTTCTGAGGACCCGTACACACACCGAAGCGCCGCCGGAGGACCCTCTCCGGCGGCGCTTCGGTGTGAACGGGGCTTTTGTCGTACGGCAGCCGGCAGCCGGCAGCCGCGGTCAGGCCGTCGTGACGTCGTTCGTGTCCGTGGCCCCGGCGGAACCGGTCCGCACCGCCGGGCGGCGGCTCGCGATGACCTTCCTCGCCAGGGAGCGCGGGCTGGTGAGGAAGCCGTACCCCCACGACATGTGCATCGTCGCCAGCGCCACCGGGATCCGCAGCCGGGCCGCGAGCGGCAGGCCCTTGCCCGCCGGGACCGAGCCCGCGGTGATCGCGGCGAGGTATCCGGCCGGTACGACGAAGGCCCACGGGGTGAGCAGCGCGCCGGCCACGATGCCCGCGGCGATGACACACACCGCCGTCGGCGGGGCGAGGTAGCGGAGGTTGATCGAGCCCGCGTGGTAGCGGGCGACGACGTGGCGCCAGCGGCCGTAGTCCTTGTACTGCTTGGCGAGCGCCCCGACCGAGGGCCGCGGGCGGTACTGGACCCGCAGCTCCGGGGAGAACCAGATCGCGCCCCCGGCCTCACGGATGCGGAAGTTCAGCTCCCAGTCCTGGGCGCGGATGAACTCCACGTTGTAGCCGCCCGCCCGCTCCAGCGCCTCACGGCGGAAGACCCCCAGGTAGACGGTCTCGGCGGGGCCGGCCTGGCCACCGGTGTGGAAGGCCGCGTTCCCGACGCCGATCTTCGAGGTCATGGCGGCGGCGACCGCGTGCTCCCAGTCGGTCTCGCCCTCGGCGTGCATCACACCGCCGACGTTCTGCGCGCCCGTCTCCTCCAACAGCCTGACGGCGGTGGCGATGTAGTTCGGCGACAGCATGCCGTGGCCGTCGACCCGTACGACGACGGGGTGCGTCGAAGCGGCGATCGCGGCGTTCAGCGCCGCCGGGGTGCGGCCGGTCGGGTTGGGCACGGTGTGGACGCGGGGGTCCTCCCGTACCAGCTCGGCGGCGATCTCGTCCGTACGGTCCGTGGAGGGACCGAGCGCGATGACCACCTCCATCTCGCCGGCGTACTCCTGCTCCAGGATGTGCCGGACGGAGTTCCTCAGATGACGTTCCTCGTTGAGCACCGGCATGATCACGGACACCGCGGGCGGCACGACAGGCATGGAGGTTCGGGGTCCTTCGGGAGACGGCGGTATGGCCGCCACGTTACCGCGAACGGGGGACAGCGACGCGCGCCGCCCGGTCGTATCCGATGCCGCTGATCGTATGGGCCTACGGTGCTCACGATCCCTCACCCCTCACCCGCCCGCCCCCGGCTTCGTCGTACCGTCCCCGCCCTCACCCTCGTCGTACCGTCCCCGCTGTCACCGCGGAGGTGTCCCCCGTGCCCACGCCGCCCCGCTCCCCCCGTCCCGCCCGCCGCCCGGCCGCAGCCCGCCCGCGGCCACC
>NZ_WWJY01000138.1 GCF_009865405.1 Streptomyces sp. SID3212 | reverse complement strand
GCCTCGGCCTTGGCCTCCTCCTTCTCCTTCTCCGCCTCCGCCTTCTCGGCGGCGTGCTCGGCCTTCGCCTCTTCCTTCTCCTTCGCGGCCTCGGCCTTGGCCTCCTCCTTCTCCTTCTCGGCTTCCGCCTTCTCGGCGTCCCGCTCCTTCTTGGCCTCCTCCTTCTCCTTCTCCGCTTCGGCCTTGGCCTCTTCCTTCTCCTTCTCGGCCTCTGCCTTCTCGGCGTCCCGCTCCTTCTTGGCCTCCTCCTTCTCCTTCTCGGCCTCCTTCTTCGCCTCCTCCTTCTCCTTCTCCGCCTCCTTCTTGGCTTCCTCCTTCTCCTTCTCGGCGGCGGCCTTCTCCGCCTTCGACTCCTCCTTCGCGGCGATGTCAGAGAGGGACTTCTTGTCCTTGTCCGTGATGGTGGGGTCGAACGCCTTCTCCGCCGCGGTGAACGCGTTGTCGATGGCGAGGATCGCCTCGGACCCCGCCGGACCGAGCCAGTTCTTCACCGACTGTTCCCAGCGGCGTACGGCCTCCTCGCCTATCTTCTTCCACGTCGTCATCTCGGTCGGCGCACCGTAGGGCTGGCCGTCGATCGTGATGACGCCCGAGAATCCCTCGCCCGCGACGATATTGCTGGAGTAGTCGTAGCGGTTGGTGGACGGCTGGAAGTCGATCTTGCCGAACTGATTGTCGAGGATGTCCATCCGGGCTTCCTGCAACAGGTCGTACAGATGCTGCTGCGGACTGCTCTCGGGCCGCCACGCGTCCCAGGCAGCGACCAGATTCATCGCCTGCTGGTACAGGGTCCACTGGGCGTCCGCGAGAGCACGCGCGGGCTCGGAGAACACCGGATCGCCCTCGATGGTGACGTACGTGGTCGACTCCGCGCCCTCTTCACCCGCGATCTGGTCGGCGTAACCCTCGTAATTCCTCGCCAGCTTGTGGATGAGCGCTTTGAAAATGGCCGCCGAGGTGCCGTCCCAGGATTTACTGCCCTCGCCGATGTCCTCGTTGTCCCACTTCCCGACGGCGGCGGCACTGTTCTTGAAGAAGGTGACCACCCGGTCGAACGCCCTGGCCGTGTCCGAGAAGGATCCGAGGTCGACATAGAGGGAGTCCGTCACGTCGATGCCGCTGTGGCTGAACCCGTGGGAGGAATACGGGGACGTCGCGATCTCCATGAGGGCGGCCCGGGTGCCGTGGATGTACTGGGCGAGTTTGGTGGTGTCCCAGGAAACGGCCTTGCCGTCCTTGTTCCAGCCGCCCTCGTCCTTCAGCACCTTGCTCGTGTACTCGAAGCTCCCGATCACGTCCATGCCGCTCGGCGGTGCGTCGCCGACGGTCGCCAGGATGGTGATGTAGGCCCGGTACCGGTCGAGCTTCGTTCCCGGCGACGTCTTGTCCGCGTCGTGGTAGGACCGGTAGAACGGGATGGTGTAGTCGGTGTTCTTGGTGTGCCAGCCGCCCGAGCCGGCGAAGCCGGACTCGTAGTAACTGCCCGCGTGATCCAGCCGGACGTGCATCAGCGGGATCTCGTCGTTGCCCTTCATCTTCTCGAACAACATCGCACGCGGGCCCACCTCGTACCCGGTGAGCTTCTTGACGGCCATGGCCCAGTCGTCGTCGTTGTTGTCCTTGGGGCTGGCCTCGGACTCTGCCATCACCGTGCTCCGGGAGGTTGTGGGGGTCGTGGAGGGGCAACTGCGGACGAGAGGTGGGGGAAGGAGCCCTGGGGCGGGCCCTAGTCCTCTTTTTCGCCGGATCCGCCGAGGTCACTGTCGACGTCTTCGAACACGTCCATGAACTCTTCCGGGGTGATGGCCTGGAGGGTCGACCCCTGGTTCTTCTCCAGCTGTTTGATCGTCTCCCGCAGCGCTTCCTCGAAGTCCTCGAAGAGCACGGTCTGCTCCTCGATGATGCGGACGATCTCGACCGCCTCCGCCTGGATGACCCCGTTGAGTTTGCCCCCGGCGGCCTTCTCCCCGGCCATGTTGCCGATGATGAGCGGCTTCGTGGTGCTGAGCGTGGTGGTGGACCTGCCGTCGGCGATGTACGAGATCGCCTCGCCCTCCGTCGGGCTGTACTTGACGATCCCCTCCAGGGTCCCCACGAACGGCTCGATGTGGTCGCTGATGAACTTCTTCAGGAACGCGCTGTCAAGGACCGTGACCTCGGCCATGTCGCCCTTCCCCTCCCCTTTTCCCTACCGTGCCGTCCGGTCGGCGACCGGTCAGCGACCGCCGATCCTGATGTCCGACCACCGCTGGGAGAGGTTCTGCTCGGTGTGCCGGTAGCTGCCGGAGATGTCCGTAAGCAGGCTGGAGTGATTGGCGAGCAGCGTTTTGATGTTCGTGACGGCCGCGTCCCACTTGGCCTGCACGTCCTGGTAGACGTCCCGGTCGTCACCGATCCAGCTGTTCTTCAGCTCGGTCAGCTCCGCTTCCAGGTTCTCGAGGACGCTCATGATGGACTGGGACTGGGTGACCATGTTGTCCGCCGCGCCCTCGGCGTGGTTGTAGTCGATGTAGATGTAACCGTCGGTGAAATCCATCAGAAACCCTCGATTCGCCGCGTGTACGGTGAGTGTGCGGTGGGTGTGCGATCACGGCCGGCGGGCCGGCCCGTGACGGTGAGGTGGGAAACGGGTCAGGCGTTGGGGTTGGTGCCGCCCGCGACGCCGGCCGGGCCGCTGTTGTACCCGTTGAGTTCGTCGAACACGGCCGTGGACCTGGAGTACTCCTGGTCGATCGCCTCGCTCGACGAGCCCTGCGCCAGGCCGTGTTCGGTGAGGGTGGAGTTGAGCTCGTCCACCATCCGGTCCAGATTGAGCAGGATCGTGTCGACGTGCCCGTCCCACTGTTCGAGCAACCGCTTGAAGCCTCCGCCGTCCGAACCACCGTAGTTGGAGGCGAGCGTGCCCGCGGTGGTCTGGACGTCCTGCTGACACCGCTGGACACCGCTGAACGCCGTCTCCAGCGCCATGATTCCGTTGCGGGTCGCGTGCTCTTCGGACTGCTGCATGGCCATGAGAGAGAACTTCCTTCCGGCGGAATTCACCGACCTGTGGACCCCCGCACCACCTGTGGGCAGACAAGGCGGCCCTGTGAACACACCCCGCTTCACAGGGACATGGGGTGGCCCGATGCTAAGCAGGCGGCAAGTTGTTTGGCAATTGCCTCCCAACCCGCCGTGGCGGCCCGGCCCTTGTCCCTGAATGCTCGATTGAGCAGGGGCCCGGAATGGGGGCCGCTCACCTGAGCGGCGGCGGGATTCCGGCCGGAGATAACGGTCATTGACCCCGTTTCCGCGACGCGGCCGGACACCCGGACTTCACCCGGGACCCTCGCGGGGAATCCAAAAGTTTGCCCGTACGAACAGTCGCCGCGGAGCGACTTTTCCGCTGTAGCCCCTACATCTCAGGACACCGCAGTGTCACACGCCCTTCTCCGGAGGAAGCCGCCTCAGGAGTGAGGTCGGGTCCGCTCGGCAGCATGGCCAGCAGCGGCGACGGCATCGTCCGCTCCTCGACGCCCTCGTACCCGAGCGCCTTCACCCCTTCCTGCGACAGCAGGCGGTACTTCACCCCCTCGTCCGTCACCAGGTACGTGGTGTCGCCCAGCGCGCTGCCGCCCGCGCCCACCACCCTGACCAGCGCGCCCTTTCCGGCCCGTACGGCGATCGCGTCGACCTTCAGGCAGGCGGGCACGACCTCGGGGGCCGGCGGCTGGACCACCTGCGGCAGCGCGTGTCCGGGCAGCACGGACGTACCCACCCGTACGCCGCCCGGGGTGGAGTCGACGTCGGCGCACGCGACGGAGCCGACGGCGATGTCGACCGGCCTCGGCGGCTTCTCGGGCAGCCGCGCCGGGTTCACGACGGCGTCCTCGGAGCGGGGGGCGAGATTCCCGGTGAGCGCGTCCGCCCCGAGCGTCGCGACCCGTACGGCGTTGCCTTCGTACGCCTTCGCGCGGGTCTCGGGGTCGCCCATGAGGAGCGCCGCCCCGGTGGCCGTGAGCGGGACCAGGCCGTCCTTCTGGAGCAGGTGGTAGCGGGCGGCGGAACCCGGGACGTCGACGAGGAAGAGCTGCCCGATCCTCGTGGCGCGGCCGGCCAGGTCGGGCCCCTCCGCGCCCCGGTCCGGCACCTCGGCCGCCGCCAGGTCGGGTCCCTGGGGGAAGGCGTCGAGGAAGGAGGCGGCGACCGGGCGGGGTGTGACGTTCCCGTACCCGAGAGCCTGCGCCGCGTGCCCGCGCGCGTCGAGGCGCAGCCTGCTCCCCTGCCACAGCAGGTAGGTGGCGGAACCGGGCCCGGCGACCAACAGTCCTTCCTGGTCGGCCAGTCGGCGCCCGCCCGGTACGTCCCCGGGCTCGTCCGTGCCGACGGCGAGCGTGGTGGTCGCCGTGGCGCCGCCCGACGTGCGCGGCAGGAGGCCGGAACACACCAGCCACGGCTTGGTGTCCAGGTCGCCGGTGCCGGGCAGCGCCTCGGGGCCGTCGGGGATGCCGACGGGCGTGCCGTGCGGGGTGCCGGCGAGGGAGCCGGTGCCGACGGTCGTGACGGCGAGCGGGCCGCCGCTGATCAGCTGGGCGGACGCGTAGTTCCGTACGGGGCGGAGCCGTCCGTCCAGGTACAGGTAGCGGGCGCCCGTCTGCTTGTCGACGATCAGGTTCTGCGCGGTGCGCCAGGAGTCGTTCCCGCCGGGCTTGATGAGCCCGAAGACGAAGGCCCCCGCGCACACCAGCACGGCGATGAGCACGCCGATCGCGGCGCCGCGGTTGGTCCGGCCCAGGGGGCTCTCGGGATCGTCGGGTTCGGCCCGCAGCATGGCCGAGGCGAGCCTGCCCATCACGAAGAGGTGCGCCTGTACTTGGTCCCGTTTGCTGTGCATGGTTGCCCGTTCTTCCGATCAGCCGGATCAGCCGTTGATGCCGCGCAGCGTGCCGTACACGCCCATCGTCCAGAGCATCAGCGGCAGCATGCTGATGGCGGCGAGGGAGTGCAGCAGCTCGGCCGCGCGTCCCCAGTACGGCAGGAGCCGCCGCCCGGGCACGGTCCAGGAGGCGATGGTGATCGTGGCGGCCAGGGCCAGCAGACCGGCCGTCAGGGTCAGCCGGTCCTCGGGGTCGAGGGCCCGGGCCGCTCCGTACAGCAGCAGGGCGGTGCCCCAGGCGCCGGCGGTGGTCAGGGCGAGCCGCTGCCAGACGTTGCCCAGGCCCCTGCTGTGCAGCAGCAACAGCAGCGACAGGGCGACGACGGTGAGGATGCCCGGGAGGTCGGGGTCGGCCACGAGCATCGCGAGGCACGGCAGGCAGATCAGGCCGATGGCCGCGTAGAAGGCGGTCATCCAGCCGTCCGCCAGGGTCGCGCGGGTCTCCACGTCGGAGGCGGGGTACGGGTCGATGCCCTGCTGCAACTGCTGGACGTTGGTGGGCAGCGGGGGCATCCGCATCCCGGAGAGCCGGAACGACAGCGAGGGGACGAAGCCGCCGAACAGCACCACCACGACGGCCACCACACTGGCCGCCTGGTCCGGCGCCAGGTCCATGATGATCAGGGTGGCCCCGAGCGCCCCCGCGACGGCCACGGAGGCCGTGCCGAGGAACAGCGCCGGGTACACGCCGACCGCCGCCAGCGCGAGGACGACCGCGCCACCGCCGGCGGCGGAGGCCGCCAACAGCCGCGCCCCCAGCACCGCGTCGCCCCCGGCGCCGCCCAACTCCCCGCCGGGCAGCAGCCATCCCGCCAGGGCGAAGTAGGGGGCGGCCATGAGGCCGAGCACCGAGCCGGCCCCGGAGTCACCGACGG
>NZ_WWJY01000137.1 GCF_009865405.1 Streptomyces sp. SID3212 | reverse complement strand
ACGCCCGGCCCGCGCCGGCCGGGCGTGCGAGGCGCGCTACTTCGTCGCGGTCTTCACCGCCTTGGGCACGAACATCTTGATGTCGGTCAGGCTCGCGCTGCCCTCGTACACGTTGGTGTACAGGTCCCCGATGACGAAGGAGTCGGGGTACGCGGATCCCGCCGGCCACTGGTTGGGCCAGGTGGCGCTTCCGTTGTTGTCGTTCTGCGTGAGCGTGTTGTTGAAGCGCCCGTCGTACTCGCTCGCCTTGACGTTGTAGTGCCAGATCGGCTTGTTGTCGACGATGAAGGGCCGGTGGAACCGCAGCGTCTTCTGCCCGGCGCGGGCGAAGTTGCCGCTGGCCTCCAGCGTGTAGCCGGTCGCGTCCCGCTCGATGGCGAAGACGTAGTCCTGGTTCGGCATCAGCTCGGGCTGGAGCTCGGCGGCGGACGACAGCTGCTGCTCGGCGACCCCGCCGGAGCAACTGGTCATGAACCACTGCGAGTTGCCCGCCAGACCGCCCTTGCCGGGGTTCCAGTTGGGCAGGCCGCTGATCCACATGTTGACCGTGTTGAAGCTGCTGTCCTTGTAGTCGTAGTACGTGTTCGTCGCGGAGTTGCAGACCCGCCCGCCGGTGCCGGTGCCCACCCGGTCGGGGTGCTGGGCGAAGGAGTCCATCAGGACCTTGCGGCGGTAGTGCCAGAAGTGGTTGTTGCGGGGCGCGGGGTTCGCGAAGTCGACGATCGACAGGTAGTGGAAGCCGTTGTAGCCGTACTTCCCGGCGCGGACGTCCTGCCACTCGCAGTACGGCGCCGACGCGTCACCCTCCCAGCCGGGGCTGTTGGAGCCCTCGCCCCAGGGGTGCTGCGTCTTGCAGCCGTCCTTGCTGTAGCCGTTGATGCGGTTGCCGTAGTCGATGGTGCCGTTGCGCTTCCCGCCGAAGTCCAGGGTTTTCAGGCGGTATTCGATGCGGTACTGGTCGGGCAGCGCCTGGGTGGGGCGGAAGATGGCGCCGCCGGTGTGGTCGGGCACCTTGAGCTGGGCGACGGTCTTGCCGCCCGCCCTGCCGTTGGTGATGGAGGGCGCCTTCTCGATCTGGCCGTCCTTGTTCCAGTCGCGGGCGGACAGCGAGGCGGTGAGCCAGCCGCCGTCACCGACCTTGAACTCTTTGCGGTAGGTGGCGAAGGAGTTGAACGCGGTGTCCCAGGCGGGGCCGTAGTCGTTGCGGTACCACTGGCCGTTGTCCTCCATGATGGTGTCGAACGGCTGGCTGTACGTCTCACGGGTCCACGGGGTGCGGTTCGGGTCGAGCGGCTTGCTGAAGTTCTCCGAGTGCAGCAACTGCCAGGCCGGTGCCTTGGGGGCGGCAGCCGCGGGCGCGCCGGCCGGGACGGCCGCCGCCCGTGTGCTCGCGTCCTCGTCCGGCGCGGCCGAGGCCGTACCGAGGGTGAGGGGAACGACAAGCGCGCCGCAGACCAGGCCCGCCAGCGCGTAACGATGAGTGCGGGTCATCAGAAATTGCCTTCCGGATCGTAGTATTTCTGGGCGTTCTCCTTGGTGACACGAGGGGACGGGACGACCGTGTCCTTCTCGGTCTTCTTTCCGTCGAGGATGTCCACGGTCCTGTCGAGGCCGAGGCTGCCGATCACGTCGGCGTCGTTGAGTCCGGTGACCAGGTAGTTGGTGCCGTCGAGGATGGCCTTGAGCGCCTCCGCCTGGCCGTCCACCCCGGCCAGCACGATCTCCTTGTCCCGGCCGGCGTCCTTGATGGCGCGCTGGGCGCCCAGGCACATGGCGTCGTTCTCGCAGAAGACGGCGTCGAGATCGCTGTGCGAGGCGAGCAGGCTCTCCATGACGGTGAGTCCGCCGTCCGAGCTCCAGTTGCCGAAGTCGGGCGCCTCCACGATCGTGATGCCGGGGGCGCCCTCCAGCGCCGACTTCACCCCGTTCGTACGGGCCTGGCCGATGCTGTTGTCGGCGGGGCCGCCCTTGACGAGCGCGACCGTGCCGCCCTTGGTGAGCCGCTCCACGAGGAACTGGCCGTTCTGCTTGCCGATGGCCTCGTTGTCGGGGCCGATCCAGCTGCTGTACGTGCCGGTGCGGAACTTGCGGTCGACCAGGACGGCGGGTTTGCCCGCGGCCTTGATGGAGTTGAGGACCGCGGGCGCGGACTCCAGCGGGCCGCCCGAGACGATCACGGCGTC
The DNA here is from genome assembly GCF_009865405.1 of Streptomyces sp. SID3212. Taxonomy (GTDB): domain Bacteria; phylum Actinomycetota; class Actinomycetes; order Streptomycetales; family Streptomycetaceae; genus Streptomyces. The sequence continues at coordinate 4,805 of NZ_WWJY01000137.1, read as the reverse complement.
GACGTCCTTGCTCAGCAGGTCCTCGACGTTGGAGGCGAGCTTCGCCGCGTCGCCGCCCGCGTCGGTGCTGACGGTGTCGACGCCCTTCTTCTTCGCCTGCGCCTTGATGGCCCGGTCCATGCCGTTGAAGTAGGGGCCGCTGAGCGTGAAGTTGGCGATGCCGACGGTGTACGAACCGTCGCCTTTGCCTCCCGTACCGCCGTCGGAGGAGCAGCCGGCGAGGGACGCGGCGAGCGCTCCGGCCACCAGGACCCCGGACGCTTTCTTCGTGATCATGAGGTTCGTGCCTTTCCGGTGCGCTGGACGAGGATGACGGCGACGATGATCAGGCCCTTGAGCACCTGCTGCCAGAAGCTCTGCACGTCGTAGAGGTTGAGCAGGTTGTTGATCAGCGCGAGGACGAGGACACCGGCGAAGGTGGCCCGTACGGAGCCCTTGCCGCCGGCCAGGCTCGCGCCGCCGATCACGCACGCGGCGATCGCGTCGAGTTCGAAGGCGGTGCCGACACTGGGCTGGGCGATGCCGACGCGGCTGGCGAGGATGACCCCGGCGAGGCCCGCGCAGGCGCCGCTGATGGTGTAGGCGAGGACGATGTGGCGGCGTACGCCGATGCCGGCCAGCCGGACGGTCTCCGCGCTGCCGCCGATCGCCACCAGGGAGCGGCCGGCCGGGGTGCGGCTGAGGAAGATCCCGCCGAACAGGAAGACCCCGAGCATGATCAGGGTGGAGACGGGGATGGGGCCGAGGACCGCGGACCCCAGCTCGAAGAAGCCTTCCTTCTCGGGCGCCACCGGCGTCTCCGAGTAGACGAACGCGAGGCCTCTGATGGTGGTGAGCGCGGCGAGGGTCACCACGAACGGCGCGAGCTGGAAGCGGGCCACCAAGGTCCCGTTGACCATGCCGAAGGCCATCCCCGAGGCGATGCCGACCAGCATGGCGACGGGGACGGGGAGCCCGGACGACAGCCCGGCGGCGACGATGCCCGAGAAGGCGACCACCGAGCCGACGGAGAGGTCGATCCCGCCGGTGAGGATGACGGTGAGCATGCCGTAGGCCAGCAGGCCGGTGGTGACCATCTGCTTGAGCAGGTTGGTGATGTTGCCCTCGGTGAGGAAGGCGTCGGTGGTGGAGCCCGCGATCGCGACGAACGCGATCAGCAGCACGGCGAGCCCGGCCTCCAGGGTGAGGTCGCGCCCCGCGACGATCAGCCTCGGCGTCCGCCGCCCGGGGGTCCCGTCGCCGGCCGGCCGCGCCGGCTCGCCGGGGCCGTTCGACTCGGGGGGCTTGGTCAGTTGGTCGGTCATGCGGCGTGTCCGATCGCGTGGGCGAGGACGGTGTCCTCGGTCGTACGGTCCGAGGGGAGGTCCGCGGCGATCCGGCCCTCGTGCATCACCAGCACCCGGTCGGTGGCGCCCAGCACCTCGGTGAGGTCGGAGGAGATCAGCAGGACGGCGAGCCCGTCCCTGGCGAGCCGGTCGAGCATCCGGTAGATCTCGGCGCGGGTGGCCATGTCCACGCCCCGGGTCGGCTCGTCCAGCAGCAGGACGCGCGGACCGGTGAGGAGCCATTTGGCGAGGACGGCCTTCTGCTGGTTGCCGCCGCTGAGCGCGCGGACGGGGAGTTTCGCGGAGTGCGCGGGCCGGATGTCCAGTTGCCTCACCATCGACTCGACCTGGCGTCCGCGTGCGCCGGTGTCGAGCAGGGGGCCCCTGGTGAAGGCGCGCAGGGTGGTGAGGCCGATGTTCTCGGCGGTGGACAGGCCGAGGACCAGGCCGGTGCGCTTGCGGTCCTCGGTGACCAGGGCGAGTCCGGCGGCGATCGCCTCACGCGGGGTGCGGAAGCGGTCGGCGGTGCCGCCGGCCGTCCTGACGGTCCCGGAGCGGGCGGGTTCGGCGCCGAAGACACAGCGGGCCAGTTCGCTGCGACCGGAGCCGACCAGGCCGAACAGTCCGGTGATCTCGCCCGCCCGCAGGGTGAAGGAGATGTCGGCGAACTCCCCCGGGCGGTGCAGTCCGGAGACGGTGAGCAGCGGTGCGCCCGGGTCGTGGCGGCGATCCGGGTAGAGCTGTCCCGGCCTGCGGCCCGCCATCAGGCGGATGAGTTCGTTCTCGTCGGTGCGGTCGGGGGTGGTGGTGGCGACGGCCCGGCCGTCCTTGATCACGACGATGGAGGTGGCGAGTTCGGTCACCTCGGCGAGGCGGTGGGAGACGTACACGACGAGGACGCCGCGCTGCTGTAAGCGGCGGATCAGCGCGAAGAGCTCCTCCAGGTCGTTGCCCGCCAGCACGGCGGAGGGCTCGTCGAGGACGAGGACGCGCGGCTCGCCGCCCTCGCTGACCAGCGCCTTGGCGATCTCGACCATCTGCTGTCTGGCGACCGTGAGGCGGCCCGCCCGGGTGCGGGGGTCGATGGCTCCGTACCCGATGGACTCCAGCAGGTCCCGGGCGCGGGCATGGGCGGCCCGCCAGTCGATGAGGCCGCCGAGCCTGCGCGGGAAGTGGCCCATGAGGAGGTTCTCGGTGACGGACAGTTCGGGTACGAGGGTCAGTTCCTGGTGGACCGTACGGATGCCGTGGAGGTGCGCGTCGTGCGGGGAGCGCAGGTCGACGCGCTCGCCGTCGAGCAGGAGTTCGCCGGCGCTCATCCGTTCCGCGCCGGCCAGGATCTTGATCAGGGTGGACTTGCCGGCCCCGTTGGCGCCGACCACGGCGAGGACCTCACCGGCGTGCCCGGTCAGGTCGACGCCGTGCAGCACCTCGGTGGCGCCGTACGCCTTGCGCACCCCGCGGATCTCCAGGGCGGGCGGCCGGGCCCCCGGGGAGGTACGGGTCGTGCTGGTCACCCGAGGGCCTCCATCACCACGATGGTCTTCTGGCGGGTGAACTCCAGCGCCGTGTCGTGCAGGCCCTCGGCGGAGCCTCCGGTGTCCTTGGGGCCGCCGAAGGGCAGGTTCTCGGCGCGCAGCGCGGTGGAGCCGTTGATGACGACCCCGCCGACGTCCAGCCGGTGGGCGAGCTGGAAGGCGCGCCGGATGTCCTGGGTGAAGACGGCGGCCTGGAGCCCGTACGGGGACTCGTTGGCCATCCGTACGGCGTCGAAGGGGTCGGTGAACCGGGCGACGGGCGCCACCGGGCCGAAGATCTCGGCGGCGAGCGCCGGGCTGTCGGCGGGGACGTCGACGAGCACGGTGGGATCGCTGAACGCGCCCCTGCGTCCGCCTCCCGCCGCTTTGCGCGCGCCGTCGGAGACGAGTGCGGCGACGGCGGCCTCGACCCGTTCGGCCGCTTCCTCGCTGATCAGGGGGCCGACGTCGGTGCCGTCGGCCAGCTGGTCGCCGACGGTGAGCTTGGCGGCGCCCGCGAGGAGCGCGTCCACGAAGGCGTCGTGGATGCCGTCCTGGACGTACACGCGCTTGACCGCGCAGCAGATCTGGCCGTTGCCCCGGGCCAGCCGGCCGAGGACGACGGCCTGGGCGGCGGCCTCCACGTCGGCGTCGTCGCAGACGATCAGGGCGTCGTTGCCGCCGAGTTCGAGGTGGACCTTCTTGAGGGTGTCGGCGGCGCGGCGGGCGATCTCGCGGCCGGCGTGGGTGCTGCCGGTGAGGCTGACGGCGGCGGCGCCGGGCCGGGAGGCCAGTTCCTGGGAGACGTGGACGCCTCCGGTGAGGAGCTGGTGGGCGCCTTCGGGGGCGCCGGCGCGGGCGACCAGTTCGGCGATGCGCACCAGGGCGAGCGGGCAGCGTACGGGCGGGTGGACGAGTACGGCGTTGCCCGCGGCGAGCGCGGCGGCGGCCTTGTGGGCGTACAGCTCGACCGGGTAGTTGAACGGCACCAGGGCGGCGACGGGGCCCAGGGGTTCGCGGACGGTCACGGCAAGGTGGCGCTCCAGGCCCGGCACGGCGTCCAGGGGGATCTGCCGGCCGAAGAGCCGGGTCGCCTCCCCGGCGTACCCGCGGAAGATCCGGATCGCCGCCTTGACCTCCTCGGTCGTCTGGAAGAGGGGTTTGCCGTTCTCCGCGGCAAGTAACCGGGCCAGGTCGGCGGCCTCGGCCTCGATCAGGTCGGCGATACGGAGGAGGAGTCGGGCCCGCTCGTGGGCGGGCAGGGCGGCCATGGCGCGCTGGCCGCGTTCGGCGGTGGCGAGGGCGGCGGTCAGCTGCTCCGGAGTGCTGTCCTCGATCTCGCCGAGGAGTTCGCCTGTTCCCGGATTGTGCACGGGCAGCGGGGCGGTACGGGTCGACATGCGTCGCTCTCCCTGTACTGGCTTTGGCAGTTGGTCATGTCTGCGGAAAGTCGCTGCGATGCTGGCGCACCCTCAGTAATTCGTCAACAGATAAAACAAAATGGCTGGAGCACAGCGGTCGTGACCGTTCGGGCACGGCCGGGGGTCCGGTCGCCGCGAACGGCGTCCCGCGCGCGGCGCGTCTTCCCCGGGCGATGAACGGGGAGTGACCGGCTCCGGTACGGCGCGGGAGGGCCCGGCGACGGTTCGCCACCGCCGGTGATCCCTGTGCGGTGATGGGTGTCGAGCGTTGGAACGTCGTTCACGCGCAGGCCACACCCGGTGCCAACCATCAAGGAGTAGCCAGGGGGCCGACCTCCGGCACGCTTGCTGACGCGTTCGCACTCGGGGAGTCCGCACCATGTCACGCATACGCTCCGCAGTCACCGCGGTCGACCGCCGGTCCTTCCTCGCCGCCACCGGTGCGGTCGGCGTCTCGGCGGGAATCGGACTCGCGCTCGGCGCGGGCGGCAGCTCGGGCGAGGCGTCCGCGGCAGCCGCGCCGACCACGCCGGCCGTCCCCG
>NZ_WWJY01000136.1 GCF_009865405.1 Streptomyces sp. SID3212 | reverse complement strand
GGGTTCGGGGGGCGAGTCGGGGGGGCTCGCGTGGCCTCGGGCCGATGGGCTCGGGCCGATGGGCTCGCGTGGTCGGGTCAGGGGCTCGGGCCGGCTCAGCCTAACCGCCGCCTGTGCCCGTACCCCCGTGTCAGAGCCGCGGCTCGTCCCACTCCGTGACGTCCAGCAGGTCCCCCAGCGCGAGCTTGCCGGGCCGCAGCACCGCGTACTTGGTGCCGAACGCGACCCCGCCCACCGTCGCCCTGCGGTACAGCGCGAGCGTCCGCAGCGGCTCGGGCCCTACCCGTACGCCCGTCGGCTGGTCCACCAGGGTGACCGCGCACCGGATGGCGAGCTTGGTGAAGCCCAGTTCCGTGTCGCCTATGGTCAACCGGCGGAAACCGTCCTCGTGGTGCGGTACGGACGCGTCGCCCGTGCCGGCCCCGTCCTCCGCCGCCCGGTCGTCGTCGATGACGATGTTCGGGCGGAAGCGGGACATGGGGAGCGCGGCGCCGCCGCCCTCCGTGATGCGCGCGTTGAGCGCGGTGAGCGAGGCACGGGATATGAGGTGTACGGCTCCGCTGTCGGCGAAGCCGCAGGTGCCGGGGGTCAGCCCGTCGGTCGCCCTGGTGTGGTCGGGCGGTACGCGCACGAGCCGGCTGGGCGCGCCCAGGACGCGGGTGAGCCAGCGGGCGGCGGCCTCGCCCTGGTCGACGGCGCGGTAGGGCGTACCGAACATCTCGACGTCGACGGGCGGGGATGTACGGTCCACGTCGACGCACAGGTCCTCGACCTGCGGATCCTCGATGCGGAGACCCTCCGCGCGCAGGTCCTCGACGCCCCGTACCCCCAGCGTCAGTTGATCACCGCTCGCGCCGATCCCCGGCCGTATCACCGCCAGTCGCGGATCCCGCCGCTGGCTGCGGAACACCCCGTCCCCGTCGACCACCATGAAACAGCGGTCGTGGGCGAGGCCCGCCTCGGTCATCAGCGCCTCGGTCAGCTCCACACCGGCGCATCCCTTGACGGGGTACGTAGTCAACTCCACGACTCGGGCCACCCGGCCAGGCTAGGGCCTGGAGGAGGTCCGTATCCCCCTGACCCGGAACCGCGTCACAGTGCCGCTCACCGCTGCCGTACCACCGGCACCGACTCACAGCCGCGCAGCCGCGCGTCCCTGCGGGCCTGACCGGCCGACTTCCCGCTGCCCACCGCCCGGCCGTCGACCACCGCGAGCCAGTCGCCCGGGGACAGGTCCGCCCGCAGCGCGTCCGCACCGGTCGGTTCGAGGGCCTGGAGCAGCGCCGGGTCGGGGTCCCGGGGGATGTCGACCGCCGCCGGGCGCGGTGTTCCCGCGCGCCACTCGGCCGTGGTCCGCTCGCCCGACCTGGCGCGTGACCACAGCACGTGCTGGAGCACGATCAGCGGTCCCAGGGCCGTGAGGAGCGGGAACGCCCCCGTCAGCACTCCCAGGCCGAACAGCAGGCTGACACCCGCCGACACCGCCACGCCGACCCCGGCCGCGAGAAGGCCGGCGGCCCGGCCGAACGCCTTGAGGGCCACCAGCGGGAAGAGCACCAGGAGCAGCAGGTCGCCCAGTCCGAGGGCCACCGGTGGCCTGCCCTGGGTGACCGCCAGCAGCGGGGCGAACGGCAGTCCCATGACCTGGGCCGCGAACCGGTCCATGAGGGAGGTGAGTCCGGTCGCCACCAGGTCGTAACAGCAGAGGACGCCCGCGAACCACGCCGCGTGGAGGGAGCGCATCCCGCTCTGCGCCCACATGTTGGCCACGCCCACCACGGCGGCGGCGAGCAGGACATCGGTCAGGGCCGTCACGGCGACCGGCAGGTCGGCGAACGCGCACACGGCGGTGGCGGCCACGGAGACCGTCGAGGCGAGCCAGGCCCGGCCGCCGCCGATGAGCGGCGCGAGGGTGAACTGGAGCGCCGCGCACAGGACCAGGCCGAAGACCACGGCCACCAGGGTGCGGGGCATGGACAGATACGCCAGCGGAGCCACCACCACGACGGCGGTCATCACGGCGACGTCGGGCAGTTCGTACTTGCCGACCGGGGGGCGGGGCATCCGTACGCGCGTGAAGTAGACGGCACCGGCCGCCGTGATCGCGGCGACCACTCCGTTGAGGCCCACGAGGGCGGCGGCCGTACTCACGCGGGGCTCGCGACGCGTACGGCGGCGGGGCGGGCCGACTCGAAGGTGTGCTCGCGCAGATCGGCACGGACCGGGCCGGTCGGTGGCAGCGTGGCCGGGTCGTCGTGGAGCACGATGGCGTCCAGCGCGAGGCCGGCCGCCGTGGCCCGCTCCTCCAGTCTGCCGAGGAGGGCGGTGGCGGGCAGCCGGCGGACGAGGACATGGAGGACGGTGCTGCCTGGGCGGTCGGCTCCCGGACCGTCGGCCCCTGTACGGTCTGTCCCCGCGCGGTCTGCTCCCACGCGGCCGGCTCCCGGGCCGTCGGCCAGGGCATAGCGCGCCGGCAGCGGGACGTCCGGTTCCGACTCCAGCAGGTTCAGCACCGACCGGGTGGGTACGGCGACGCTCCGCGGACCCGACCAGCGTCCGAGGACGGGCGAGGTCGCGGGCAGGTGGGCCAGCTCGCAGGTGGGTTCGGTCTCGGGGCGCGCGACCAGGTCGCCGGTCGCGTACCGCAGCAGCAGCGTGCAGTCCCGGTACGGGACGTACGGCGTCTGCACGATGACGCCGACGGCCCCGGGTGGCGTGGGCTCGTGGGTCACCGGGTCGAGGATCTCCAGGTGCCCGAACTCGGTGGTGTGGTGCAGGTGTCCCTCCGTGCACGGCATACCGCCCGAGGGAATGCTCTCGGTCATCATGTACGCGGTGGTGATCCGGGCGCCCAGGGCGGCGGCGGCCCGCTCCCGCAGCGGGTCGGAGAGCACCTCGCCGCCGACGCCGATGGATTCCAGGCCGAAGTCCGACGGGTGCCAGCCGTTCCGCTCCGCCTCCTCGACGAGGGCGGAGAGGTACGACGCGGAGACCGTCAGATGCGTGATCTGCGGGGCCTTGCCCGGCAGGCCGAGCGGGGCGGCCAGCCGGTCGAGCGCCACGGCCGGGTCCACGGTGCCGATCTGGACGAAGGAACCACCGATGCGGGTCACCGACTCCTCCACGTTGAGCAGGGGCAGGGTCGCCCGGGAGCAGCCCGCGTACGCGAGGGTGTGGCGGGGCCGCAGGCCCATGCCGAGCACGGCCGAGACGGTGCTCATGGCGACCGAGATCTCCACCTCGTCCCGGGAGAACCAGACAGCGGTGGGCGTGCCGCTGGTCCCGGTGGTGAGCGCCATCAGCGCGGGGGTGGAGGCGGCGGACACGAAGGCGGCGGGCAGACCGCGCAGGGCCTCTTTGGGGGTGACCGGGACGCGGTCCCAGGTCTCCGGGGTGAGCGTGGCCGGGTCAAGTCCCAGGACGTCGAACGTCCGCCGGTAGTAGGCGGTGTGCCGGGCGGCGGCCACGGCGGTGGCGCGCAGGCTGCGTTCCGTGACGGTCCGTCGTACGGCGGGGTCGACCGAGCCCGCCTGGCCGGGGAGCAGAGCCGAGTCCGCCCCCGGTTCGCCGAACTCGGCGAGGGTCGCGATCAGGTCGTGGGCAATGCGTTCCAGGTCCTGCGGGCGGATGCGGCGGTTGGTGAGGACCGCCATGCCGTACCGGAGCTGACTGAGGGCGGTGCCGAACACGGGGCCTCCTGATGCCTGGACCGGGTTTTTCCTCCCGGTCCAGGCCGGGGCCGAACGTCAGACCATGCTGGCGAACATGGCCGCGGTGAGCGTGCTGAACGCGTACTTCACGTAGTGCTTGACCATGATGGATCTCCCTTGTTCGGCGCCGTCCGGGGACGGCTGGGCTCCTGGTGACGCACTCCCGACCGGGGGCGGTCGTTCGATGAACGCGACCTTAGGGGACGTCAGTTGACTGATCAACGGTTTCTTCCGACGAACTGGATTCGCGGCCGGGCGTCGGGTGACACGTGTCGCGCACGGCCGCGGGCCCCGGGGATCACTCCCCGGGGCCCGCGGTCCCTACTGCTTCGCTTCGCCCTGCTGACAGCTGACCGCTGACTGCTGACCGTTGACTGCTAGCGGCGCGGCGCCAGCACCTGACGCAGCACGTCGTGCACGTACGTGTTCGGGTGCTTGCCCGAGAAGCGGTCCGAGAGGGGCCCGCTCGCCGTCACCGGGACGTCCACGCTGGTGTGGCCCGACGTGGTCCAGTCGATCGTGAACGTACGGTCGCTGCCGCGAATGGTGAACGGCCCGTCCTCGGCCGAGATCGCGTCCCCGGACTCGTCGGTGGCGTCGTTCTCCTCGACCGCGAGACCGCCGGTCTCGTGGTCGCCCGTCACGACGAGGAGGGTGTCGGGGTGCGTCGCCACGTAGGCGCGGGCGACCGCGACGGCCTTCTCCAGCTGCTGCATCGACTGGAGGACGCGCGTGCCGTTGTTGGAGTGCGCGAACTCGTCGGTGCCCTCCTCCTCGACCACGAGGAAGAAGCCCTTCTTGTTCTTGTCCAGGCTGCCCAGCGCCTTGCCGGTCATGGTCCCGAGGTCCACGACCGGGCTGTAGACGTCGCCCTGGCCCTCGGGGTGCTGCTGGAACATCTCCTCGTTGGCGAACAGGCCGAGGATCTTGCCGTTCTTCGCCTTGTCCAGTTCCTTCGCACTCGTGACGTACGAGTAGCCGGCCTTCTTGGCCTTCTGGATCAGGTTGCCCTTGGTGCCCTTGCTCGCCTCGGACGTGTCCTCGGCGGGCTTGTCCTTGAAGGCGCCCGGCGTACCGGCGGGCAGCCACCAGTCCTCGCCGCCACCGAGGATGACGTCGGGCTTGCTGACGTCGAGGTACTGGCGGGCTATCTCGTCCTGCTTGCCGCGGTCGGCGGTGTTCGAGAAGAACGCCGCCGGGGACGCGTCGGTGACCTGGGCGGTGGTGACCAGGCCGGTGGCCTTGCCGGCCGCCTTGGCCTGCTGGCCCAGGGTCGCCAGCGGGTTGCCGTCCACGTCGACGCTGATCGCGCCGTTGTACGTCTTCTCCCCCGTGGCCCATGCGGTCGCCGCGGCGGCGGAGTCCGTCACGACGGCCTTCGGGTCGTGCGGGGTGGTGGTGAGCTGGCCGGACGCGGTGAGGCGGTCCATGGCCAACTGGCCTTCCAGGCCTGCGAGGTGCAGGCGGCCGGCCTCGCGCATCGAGGCGCCCATGCCGTCACCGTTGATGAAGATGACGTTCTTCGCGGCGGGCGCCTTGGCCTTCGCCGCGGACTGCGGAGCAGCGGCCGACGCACCGAGCGTCGGGTTGAGCACCATCGTCGCGACGGCGGCGGTCACGGCCGCGGCGACGGGTGCGCCCCATCGCGTACCAAGCACGCGTGTGTTCACAGCAGCTCCTCATGAATGGCACAGCTTTCACCGAGGAAGCTAAGCGGAGGGACGGTCTCCGCAGTGAAGGAAAAGTGACGGCGGGGGAAACACGGGGCGGACACCACCTGGTCCGTACAACTACCTGGCCCGTCCGCCCCGATACCTGATCCGTCCGCCCGCCGCCCGGCCCGTCCGCCCCGCGTTTCTGGCCGCCGCTTCTGGTCGACGCCCGGCGCTAGTCCTCGGCGCCGTTGTCCTCCAGGTCGCCCTCGGTCTCCAGGAACACCTGCCGCAGCGCGTCCAGGACCGCCGGGTCCGGCTTCTCCCACATCCCGCGCGACTCGGCCTCCAGCAGCCGCTCGGCGATCCCGTGCAGCGCCCAGGGGTTGGCCTCCTGGAGGAACTGCCGGTTCTCCGGATCCAGGACGTACGTCTCCGTCAGCTTGTCGTACATCCAGTCGGCCACGACGCCGGTCGTCGCGTCGTACCCGAAGAGGTAGTCGACGGTCGCGGCCAGCTCGAACGCGCCCTTGTAGCCGTGGCGGCGCATCGCCTCGATCCAGCGCGGGTTGACCACCCGGGCGCGGAAGACCCGCGAGGTCTCCTCCACCAGCGTGCGCGTACGGACCGTCTCGGGGCGGGTCGAGTCGCCGATGTACGCCTCCGGGGCGGTGCCCTTGAGCGCGCGCACCGTGGCCACCATCCCGCCGTGGTACTGGAAGTAGTCGTCCGAGTCGGCGATGTCGTGCTCGCGGGTGTCCGTGTTCTTGGCGGCCACCGCGATGCGCTTGTACGCGGTCTCCATCTCGCCGCGCGCCGGGCGGCCGTCCAGCTCGCGGCCGTACGCGTACCCGCCCCAGACCGTGTAGACCTCGGCGAGGTCCGCGTCCGTACGCCAGTCGCGGCTGTCGATGAGCTGGAGGATCCCCGCCCCGTACGTACCGGGCCGGGAGCCGAAGATACGGGTCGTGGCGCGGCGTTCGTCGCCGTGTTCGGCCAGGTCGGCCTGGGCGTGGGCGCGGATGAAGTTCGTGTCGGCGGGCTCGTCCAGCGAGGCGGCGAGGCGGACCGCGTCGTCCAGCAGCCCGATCGCGTGCGGGAACGCGTCACGGAAGAAGCCGCTGATACGGAGGGTGACGTCGATGCGGGGGCGGCCCAGCTCGGCGGCGGGTATCGGCTCGATGCCCGTCACGCGGCGGGACGCGTCGTCCCAGACGGGCCGGATGCCGAGCAGCGCGAGGGCCTCCGCGATGTCGTCGCCCGAGGTGCGCATCGCGCTCGTACCCCACAGGGACAGCCCGACGGAGGTGGGCCACTCGCCGTTGTCGGTGCGGTACCGCTCCAGGAGGGAGTCGGCGAGGGCCTGGCCGGTCTCCCAGGCGAGGCGGGACGGGACGGCCTTCGGGTCGACGGAGTAGAAGTTGCGGCCGGTCGGCAGGACGTTGACCAGGCCCCGCAGCGGGGACCCGGACGGGCCCGCCGGGACGAACCCGCCGTCCAGCGCGTGCAGCACGTGGTCGATCTCGTCGGTGGTGCCGGCCAGGCGCGGGACGACCTCGCGGGCGGCGAAGTCGAGGATGTCCGCGACCGCCTGGCCGTGGCCCGCGGCGATACGGGGCGCGGCGGCCGGGTCCCAGCCGGCGTCCTCCATCGCCTGCACGAGCGCCCGGGCCTGTTCCTCGGCCTCGTCGGCGGTGGTGC
>NZ_WWJY01000135.1 GCF_009865405.1 Streptomyces sp. SID3212 | reverse complement strand
CGTCCCGCCCCACGAGCTGTTCGCGGAGCGCCTGCTCGCCGTCCTCAGCGGCCGGCGGCCGGTCCACTGGATGCTCGGCCAGACCGTCGGACCGGCGTACGAGCAGCTCGTACGCCTCGCGCCCGGCACCCCGCTGCGCGCGCGGGGCGTGCACCCCGTCGTCCGTACGTGCCGGAGCTTCGAGCCGCGCCCCGGCGTCCTGGAGGCGTCCGCCAGCATCGCCGCGGGCGCACAGGTACGGGCCCTCGCCTTCCGGCTGGAGCGGGGCACCGATCTGCGCTGGCGGTGCGCGGCGGTCGAGCTGGGCGGCGACCGAGCCTGAACCGGACACCGGACCTGAGCCGGACATGCGACCGGGCCGGGGCGCGCACCACGTGTGCGCATCCCGGCCCGGTCGTCCGTCGTGGCCCCTCAGGGCCCGTCAGGACCTACTTCTTGCGACGGCGCCCGCCCTGCGTGCCGCCGCCCTTCTGCGCCTTGCGGCGCTCCGCGCGCGTCAGCCCGTCCGACGTGGAGCGCGTCGGCCCGTCCGCGTTCTGGAAGTCGCCCTCGACGACACCGCCCTCGCCGTCCACCGTGGGAGCGGAGAAGTGCAGCCGGTCCGGCCGCTGCGGGGCGTCCAGCCCCTTGGCGCGGATCTCGGGACGCGTGGCGGGCACCTTGGCGTCCTTGGCGAGCGACGTACGCTCCGCCGCGTCCTGCACCGGGACCTCCTCGACCTGCTGCTCGACCTGGACCTCCAGGTTGAACAGGTAGCCGACGGACTCCTCCTTGATGCCCTCCATCATGGCGTTGAACATGTCGAAGCCCTCGCGCTGGTACTCGACCAGCGGGTCCTTCTGGGCCATCGCCCGCAGGCCGATGCCCTCCTGGAGGTAGTCCATCTCGTAGAGGTGCTCACGCCACTTGCGGTCCAGGACGGACAGCACCACGCGCCGCTCCAGCTCCCGCATGATGTCGGAGCCGAGCTGGTTCTCCCGGTCCTCGTACTGGTCGTGGATGTCGTCCTTGATGGACTCGCCGATGAACTCGGCGGTGATACCCGCCCGGTCCCCGGCCGCCTCCTCCAGCTCCTCGACGGTGACCTTCACCGGGTAGAGCTGCTTGAAGGCGCCCCACAGCCGGTCCAGGTCCCACTCCTCGGCGAAGCCCTCGACGGTCTCCGCCTGGATGTACGCGTCGATCGTGTCGTCCATGAAGTGCCGCACCTGCTCGTGCAGGTCCTCGCCCTCCAGGACGCGGCGGCGCTCGCCGTAGATGACCTCACGCTGCCGGTTGAGGACCTCGTCGTACTTGAGGACGTTCTTCCGCGTCTCGAAGTTCTGCTGCTCGACCTGCGACTGGGCCGAGGCGATCGCGCGCGTCACCATCTTGTTCTCGATGGGGACCTCGTCGGGGACGTTCGCCATCGACATGACACGCTCGACCATCTGCGCCTTGAACAGCCGCATCAGGTCGTCGCCCAGCGACAGGTAGAAGCGGGACTCGCCCGGGTCGCCCTGACGTCCGGAACGACCGCGCAGCTGGTTGTCGATACGGCGCGACTCGTGCCGCTCGGTGCCCAGCACGTACAGCCCGCCGAGGTCCTTGACCTCTTCGAACTCGGCCTGCACGGCCTTCTCGGCCTTCTCCAGCGCGGCGGGCAGGGCCGCGGCCCACTCCTCGACGTGCTCCACGGGGTCCAGGCCGCGCTGGCGCAGCTCCGCCTCCGCGAGGTCGTCGGGGTTGCCGCCGAGCTTGATGTCCGTACCACGGCCGGCCATGTTCGTGGCGACCGTGACCGCGCCCTTGCGGCCGGCCTGGGCGACGATCGTCGCCTCCCGGTCGTGCTGCTTGGCGTTGAGCACCTCGTGCTGCACACCGCGCTTGCTGAGCTGCTGCGAGAGGTACTCGGACTTCTCGACCGAGGTGGTGCCGACCAGGATCGGCTGGCCCTTCTCGTGCTTCTCCGCGATGTCGTCGACGACCGCCGCGAACTTGGCGACCTCGGTGCGGTAGATCAGGTCGGACTGGTCCATGCGGACCATCGGCCGGTTCGTCGGGATCGGCACGACGCCCAGCTTGTAGATCTGGTGGAACTCGGCGGCCTCGGTCATGGCCGTACCGGTCATGCCGGAGAGCTTGCCGTAGAGGCGGAAGAAGTTCTGGAGGGTGATGGTGGCCAGGGTCTGGTTCTCGTCCTTGATGTCCACCCCTTCCTTCGCCTCGATCGCCTGGTGCATGCCCTCGTTGTAGCGGCGGCCGGCGAGGATACGGCCGGTGTGCTCGTCGACGATCATGACTTCGCCGTCGATGACGACGTAGTCCTTGTCCTTCTTGAAGAGTTCCTTGGCCTTGATCGCGTTGTTCAGGTAACCGACGAGCGGGGTGTTCACCGACTCGTACAGGTTGTCGATGCCCAGCCAGTCCTCGACCTTCGCCACACCGGGTTCGTGGATGGCGACCGTGCGCTTCTTCTCGTCGACCTCGTAGTCGCCGGTCTCCTCGATGCCCTTCAGCGAGTTGCCGGCCTCCCCCTTGGCGAGGCGGGTGACGAGCTTGGCGAAGTCCCCGTACCACTTGGTGGCCTGGTCGGCGGGGCCGGAGATGATCAGCGGCGTACGGGCCTCGTCCACGAGGATCGAGTCGACCTCGTCGACGATCGCGTAGTTGTGACCGCGCTGGACCAGCTCTTCCTGGGACCACGCCATGTTGTCGCGCAGGTAGTCGAAACCGAACTCGTTGTTCGTGCCGTACGTGATGTCGCACGCGTACTGCTCGCGGCGCTGCGCGGGCGTCATGTTGGCCAGGATGCAGCCGATGGTGAGGCCCAGGAACTTGTGGACGCGGCCCATCATCTCGGAGTCGCGCTCGGCCAGGTAGTCGTTCACCGTGATCAGGTGGACGCCCTTCCCGGACAGCGCGTTCAGATACGCGGGCAGGGTGCCGACGAGGGTCTTGCCCTCACCGGTCTTCATCTCGGCGACGTAACCGAGGTGCAGCGCGGCGCCACCCATCAGCTGGACGTCGTAAGGACGCTGGCCGAGGACACGCCTGGCCGCCTCGCGGACGGTCGCGAAGGCCTCGGGAAGCAGGTCGTCCAGGCTCTCACCGTCGGCGTAGCGCTCTTTGTACTCGTCGGTGAGCGCCCGCAACTCGGCGTCGGAGAGGCTCTCGAAGTCCTCTTCGATGGAGTTGACCTGGTCCGCGATGCGGTGCAGTTTGCGCAGGATCTTGCCTTCGCCTGCACGCATGAGCTTGTTGAAGACGGACACTGAGGCTGGTCTCCTTGCCGGTCGGGCCTGGCACGTGGGTCGTATAGGAACACGGGCGCGGGCACGGCAGGCGGGCCCCACCGCATCGGCCATCGTAAGCGAGGACCCGCCTGCGCCGGGAGGGCCGCTGTCACGCAGGCCTGCTGTCACCCGCAAGGAGAACGCGCGGAACGCGCGGAAGGTGCCGGTGAGACACAAAAAGTGCTCGCGCCACGGGCCGGCCATCACCAGAATCCGTACATGGAGCCCCTCACCCTCACGACCGAGCGTCTGACCCTGCGCACCTTCACCCCGGACGACACGGACGCCGTCTTCGAAGCCTGCCAGGACCCCGAGATCCGGCGCTGGACGACCATCCCCTCGCCGTACGCGCGCCAGCACGCCGAACAGTTCGTCGGACGCATGGTCCCGGACGGCTGGCGCGACGACACCGAGTACACCTTCGCCGTGCGGCGCGGGTCCGACGGACCGCTGGTCGCCGCCGTCTCCCTGCACCACCCGAGGTCCGGGACCTGGGAGATCGGCTACTGGACGGCGAAGGAGCACCGGGGCCACGGCTACATGACGGAGGCCGTCACCGCGCTGACCGGGTTCGCCTTCACGACGCTGGGCGCGATACGTCTGGAGTGGCGCGCCGAGGTGGGCAACACCGGCTCACGCGCGGTGGCCGAGAAGGCAGGTTTTGTGATCGAGGGCACGCTGCGGGCGGGGCTGCTCAACAAGGGCACGCTGCGTGACTGCTGGATCGGCGCGGTGCTCCCGTCCGACGTCGGCCTGCCGAGCACCCACCCGTACCTGCCCGCCCGGCCCTGAGCCGTCCTTCGCGGGCGTCCCCCACGGGCGTCCCCACAGGCGTCCCCCGCGAGCGGCCCGCTGTCAGTGCCCCCGTCTATCGTGCGGACATGACGACTGTGCCGCCCCCCGCCGCCGAGCTGTCCGCCGACGAGGCCCGCCGTATCGCGCTGCGCGCCCAGGGATTCCTCGGCGCCCCGGACCGGCGGGGCGGGGTCCGGGGTGTGCTGCGCCACCTCGGGGCCGTCCAGCTGGACACGATCTCGGTGCTGGCCCGCTCGCACGAGCTGATCCCGTACGCGCGCCTGGGCGCGGTGGGCCGCAGGACCGTCGAGGACGCGTACTGGACGCCCCCGGGCGCCGACGGGGCGCCGAACCGCCCGCACGCCTTCGAGTACTGGTCGCACGCGGCCTGCATCCTGCCGATCGAGGAGTGGCCGCACTTCGCGTTCCGCCGCCGCGCCTACCGGGCCCGCCCGAACTGGTACCACGAGCTGGCGGACGGCGCGTACGAAACGGTGATCAAGCAGCTGCGCGCGGAGGGCCCCCTGACCGCGACGGAGCTGGGCGGCGCCAAGAACGGCGGCCCCTGGTGGGACTGGTCGGAGGCCAAGGTCGCCGTCGAGCGGGCGCTGATGCACGGCGAGGTGGTCTGCACGGGCCGCCGGAGCTGGAAGCGGGTGTACGACCTGGCGGAGCGCGCCGTCCCCGACGACCTCCTCCACGACGACCTGGACGACACCGAGTGCCTTCGTCGGCTGGTCCGGCTCGCGGGCCGTTCGCTGGGTGTCGGCACCCGCGCGGACCTCGCGGACTACCACCGGCTCAAGGGCGAGCAGGTCGACGCCGTGGTCGCGGACTCGGGCCTGGTGCCGGTGACGGTCCAGGGCTGGACGAAGCCCGCCTGGGCCGACCCGGAGGCGCTGGCGAGCCCGCCGAAGGGCCGGCACCGTACGACCCTGTTGTCCCCGTTCGACTCCCTGATCTGGGAGCGGGCCCGCACCGAGCGGATCTTCGGCTTCACCCACCGCCTGGAGGCGTACGTCCCCAAGCCCAAGCGGGTGTACGGCTACTTCGCGATGCCGCTGCTGTCCGGCGGCCGGCTGTTGGGCCGCGTCGACCCGGCGCGCGAGGGGCAGACGCTCGTCGCCAAGCACGTCTCCCTGGACACCTCGAAGGCCGTGCTCCCGATGGCGCTGGCGCTGCGCGAGGCGGCGGAGTGGGTCGGCTGCTCGGACGTACGGGTGGAACGGGTCGACGCGCCCGAACTGCGCGGCGCCCTGGCGGACGCGCTCACCGCGCTCTGACCGCGTCGGCGCGCACACCGGCCGTCGGCGAATCCGGTGATCCGGTGGATCCGGTCGATCAGCGGATTCAGCGGATTTCGAGGATCTTCTCCCGCATCGCGTAGACCACGGCCTCCATCCTGGAGTGCAGTTGCAGCTTCTCCAGAATGTTCCGGACGTGGTTCTTCACGGTGTTCTCGGAGATGAACAACTCCTTGGCGATATCACGGTTGTTCATTCCCGTGGCGACCAGTTTGAGGACTTCCAGCTCCCGCTCCGTGAGACGCGGCGCCGGAACGAGCCTTCGCTCGTCGGAGCGCTGAATCATCGATTTGAACTCGGTCAGCAGCTTGGACGCCATGGAAGGGCTGATCTGCGACTGCCCGTCGGCCACCGCGCGAATGGCGGTGGCCACCTCGTCGGTGGAGATCTCCTTGAGGAGATAACCGGTCGCACCCGCCTTGATGGCGTCGTAGAGGTCGGCCTCCTCGTCGCTGATCGTCAGCATGATGATTTTGGCACTGGGTGCCACCTCTTTGATGGAGGTGCACGCCTCGATTCCGCCGCGCTTGGGCATCCGCACGTCCATCAGCACGATGTCCGGCAGCAGGTCGGCCGCCTTGTCGACGGCCTCCGCGCCGTCGCCCGCCTCGCCGATGACCTGGATGTCCTCCTCCTGGGCCAGGACGATCTCCAGGCCCCGGCGGAAGAGCGCGTGGTCGTCCACCACGAGGACCCGGATCGGCTCCTTGCGTGACCCGCCCCGGTCCGTGTCGGCGTCCGACCCCGGACCCCCGACCCTGTGGCCGGCGTCGTCCGTGTGGTGCACCGGCCCGAAGCTGTCCGCCATCGTTCCTCCCCCTGAGGGCCATGGCCCGAAGTTCATGAGTGCCGGCCAACCGCAGTTCGCAGACCACCTGTTGGCTTGCGACGCCATGATTTCATGCCCGGGCCCCGGAACGGTGACGCCGCCGCCACACCGTGGTGCCCTTGAGGGCTCACAGAGTCCTCAAGGGCACCACAGGGGGGCATGTCTCAGCCGGATTCCGACCGTTCGGTCTCAGCCACCCAGAGCCCCGCCGGCGTCGCCGGCCCGCGACTCGGCCAACGGGTCCGTCTGGAGGTGGATGACACCGTAGTCGTATGCGTGGCGCCGGTAGACGACGCTCGGTTCCTTGGTGTCGGAGTCGATGAACAGATAGAAGTCGTGCCCGACCAGCTCCATCTCGTAGAGCGCCTGGTCGAGCGTCATGGGTGCGGCGACGTGGTTCTTCTCCCTGACCACCAGGGGACCTTCGCCCTGCACCTCCAGCGAACCGATCCTGGTGGTGGGCACGGCGGCACGTACCTCGTCGGCGACCGTCGCCCCGTTCGCGTTCAACCGGGCCACCCCGGGAACGACGTCGGCGACCTCGGCCGCCGAAAGCCGCCCGGTCCCACGGCGGTTGTGCCGCTTCTCGTGCTGCTTGCGCAGCCGCGCCTCCAGCTTGGTGGTGGCGAGGTCCAAGGCCGCGTACGGGTCTGCGGCCGCCGCCTCCGCCCTGATGACGGGCCCGCGGGAGTGGAGCGTGATCTCCACCCGGTCGCATGTGTTGGCCTGACGCGGGTTGTGCTCCTTCGAGACCTCGACGTCCAGGCTGATGACCTTGCCGTCGAGCTGCTGGATTCTCTCCAACTTCAGCTTCTCGGCCACGTGCTTCCGGAACCGCTCGGGCACCTCTGTTTTGCGGCCCTTGACGACGATGTCCACGCAGAACTCCGTTCCCGGATCACTCCGCCTCGTTGCGGAGTTACTCCCTGTTGCACCAGACCCCAGTAGTCACCGGAGCCTCGGACTTGGCGACTTTCACCTCCTCCTCCCCCGACGGCATGCTCCCCACTCCCCCGAAATTCCGAGGTGCTGAAAAACGCCGTAGCAGACCAGTGCATTCAGTGAGTCACGGCTTCCACCATTCCTCACAACCGAACATAGCTCGCCCGGACGGGTGTCGGCACCCGCTACCGGCATGTAGCTCCGTTCAGGTGATTTCCTTCCCCGTCCACCAGGAAGGATGCAAGATCGGCTTCAGTTCCGGTTTATTTCGAAGGACAGCGGCGGCGCGGCCACCACCGCCGCGCTCACCTGCGCGAATCCCGGAACACCGGGCCGGGTGCCGGCCCGCACCGCCCGCGCCGCCTCGACCAGCGAGGCGCCCGTGGTCATGAGATCGTCCACCAGCACCACTCGGCCGCCCTCCAGCAGCCGCGCACCGCCGACCGCGACCTCCAAGGCGCCGGACAGGTTCGCCAGCCTCTGAGGGGCGCCCAGGGCCGCCTGGTCGGCGACCGCGCGCCGCTGCCGCAGCACCGGCAGCACCCGGGCCGAGCGGCCCGCCCGCCGCAGCTCGGCCGCGGCGGCCAGCGCCGTACGCCGCGTGGCGTCGTGCCCCCGCGCACCGACCGCG
>NZ_WWJY01000134.1 GCF_009865405.1 Streptomyces sp. SID3212 | reverse complement strand
ACGGCGGCCCGGGGCGCGAACGCGGCGGCGGCGTACGCCGTGACCCGCCGGGGGCCCGCGACCGCTCCCGACCGGTCGGAGTTGCGGGCGTTCCTGGGCGAGGACCCCCTGGCGGTACGGCTGTTCGGATCCGGCTCGCGTCAGACGCGGTCGAACTGGAAGTAGTCGATGTTGAAGTTCTGGTACGCGGCGTCGTCCATCCGTACGACGAACTCGTGCGTGCCCCGGGTGAGACGCTGCTTGCCCGCGACGGCCTGGAGCTCGAAGGCGTCGTGCGAGGTGGTGTTCCGTACGTCCGACGGGGCCGTCGCCGGGCGCCCGTCGAAGCTGAGCGTGAACTTTCCGGCGGGGCTGTACGGGGACGAGACCCGCGCCGACACCCGGTAGTCGTCCGTCCTGGGCACGGTCACCTCGTACCTGACCCATTCCCCGGCGCGGATCCAGCACATGACGAGCGCGCCGGCCTGGTCGCAGAGGTCCACGCCCTCGTACTTCCTCGCCGCGCCGCCCTTGTTGTCGTCCTCCGTGTCGTGGTAGCCGGCGTCCTTGCCCCCGAAGGAGTAGTCCTCGGCCTGCACCCGCACCGCGCCGGCCGGGACGACGGGCCACGGCGCGTGGCGGCGGCGGGCCTCCAGCCAGTTCAGCAGCTGTTCCTGGTTGTCGGTCTGGATCATCGAGGCGCCGTGCCGGTCGGTCACCGGGGCCCAGCCGCGCGCCGGGTCGACGAGCGACGCCTCGTCGGTGTAGCCGGCGGCCAGGCCGTACCACATGGTGTTGATCCACACGCGCCCCAGCGCCGCCGCCTTCGCGGTCGCGGCGGGCTGGATCTGCGGGTCGGTGAGGCGGTCGAAGATGAGTTCGTACGACTGGGGCTTCCGGCCGGTGAACGCGCCGACGCCGGCCGCGTTCGCGTCGTCCACCACGTGGCTGTAGAGGATGCGCCGGTCCTTGTCGAGGAAGGCCTGCACCTCGGGAACGGGGGCGGAGCTCTTGAAGATGGCGTGGTCCAGCATGCCCAGGCCGGCCAGGAGATCGTATTCCTGGTCCCGGAAGGCCCAGCCCTTGTCGAGGTTGACCATCGCCCGGCCCTTGACGGCCGCCAGCGCCTCGGCGAGCGTCGGCACGCGGTCGTCGGTGAGCGCGGCCTGCGCGCCGCCGAGACCGGACCGCAGCCGGAGGGCCTTGATCTGGTCGAGTGTCAGGTCGGCCACCCGGCCGGTGCCGTCGGTGGTGCGGTTCACCGTGTCGTCGTGCATGAGGACCAACTGACCGTCCTTTGAACGCTGTACGTCGATCTCCACCACCTCGGCGCCCTTGTCGACCGCCAGGTCGACGGCCCGGAGCGAGTTCTCCGGCGCGCCCCGCCAGTAGCCGCGATGGGCGACCACCATGACCGGGGCGCCGGGCCTGTGGTCGAGGTACGAGGCGTGGATCCGGTCGATGGCCGGTGCCGCCCGGTGGGACGCAACGGGGGCGGCGGTGGCGGTCCGCCCGTGCTCGACGAGAAGGGGGACTGCCGCGGCCGTGACCGTCAGTACGGCGGCGGCAGCGACACCGGCCAGGGACTTCCATCGGGTACGCATGGGCAACGGCACCCACTGTGCTCGACCGGCGGGCGGGATGATCATCCCCGCCATGACGTGACCGTGAACCGTCGAGGAATTCGCGCGACGGGAGCGGAGCCCGTACCGCCTCGAAGCCCGCACCCGGTCGGGGCCCGCCCCGCTCAGCGGTCGTTCTGCGCCAGCTTCAGCAGGTGTTCCGCCAGCGCCTGCCCGCCCGCCGGGTCACGGCTGATCAGCATCAGCGTGTCGTCCCCCGCGATCGTGCCCAGGACATCGCTCAGTTCGGCCTGGTCGATGGCCGACGCGAGGAACTGCGCCGCGCCCGGCGGCGTACGGAGGACCACCAGGTTCGCCGACGCCTCGGCGGAGATGAGGAGTTCGCCGGAGAGGCGCCGCATCCGCTCCTCCTTGGCGGACTCGCCCAGCGGGGCGTGGGGCGTGCGGTAGCCGCCCTCGCTCGGCACGGCGTAGATCAGCTCACCACCGGTGTTTCGGATCTTCACCGCGCCCAGTTCGTCCAGATCGCGCGAGAGCGTCGCCTGGGTGACGTTCAGCCCGTCGTCCGCGAGCAGTTTCGCCAGCTGGCTCTGCGAGCGCACCGGCTGCCGGTTCAGGATGTCGACGATCCGGCGGTGCCGGGCCGTCCGTGTCTGCGGCACGGACTGCCCGCCCTGCTCAGGTTCCTGGGCCTCGGTCATCGTTGTCTCATTTCCCCGGATCGTCCGTCCCCGTAGCCGTGTCGAGGACACCGGGCAGGAGCTGGAGGAACCTGTCCACCTCGTCGTCGCCGATGATCAGTGCGGGCATCAGTCGTACGACGTCGGGGGCGGGCGCGTTCACCAGGAGACCGGCGTCCTGGGCCGCACGCTGCACCTGCGGTGCGAGCGGCCCGGTGAGCACGATACCCAGGAGCAGGCCCGCGCCGCGGACATGGGAGACCAGCGGGTGGCCGAGCCCCTCGATCCCGTCGCGCAGCCGCTCGCCGAGCCGCTTCACCTGGTCGAGGAGGCCGTCGGCGGCCAGCGTGTCGAGGACGGCGAGCCCGGCGGCGCAGGCGACGGGGTTGCCGCCGAACGTCGTGCCGTGGTGGCCGGGCCGCAGCAGGTCGGCGGCCTCGCCGAACGCGAGGACCGCGCCGAGCGGCAGTCCGCCGCCGAGGCCCTTGGCGAGGGTGACGACGTCGGGCTCGACGCCCTGGTGGGCGAGGTGCTCGAACCAGTGGCCCGTCCGGCCGATCCCCGTCTGCACCTCGTCCAGGACGAGCAGCGTGCCGGTGGCTCGGGTGATCTCCCTGGCCGCCTCCAGGTAGCCCTTGGGCGGGACGACGACGCCGATCTCGCCCTGGATCGGCTCGATGATCACGAACGCGGTCTCCTCGGTGACCGCGGCCCGCAGCGCCTCCACGTCGCCGAAGGGGACGTGCGTGACGTCGCCGGGCAGCGGGAGGAACGGCGTCCGCTTCGGCTCCTGTCCGGTGAGGGCGAGCGAGCCCATCGTCCGGCCGTGGAAGGCGCCGGTGGTGGCGACCATGTGCGTACGGCCCGTCAGCCGGCCGATCTTGAAGGCGGCTTCGTTGGCCTCGGCTCCGGAGTTGCAGAAGAACACCCGGCCGGGGCGGCCGGCGAGCTGGACGAGGCGTTCGGCGAGTGCGAGGGGCGGCTCGGCGAGATAGAGGTTGGAGACGTGGCCCAGCGACGCGATCTGGCGGGAGACGGCCTCGACGACGGCCGGGTGCGCGTGGCCGAGCGCGTTGACGGCGATCCCGCCGACGAAGTCGGTGTACGGCGTGCCGTCGGCGTCCCAGACGGTGGTGCCCTCGCCCCGGACCAACGACAGCTGCGGCGTCCCGTAGTTGTCCGCCATGACGCCCTGCCAGCGCCCTACGAGTTCCTCGTTGCCGGTCACCGTACTCACCGTGCTCCCCCTTCGGCCGCTGCTTCGTGTGTGACTTCGTGTGTGGCTTCGTATGTGACGGGGTCCTGCGGGGCGTCCGGCACGACCATCGTGCCGATGCCTTCGTCCGTGAAGATCTCCAGCAGGATCGAGTGCTGGACGCGCCCGTCGAGGACGCGGGCGGTGGTGACTCCGTTGCGTACGGCGTGCAGGCAGCCCTCCATCTTGGGCACCATGCCGCTGGACAGCTCGGGCAGCAGCTTCTCCAGCTGGCTCGCGGTGAGCCTGCTGATGACGTCGTCGCTGTTCGGCCAGTCCTCGTACAGTCCCTCGACGTCGGTGAGGACCATCAGGGTCTCGGCGCCGAGGGCGGCGGCGAGGGCCGCGGCGGCGGTGTCGGCGTTGACGTTGTAGACGTGGCCGTCGTCGGCGCTGCGGGCGATGGAGGAGATGACCGGGATCCGGCCGTCCCCGAGCAGCGCCTCGATGGCGCCGGTGTCGATGGCGGTGATCTCGCCGACCCGGCCGATGTCGATCAACTCGCCGTCGATCAGGGGGCGGTGCTGGACGGCGGTGATGGTGTGGGCGTCCTCGCCGGTCATGCCGACGGCGAGCGGGCCGTGCTGGTTGAGCAGGCCGACGAGCTCGCGCTGGACCTGTCCGGCGAGGACCATCCGTACGACGTCCATCGCTTCGGGGGTGGTGACCCGCAGGCCGGCCTTGAACTCGCTGACCAGGCCGTGCCGGTCGAGCTGGGCGCTGATCTGGGGTCCGCCGCCGTGCACGACGACCGGCTTGAGGCCGGCCTGGCGCAGGAAGACGACGTCCTGCGCGAAGGCGGCCTTGAGGTCCTCGTCGATCATGGCGTTGCCGCCGAACTTGATGACGACGGTCCTGCCGTGGTGGCGGGTGAGCCAGGGCAGCGCCTCGATGAGGATCTGCGCCTTGGGGAGGGCGGTGTGCTTGCGGGCGGTGGGGACGGCGGGCGGATCGGTCCGGTCGGGGAGGTCGGTCACGTCGGTCGGGTCAATCAGGTCGGCCAGGGCGCTCGGGTCGGTCAGGTCGCTCGGGTCGGTCATGAGCTGTACGCGCTGTTCTCGTGGACGTACTCGGCGGTGAGGTCGTTGGCCCAGATGACGGCGGAGTCCGCGCCGGCCGCGAGGTCGGCGGTGATGCGCACCTCGCGGAAGCGCATGTCGACCTGGTCGCGGTCCTCGCCGACGGAGCCGTTCTTGCAGACCCAGACGTCGTTGATGGCGACGTTCAGCCGGTCGGGGTCGAAGACCGCGCCCGTCGTGCCGATGGCGGACAGCACCCGGCCCCAGTTGGGGTCCTCGCCGTGGATCGCGCACTTGAGGAGGTTGTTGCGGGCGATGGAGCGGCCCACCTCGACGGCGTCGTCCTCGCTCGCGGCGTTGACGACCTCGATCCTGATGTCCTTGGACGCGCCCTCCGCGTCACCGATGAGCTGCCGGGCGAGGTCGGCGCAGACCGTACGGACCGCCTCGGCGAACTCGTCGTACGCGGGTGTCACGCCGGAGGCTCCGGAGGCCAGCAGGAGGACGGTGTCGTTGGTGGACATGCAGCCGTCGGAGTCGACCCGGTCGAAGGTGGTACGGGTCGCGGCGCGCAGCGCGGTGTCCAGGGCGGGGGCCTCGACGTCGGCGTCGGTGGTGAGGACGACGAGCATGGTGGCGAGGCCGGGGGCGAGCATGCCCGCGCCCTTGGCCATGCCGCCGACGGTCCAGCCGTCGCCGCCCGCGACGGCGGTCTTGTGCACGGTGTCGGTGGTCTTGATGGCGACGGCGGCCTTCTCGCCGCCGTGCGGGGAGAGCGCGGCGGCGGCCTTCTCGACGCCGGGCAGGAGCTTGTCCATCGGCAGGAGCAGGCCGATGAGCCCGGTGGAGGCGACGGCGATCTCCCCGGCACTGTGCTCGGCGGCGCCCGCCGCGCTCAGCACCTCGGCGGCCTTCTCGGCGGTGGCGTGGGTGTCCTGGAAGCCCTGGGGTCCCGTACAGGCGTTGGCGCCGCCGGAGTTGAGGACGACGGCGGAGATCTCCCCGCCCTTGACGACCTGTTCGGACCAGAGGACGGGCGCGGCCTTGACGCGGTTGGAGGTGAAGACACCGGCGGCGGCGCGGCGGGGGCCGTGGTTGACCACGAGGGCCAGGTCCGGGTTGCCGTTCTCCTTGATTCCGGCGACGATGCCCGCCGCCGTGAATCCCTGCGCTGCGGTGACGCTCAAGGTGCCACTCCGATCGTGGAGAGTCCGGTGTCCTCGGGGAGGCCGAGGGCGATGTTCATGCTCTGGAGGGCGCCGCCGGCCGTGCCCTTGGTGAGGTTGTCGATGGCGCTGATCGCGATGATGCGGTGCGCGTGTTCGTCGTACGTGACCTGGATCTGTACGGCGTTGGAACCGTGGACGGACGCGGTGGCGGGCCAGCGTCCTTCGGGGAGCAGGTGGACGAACGGCTCGTCCGCGAAGGCCTTCTCGTACGCGTCCCGTACGTCCCCGGCGGTCGTGCCGGGCCTGGCCCTGGCGGAGCAGGTGGCGAGGATGCCGCGGGGCATGGGGGCGAGGGTGGGGGTGAAGGAGACGGTGACGGGTTCGCCGGCGGCGGCGCTGAGGTTCTGGACGATCTCGGGGGTGTGCCGGTGGCCGCCGCCGACGCCGTACGGCGACATGGACCCCATGACCTCGGAGCCGAGCAGGTGCGGCTTGGCGGCCTTGCCGGCGCCGGAGGTGCCGGACGCGGCGACGATCACGGCCTCGGGCTCGGCGAGCCCGGCCCCGTACGCGGGGAAGAGCGCGAGGGAGACGGCCGTGGGGTAGCAGCCGGGCACCGCGACACGCTTGGACCCCTCCAGCGCGGCGCGGGCGCCCGGCAGTTCGGGGAGCCCGTAGGGCCAGGTGCCCGCGTGGGGGGAGCCGTAGAACCTCTCCCAGTCGGCGGCGTCCTGGAGCCGGAAGTCGGCGCCCACGTCGATGACGAGGACGTCGTCCCCGAGCTGCTCGGCGACGGCGGCGGACTGCCCGTGGGGCAGCGCCAGAAAGACGACGTCGTGCCCGGCGAGCACCTCGGCGGAGGTCACCTCCAGCACCCGGCCGGCCAGCGGCAGCAGGTGCGGCTGCAACGCCCCGAGCGTCTGCCCGGCGTTGGAATTCCCGGTCAGGGCGCCGATACGAACCCCGGGATGCCCGAGGAGCAGCCGCAGCAACTCCCCACCCGCGTACCCACTCGCCCCGGCCACCGCTACGCGTACCGTCTGTGCCACCATCGAAGAGCCCTCCTCGGCAATGGCATGACTATACGTTCCACCGCAGCTTTATGCAATGAGGTGCTTGCGGTGAGCCCGGTGCGGGGGTCCCCGTGGCCGGCGAAGGGCGGGCGAAGCAGGGGCATCGCAACGGGCTTGCGGGGGCGGGTGCGCGTCGGGCGTGGAGTACGGTACGTGCCCCGCGGCCGGGGGCGGTCAGCACGATGCGAAAAGCCGGGGCGGGGACGGTGCCGGGGGCGTCAGAATGGCGCGATGGATCATCAGTTCGTCGGCATCCCGGAGTTGACCGGCGTTCCTCGTGTCGCGGTCGTCATCGACGTCATGCGCGCCTTCACCGTGGCCGCCTGGGCCTTCGCGCGTGGCGTCGAGAGGATCGTCCTGGCCTCGACGGAGAGCGAGGCACTCGCCCTGAAGGAGAGCAACTCCGGCTGGCTGGCCCTGAAGGACGGGGCGCCGGCGGCGGGCTTCGACGCGGTGAACTCTCCCGGACTGCTCCGGTCACGCGATTTCGGCGGCCGGACGCTGGTGCAGAAGACGACGGCGGGGACCGTCGGCGCGCTGGCCGTCGCCGACGCGCCGCTGGTCCTGTGCGCGAGCTTCGTGGTGGCCGGCGCGACCGCCCGCTTCCTGCGCGGTGAGGAGTCCGGGCCTGTGACGTTCGTGGTCACCGGCGAGGGGGGCCGGGCGGACGAGGACCTGGCCTGCGCCGAGTACATCGGCCGGCGGATGGGAGGAGGCGAGGTCGACCCGGCTCCGTACCTCCGCCGCGCGAGGATGTCCCGAGCCGCCGCGGACCTCGCCGGCGGGCTGCGGAGCGGCTACCACCCGGACGACGTCGGCCTCTGCTCGGAGATCGACCGGTTCCCCTTCGCGATGGTGGCCCGCCGGGAGGAGTCGCTGATGGTGCTCCGCCCCGTCGGGGTACCCGCCGGCCCGGCCCCCGCACCTTGAGCCGCTGGTGATCAGCGCGTGGTCGTACGAAAGGAGGTGGTCGGTCCGCGGCACGGAGCCGTTCCACGGCGCGGCCCTCGTCGACGGGCGTACGGACGACCGAGGCGGCGCACGCCGAGCCGGCGCCGCCCGCCCTCTTTCCGTTCACGAGCCACTGGACCCTGCGCTTCTCGACCACCACCGGCCGCCGGACGAGCCTGGTCGGACCGTCCCTGTCCGCGAACACGGACGGCACGTACGGGGTGGGCGGCGGCTTCGTCAGCAGGGCCGTACCCGATCGGAACGGGCACAGGATGTCGGGTCCGGCGGGGGCCTGCCTCCTAGCGTGGTGGGTGTCACGAGGAAGGGGGGCCGGGCATGCTGGAGCGGCTGAACCGGGCCATGGAGCAGATCGAGGGCGACCTCGGCGGGGCTGTCGACGGGGCAGCGCTCGCGCGCACCGCGGCCACGTCCGAGTACCACCTGCGCCGGATGTTCTCCGCGCTCGCGGGCATGCCGCTGTCGGAGTACGTACGGCGCCGGCGGCTCACGGTCGCGGGCGCCGAGGTGCTCGGCGGGCGTGGCTCGCTGCTGGAGATCGCGGTGCGGTACGGCTACGGCTCCGGCGAGGCGTTCGCGCGGGCGTTCCGTGCCGTGCACGGTGTCGGACCCGGCGAGGCCCGCCGTACCGGCGCCGCGCTCGTCTCCCAGCCCCGGCTGACCTTCCGCCTCACCGTCGAAGGAAGCAGCAGCATGCGCTATCGCGTCGTGGACAGGCCGGACTTCACCGTCGTCGGCCTCAAGGCCCGGGTCCCCCTGGTCCACGTGGGACCGAACCAGGCCATCATCGATTTTGTCCGCGGGATCGACCCAGGGGTGCGGGAGAGCCTGGAGAAACTGTCGGACCAGGAACCGCAGGGCACCGTCGCGGTCTGCGACGACCTGGACCCGAGCCGTGCCGAGGGCACCGAACTCGACTACTACCACGGAGTGATCACCTCCGCGGCGGCCCCCGAGGGCACCACCGCTCTCGCCGTCCCGGCCGGCACCTGGGCGGTCTTCACCGCTTCGGGGCCGGTGCCGGAGGCGATCCAGCACCTGTGGCGGGACGTGTACGCGGAGTGGTTCCCCTCGAATCCGTACCGCACCCGCCCCGGGCCGGAGATCCTGCGCACCCGGCTCTCCCCGGACGGGACGGAGGCGGACGCCGAACTGTGGCTCCCGGTGGAGCGGGACGTGTAGGGGTAGGGGTAGCTGTAGGGGTAGGGCTGATCGTCTGCCCGTGATCGCCGCTTCCCGGCAGTTGTCCACATGCGCCGGGCGGAGTTGTCCACAGGCCGGGAAGCCGGGCCGGCAATCCTCGTAGACTCGGCGAATGAGCACTCCCGGCACCGGTTCCGACATCGGCCCCCTCCTTGAGGTGGGCGGCCCTGAGATCAGCGACGCGGGGACGAGCGACGCCCTGCGGGTGCTGCACCGCGTCTTCGGCTACGACTCCTTCCGAGGGAGCCAGCAGGAGATCATCGACCACGTGGTCGACGGCGGTGACGCGCTCGTGCTGATGCCGACCGGCGGCGGCAAGTCGCTCTGCTACCAGATCCCCGCGCTGGTCCGCAAAGGGGTCGGGGTCGTGGTGTCGCCGCTCATCGCGCTCATGCAGGACCAGGTCGACGCGCTGCGGGCGCTCGGGGTGCGGGCCGGGTTCCTGAACTCGACGCAGGACATGGACGAACGGCGCCTGGTGGAGGCGGAGTTCCTGGCCGGGGAGCTGGACCTCCTCTATCTGGCGCCGGAGCGCCTGCGCGTGGAGGCGACCGTACGGCTGCTGGAGCGCGGCACGATCTCGCTGTTCGCGATCGACGAGGCGCACTGCGTGGCCCAGTGGGGCCACGACTTCCGCCCCGACTACCTCGCCCTGTCCGCGCTGCACGAGCGGTGGCCGGACGTGCCGCGCATCGCGCTCACCGCGACGGCCACCGAGGCCACCCACGGGGAGATCGCGTCCCGGCTCAAGCTCCAGGACGCGCGGCACTTCGTCGCGAGCTTCGACCGGCCCAACATCCAGTACCGCATCGCGCCGAAGAACGACCCGAAGAAGCAGCTGTTGCAGCTGCTGCGCGCCGAGCACCCCGGGGACGCGGGGATCGTCTACTGCCTGTCGCGCGCGTCGGTCGAGAAGACCGCCGAGTTCCTGGTGAAGAACGGCGTCAACGCCCTGCCGTACCACGCGGGTCTGGACTCCCGGACGCGCGCCGCGAACCAGTCGCGCTTCCTGCGGGAGGACGGGCTGGTGATGGTGGCGACGATCGCGTTCGGCATGGGCATCGACAAGCCGGACGTACGGTTCGTGGCCCACCTCGACCTGCCGAAGTCGGTCGAGGGGTACTACCAGGAGACCGGCCGCGCCGGGCGTGACGGGCTGCCCTCCACGGCCTGGCTGGCGTACGGGCTCCAGGACGTCGTCCAGCAGCGGAAGATGATCGAGACCTCGGAGGGCGACGACGCGCACCGGCGGCGGCTGGGCGAGCACGTGGACGCGATGCTCGCGCTGTGCGAGACGGTCGAGTGCCGCCGGGTCCGCCTGCTGGCGTACTTCGGCCAGAAGAGCACCGCGTGCGGGAACTGCGACACGTGCCTGACCCCGGCGGAGTCCTGGGACGGCACGGTGCCCGCGCAGAAGTTCCTCTCGACGGTGGTACGGCTCAAGCGCGAGCGCAACCAGAAGTTCGGCGCCGGGCAGATCACGGACATCCTGCTGGGCAAGAAGACCGCGAAGGTCATCCAGTTCGACCACGACGCGCTGAGCGTCTTCGGCATCGGCACCGAGCTGCGCGAGGCGGAATGGCGCGGCGTGGCCCGGCAGATGCTGGCGCAGGGCCTCGTCGCGGTCGAGGGCGAGTACGGGACGCTGACGCTCACGGACGAGAGCGCGGAGGTGCTGGGCGGGCGGCGGCCCGTCGTCCTGCGGCGGGAGCCCGAGAGCGCGCTTCGCCCGGCGCGGGCGGAGAAGACGGCCAGGAACCGCGCGGCTCCGGTGGATCTGCCGGCCGAGGCGGTGCCGGTGTTCGAGTCGCTGCGCGCCTGGCGCGCCGCCTCGGCGAAGGAGCAGGGCGTGCCCGCGTATGTGATCTTCCACGACGCGACACTGCGGGAGATCGCGGTGCTGTCCCCGTCGACGCTGGCGGAGCTGGGCACGGTGAACGGGGTGGGGGAGAACAAGCTGGCGAAGTACGGGGAGCAGATCCTGGAGACGCTGGGCGCGGCCTGAGCGGAGGGGGGATCCGTACCTCGGGGCGGGCCCGTGACCGGGCCCGTGACGTTACGGGCCCGGTCACGGGCCCGGGTCCAGGCGTAGGTTCCAGCGGCCGGGGGCGCCGGTGAGGGTGACGGTGGAGAGCGGGCGGACGTCCAGGTACCAGTACGTACGGGGCGGGGCGTTCAGCGCGTAGACGACCGCCGCCCGGACGACCGCCGGTTCGGCCACCGCCACGATCGCCATGATGTCCTGCGCTGGCCGGGTGTCCAGCCAGCCGCCCACCCGGGAGATGAAGGCCAGCAGCGGTTCGCCGCCGTGCGGTGCGGCCCGGGGGTCGGCCAGCCAGGCGTCGACGGCGGCCGGTTCGCGCGCCGCCGCCTCGGCGAAGGTGAGCCCGCGCCAGCGGCCCATGTCGCAGTCCCGCAGGGCGGGCTGCGCCATCGGGGCGTAGCCCAGCGCGTCGCCGGTGGCACGGCTGCGCGGGGTGGGTGAGCAGTAGCGGAGATCGGCGGCGGCCAGCGGCACCAGGCTGTGCGCCACGAGCTGGATCTCGTGCCAGCCGATCCGGTCCAGAGGGCGGTCCTCGTCGAAGCGCTCGTCGAACAGGTCCGAGCTGCGCGCGGCGGCGACCAAGGTGACCCGAACACTCATGGCCGTGATCGTGGATCCGAACGGCGACCTGGTCAAGAGTCAGTGGAAGGCGGGTGGAGAAACGCTTCGGGATATGGGCGCGACATATGCGGTCCGGTCCCCTCCGGGCAGCGGCCCGCCTACCTCGCGGCGCGCTCGCGGCGCCCTCCCGCCGGCCGCGCGCCGCACTCGTTGCCGTCAGGCCCGGACAGCCCCGAGTGCCTCGTCACAGGCGGTGCGGAGCCTCCGTACCCCTTCATGGATCTCCGCAGGACCCGCCACGGCGGCGAAGCTCAGCCGCAGCCGCGCGGCCGGTGCCTCAGCGCTGAAGTACGGGCGGCCCGGCGTGACGGCCACCCCGGCGCGCAGGGCGGCGGAGACGACGGCCGGTTCGTCGGTGCCGTCGGGGAGCCGGACCCAGAGGTGGTGCCCGCCGGCGGGCAGGTGCGGTACGGCCAGCTCGGGCAGCTCCCGGCGCAGGGCGGCGGCCATGGTGTCCCTGCGGGACCTCAGCGCCCCGGCGAGGGCGCGCAGATGGCGGCTCCAGGCGGCGGATCCGACGAGTTCCAGGGCGGCTTCCTGGAGGGGGCGCGGTACGAAGAAGGTGTCGACGACGTGGATGGCGCGCAGCCGTTCCAGGACGGGGCCCCGGGCCGCCAGCATGCCGACCCGCAGGCTCGCCGAGGCCGCCTTGGTGAGGGAACTGACATGCACGACCACGCCGTCCGGGTCGTCGGCGGCGAGCGGCGCGGGCAGCGGGCCCGCGTCCTCGTGGACCAGCCGCCGGGCGAAGTCGTCCTCCACGACGAACGCGCCGGCCTCCCGGGCGATCCGGAGCACCTGGGGTCGGCGCTCCGGCGAGAGCACGGCCCCGGTGGGGTTCTGGAAGAGCGGCTGGCAGATGAACACCCGTGCCCCGGTGGCCCGGAAGGCCTCGGCGAGCAGCTCGGGCCGTACGCCGTCGGAGTCCACCGGCACGGGCACGGGCCGCAGTCCGGCGGCGCGCGCGATGGCGAGCATGCCGGGATAGGTGGGCGATTCCACGAGGACGGGGGCGCCCGGGGGCGCGAGAGCCCGTACCGCCGTCGTGAGGGCGCTCTGGCCGCCCGCGGTGACCAGTACCTCGGCGGCCGTGCAGCGGTCCCCGACCGAGCGGGCGAACCACTCGCGCAGTTCCGGGAGGCCCTCGACGGGGGGCCGTCCCCAGGCGCCGGGGCGGCGGCCCGCCCGTGCCAGGGCGGCGCCCATGGCCTGTTCGGGCTGGAGGGAGGGGTGCAGATAGCCGCCGTTGAACTCCACGACCCCCGGCGCGGGCGCGGCGAGGGTGACCAGGACGGCGGAGGCGTCGACCGCCCGGGGGACGAGTTCGGCCTGCGCGTCCGCGCTCAGCGTGACCTCCTGCCAGGAGGTGTCACCGGCGGGCGGGGCCGTCGGCCGTGCGGCGGCCCGGAAGGCACCGGCGCCGGGCCGGGTGACGACCAGCCCTTCCGCCGCGAGGCGGGCGAGGGCGCGCGAGACGGTCACCGGGGAGACGTGGTGACGCTCGACCAGGGTGCGACTTGACGGCAGCTTTCCACCGGGCGGGTAGCGGTTCAGTTCGTCGCGCAGGACATCGGCCAATTCCCACACACTGCTACGCTCTTGCATGACGGCACAGGATAGCGCTACTACGGCCACCTCGATAGCAGTGGGCAACGCCCCGCCGACCACCGCCACCACCCCCTCCGCCCGTTCCGCCCGCTCCGGCACCCTCCTCGCCGTACTGGGCGTCCTCGCCTTCTCCCTCACCTTCCCCTCCACGGCGTGGGGCCTGGAGAGCTTCGGCCCCTGGTCCCTGGTCGCCGTCCGCGGCACCCTCGCCGCGCTCCTGGCGGGCGGTTTCCTGCTCGCCCTGCGCGTCCCGGTGCCCGCGCGACGGCACTGGGCCGGTCTCGCGGTGGTCGCGGGTGGGGTGGTGGTCGGCTTCCCGCTGCTGACGACCCTGGCCCTGGAGACCTCCACCAGCGCGCACGCGGCCGTGGTGGTCGGGCTGCTGCCCCTGACCACGGCGGCCTTCGCGACCCTGCGGACAGGACGCCGCCCGTCCCGCGCGTTCTGGTGGGCCGCCGTCGCGGGCGCGGCCGTGGTCCTCACCTTCGCGGTCCAGCAGAGCGGCGGCACCCTGTCCTCCGGCGACCTGTACCTCTTCGGCGCGCTGCTGGTCTGCGCGGCCGGCTACACCGAAGGCGGGCGGCTGGCCCGGGAGATGCCCGGCTGGCACGTGATCGGCTGGGCGCTGATCGGATGCCTGCCGCTCTCGGTGGCGGGCGCGGCGACGGCCCTGTCCTTTGAGCCGGTGCACCTCTCGCCCCACGGCGTGATCGGGGTCGTCTGGGTGGCCTCGGTGTCGACCTTCTTCGGCCTTTACGTCTGGTACCGGGGCATGGCGTCGATCGGCATAGCCCGCGCCAGCCAACTCCAGCTCGCCCAACCCCTGCTCACCCTGGTCTGGGCCGTACTCCTCCTGGGCGAACACCTCCCCCCGGCAGCGGTCGTGGCAGCACTCGCGGTCCTCGTCTGCATCGCCGTCACCCAACGCGCGGGCGCCCGCGCCTGAACGCCCCCGGCCCGCCAGGACGTGTCGGGCCCGACATCCACGGCGGGCCGGCTTCCGCCCGCCTGTCAGTTCATCAGCAATTGGGACTTGAGCTTGTTGATGTCCTTGGCGTCCAGACCGAGCGCCTTCTTCTCGTACGAGGCGAATGATCCGTACGCGTCCTTCACCTCCTGGAAACCGGCGTCCAGGTATTCCGGACGCACGTCCAGGAGCGGCTTGTACACGGCGGCCTGGGCGGGCGCCATCGCGGCCAGGGCCGCGGCGTTGGACGCCGCGCGGTACGTGTTGGAGGCGAGGTAGTCCGTGTACACGGTCTCACGGGGCACGCCCAGCGCGGTGAGCAGCGCGGCGCTCGCCCACCCGGTGCGATCCTTGCCGGCCGAACAGTGGTAAAGCACCCCGTCGGCGTCCGCGCCGATCCCGCCGAACACCTGGGAGTAGGCGTCCTTGGCGGTGGCGGAACTGACCATCGACTTCTCGCCGTCGGTCATCAACTGTTCGGCGCTCGCGACGGTCGTGGGCAGGCCAGTGCCGGCGGAGTCGCCGGTGACGTTGGCGACCACATAGCGCACCCCCCGGGGCAGGCGGTCCGGTCCGGCGGTCCGCTCCGAGGTCATGCGCAGGTCGTAGTCGACGGAGATGCCGAGGCGCTTGAGCTTGGCCAGATCGGCTGCGGTGAGGTTGTTCAGGGCGCCCGAACGGTAGACGACGCCCATCTTCACCCACCGGCCGTCGGCGGTGCGGTAGCCGCCGACGTCTCGGAAGTTGTCCATCCCGTCAAGCTTCACCAGCCGGTCGGCCAGATGGAGCTTGTCACCCTTGTCGGGCACCAGGTCGAACCACTGCCGGTCGGCGGTGGCGGGAAGGCCCCTGACCATCACCGAACCGGTCGAACCCCCCGTGGCGACGACCCTGCCGTTGGCGTGGACGGCGACGCGCTTCACACCCGGCGCCTTCCAGGTGATCTTGTACGAGCCGTCATCCTGCGCCGTGACCACGGCGGCGGTGAACGGAATGCGGTGCGAGGTCCCGCGCGCGGGGGCCGAGTGCGTCGAGTGGAACGTCGGAGCCGCGCCGGCGGTCTGAGCGGTCACGCTCGTGAGAACGGCGACCGCGGCCAGAGCGAAGTAAGCGGATTTGACATGTTTCGAGCGAATGGTCATGCCGGAATCGTCGCGCTCGAACAAGATCTGGAGGTAGCCATTCCGTTAATTCGGCGGAGGTCCTGCCTTCACCGCCGGCCACTGCTGAAGGGGTCAGGACCTTCGGTGGGGACGAGGGATGTCTGCTCGATGAGCGGCAGGATGACCGGACGCAGCAGTACGCCGGCAGAGGTGGGTTCGCCGGTGCCGGCTTTGGCCACGATTCCCGCAGCGCCTGCAAGCAGGTCGGCAAGCTGAATGGACGGGTGGTCATGGGAACTCCCGCGCACCATCCGTTGGATCCGAAGGCGCCGGTGCATGGACGAAGGCGTAGCACCGGCCCCGGTGCGCAGGACATCTCTGGCCACTTCCAGCCGGGTGTCCGTGAGCTCTCGGTGCTCGTCAGCCAGCACACTGATCGTTCCCAAACGCTCACTCCAGGCTCTTGCCAGAGTCGCAACGGCGGTATCCAGAAGCTCCAGGTGCGGCGGCTGTTGCGGCGCCGCATCGAGGTGGAGCGCCTCCGCGTGGGCACGTGTACGGCGCAGCCATTGCAAAGTCTCGGTGACGTTGCGCCGGGTCGATGCGGTCCAGGCCGCCTCCACCTGGTCGTAGAAGCTCTGGATGACCGCCTGCCGGTCGCCGGGATCCCTGCGGCGGGCGAAGGCAACGAATGCCTGCCCCAGCTTGTCGAAGCGGTCGCCCTTCAGCGCGCGCCGACCGTCGCAGGCAAGTGCCAGAGCCGCCTTTCTGGCCTGCCTGTTCACATGCAGGTCGATGCCGCTTCGGTAGGCTTCTTCTTCGACCAGCAGGTCGATGACCTTACTCATGACGGCGTAACGCTTGTCGACGACGTACACCGAACAACGCCCGTGCAGTGCGCCGCCGTTCTCCCAGAGGCGGCTGAGCTTTCCCAGCCGGTCCCCCCGCTGGAAGTGCTTGAACTTCAGGTCTTTGACTGCGGGCTTGACGCCGGTCTTTTTGCGCAGGTCGCTCACAATGGCTTCGGCTTCCGCGTCGTCGACAGCCACTCCGGCCACCATCATGTGGAGGCCCTCGCTCAGAAGATCCTCTCCGTCGTAGCCGGACTCGTCGCAGGCGATCCAGCGGCCGCCCCCTTCACTGTCGACTGTCGGGGTGGTGTGTGAAAGCCGCTCGTATCCCGGTCCGGTCAAAGGCATGACCGCATTATCCCGGGTGCGTCACCGAACGCGTCGGGAGACAGGGGGATGCTCGCGGCAGAGCGTGGGGCCCCGGGCCGAATCCCCCCGAAGAGTCGGCATTCGGCTGCCAGGACGCGCATCGAACCCGGCAACTAACCGACCACCTCGGTACGTCCTTGAGGCATGACGCCTGCCGCATCCGAACCGATATCTCTCACCCCGCCGTCGTGGGAACCCTGCGGTCGCCACGCCTCGTCGGCCGATCCCGTCGGCTGCCGCGGCATCCTGGTCGGCAGCCACACCGCCTGCCTGGCCCACCTGAACGAGGCCGTTCGCGACGCTTACTTCGCGACGCTGTCACCCGGTGCCGACATCGATCACCGTGGCACCCCCTTCTCTTCTCCCCTGCTGCGGCGGTTGCTCGCAGCCCTACAGGATCCCGCCACCGGCAAACCCAGAACCGGGCAGGCCTACTTCAACGAGGCGGCCTTCTCCGACGAGGCCTGGTTCAGTGAGGTGACCTTCTCCGGCCACGCTCGCTTCGCCGGGGCGTCCTTCTCAGGCTCGGCCCACTTCGGTGAAGCATCGTTCTCCAGTTCCGCCAGGTTCGACGACGCGACCTTCTCCAACGAGGCCTGGTTCAGTGAGGTGACCTTCTCCGGCCACGCTCGCTTCGCCGGGGCGTCCTTCTCAGGCTCGGCCCACTTCGGTGAAGCATCGTTCTCCAGTTCCGCCAGGTTCGACGACGCGACCTTCTCCGGTGACGCCTGGTTCGAAAAGGCGTCCTTCGCCGGTAACGCCTGGTTCGGCAGAGCGACCTTCGCCGGGCACGCTCGCTTCGGTGGGGCGTCCTTCTCAAGCTCGGCCCGGTTCGGCGGGGCATCCTTCCTCAACGACGCGCGGTTCAGCGGGACTTCCTTCACCGGCAGCGCCCGGTTCGGCGGGGCGCGCTTCGAAACGGCGTCGCGACTGGGTCCGCTGGTGTGCGGGAAGACCGTAGTACTGGACGCAGCACTGTTCCAGCAACCGGTGACCGTGGAGATCGCCGCCCGTCAGGTGAGTTGTGCCCGTACCCGGTGGGCGTCGACCGCTACTCTGCATTTGCGCTACGCCGAGCTGGACCTGAGAGACGCGGTACTGGAGTATCCGGTGCTGGTCTCCGCCCGCCCCGTCGAGTTCTCTTCGGCCTCTTCGGAGTGCCGACTGCCGGAAACCGAGCTGTCCGGTCTCGACCCCGGCGTGCGGCTGGAGTCGGTGAGCGGTGTCGACGCCGCGCACTTGGCGCTGCACGACATCGACCTGAGCAGGTGCCGGTTCGCCGGCGCCGTCCATCTCGACCAGCTGAGGGTCGACGGGTGGTGCACCTTCGCCGCGACCCCCACCGGAAGGGAGTGGCGCTTCCCCTGGAGGTGGAGCCGGCGCAACACATTGGTCGAGGAGCACCATTGGCGGGTGCGCGCCGCCCGCCACCCCGAACGGGCCACCGCGCTGGGCTGGACCGGGCCGCCGCAGAACTCCCCCGATCTGAAACCCGCGGCGGTGGCAGCGCTGTACCGGCAACTGCGCAAATCCATGGAGGACGGCAAGAACGAGCCGGATGCCGCCGACTTCTACTACGGCGAATCCGAGATGCGCCGTAAAGACCTCAGCCGCCCCTGGGGGGAACGCGTCCTGCTGACCCTCTACTGGGCCCTGTCCGGGTACGGACTGCGCGCCACCCGTGCCCTGGCCTGGCTGGGCTTCGCGATGACGGGCACGATCGCGGTCATGACGCTGTGGGGTCTGCCCGTCGACGATCCGAAGCCCACCACCACCGGACATCAGGTCACCGTCGGACAGACGTTCGTGCTCACGACCGACACCCCCGACCCGGTCAACCCCACCAACCCCCTGGCCGAACGCATCAACACCGAACGGGGCGAGAAGGCCCTGCGGGTGGTGGTCAACTCAGTGGTCTTCCGTTCCTCCGGACAAGATCTCACCACCGCCGGCACCTATACCGAGATGACCTCCCGACTGATCGAACCCGCCCTCCTCGGCCTGGCCGTCCTCGCAGTCCGCAGCCGCGTCAAGCGCTGACCATCCGCATCCACAGCACCAAAGGCCGCCGAAATCACACCAAACGTCCTCCTAGCGGCGCTTCGTCGGAGGCAGTGTGCGCCGTTGATCCTTTGGCCGGTAGCGCTCGGCGATCGCCGACATCGCGCCCAAGGGATCGCCGGCGACCTCCTTCGCCGCGAAGTAGATGTTCCCCTTCACCCCCGGGTACTTCGCACAGAGGTCGAGGTGGCGGGACAGCTCCGCCGGGTCCTGCCAGGGGGCGGGCTGTGCCGGGTCGCCGGCCTTGTAGAGCGCCTCGCCGATGTAGAGGTCGACGCCCGTGCCCCGTACGGCACCGTCCCACCAGCGCACCAGCTTCGCGTAGTCGGCGGCGGCGAAGCCGATGTTCCAGTACAGCTGGGGGGCGATGTAGTCGATCCAGCCCTCCTTCACCCACTTCCGGGTGTCCGCGTGCAGGTCGTCGTACGTCTGCACGCCCGCCCGGGTGTCGGAGCCCAGCGGGTCGGTGGCCGCGTTGCGCCACACGCCGAACGGGCTGATGCCGAACCGTACGTCCTTCTTGAGCTTCTTGATCTTCGCACCGGTCTCGCGCACCAGCCGGTCCGTGTTGTCGCGCCGCCACGCCGCCTTGTCCTTGAAGCCGGCGCCGTACCGTGCGTACGCCTCGTCGTCCTCGAACACCTGGCCCGCGACCGGATAGGGGTAGAAGTAGTCGTCCCAGTGCACGGCGTCGATGTCGTAGCGCCGCACGGCGTCCAGCATGGCGTCCTGGACGAAGGCCCTGACCTCCGGGAGACCCGGGTTGTAGTAGAGCTTCCCGCCGTACGGCAGCACCCAGTCGGGGTGCACCCGGGCGGGGTGCTTCGCGGAGAGCTTCGACGGGTCGGTGTGCATGGCGACGCGGTACGGGTTGAACCAGGCGTGCAGCTCCAGACCGCGCGCGTGCGCCTCGCGCACCGCCGTGCCCAGCGGGTCCCAGCCCGGGTCCTTGCCCTGGGTCCCCGTGAGGTACTGCGACCAGGGTTCGTACGGCGAGGGCCACAGGGCGTCGGCCGTGGGCCTGACCTGGAAGACGACGGCGTTCAACCTGCGGGTGACGGCCGTGTCCAGATGCGCGATCAGTTCGGCGCGCTGCTGGGCGGCGGTGAGCCCCGGCTTGGACGGCCAGTCGCGGTTCGTGACGGTCGCGACCCACACCCCGCGCAGGTCCCGGCGCGGGGCCCGATGCCGCCCGTCGGGACCCACGGGCCCGCCCGCGAGCGCCTCCGAGGCGCTCAGCATCGTGGTCATCAGCGCCGCCGTGGCCGCCATGAATCCCCGTCTGCCGAGGGTGCCGGGGTGGGGGGCGAGGGGTGGGGTGGCCGGTGGGGTGAGAAGTGGGGTGTCGCGGGGGAGGTTGGGTGGGATGTGGTGTGGCGTGTGCCGCATCTGGTTTCCGTCCCTTGCCGGTGGGGGGTGGGGTGCCCGCCGTGGTGGGGAGCGGGCCGCCGTACGGGCTGAGCATGCCCGCCCCGGCACGGCGTCCACACACCCGCGCGGAGTAACGTCTCGGTCCGGGGCGGGCCGCCGGGATCACCCGGGCGACCTGCCGGAACCACCGACCCGGGACCCATCCGTCACCGATCCCGCACCGACCTGCGCGGATCGCCGCGGACCAGCGAAAGGCACGATGTGACCGACACCCTGACCGATATCGCCCGCGTGGGAGTGGTGGGCTGCGGCCAGATGGGCGCAGGCATCGCCGAGGTCGCCGCCCGCAGCGGCCTGGAGGTGAGGGTCGCCGAGACCACCGGCGAGGCCCTGGAGATCGGCAGGACCCGCCTGCACGGTTCGCTCGCCAAGGCCGCGGAACGCGGCAAGATCACCCCGGCGGAGCGGGACGCGACCCTCGGCCGGCTCAGCTTCACCACCGACCTCGGGGAGTTCGCCGACCGCGACCTCGTCATCGAGGCCGTCGTGGAGAACGAAAAGGTCAAGACGGAGATCTTCCAGGTGCTCGACCAGGTCGTGACCCGGCCCGACGCGATCCTGGCCTCCAACACCTCCTCCATCCCGCTGGTCAGGCTGGCCGTCGCGACCTCGCGCCCCGACCAGGTCATCGGCATCCACTTCTTCAACCCGGCCCCGGTGCAGAAACTGGTCGAGCTGATCCCCGCCCTCACGACGTCCGACGAGACGCTCCGGCGCGCCGAGGCCGTGGTCGGGAAGGTGCTGGGCAAACACGCGATCCGCGCCCAGGACCGCTCGGGCTTCGTGGTGAACGCGCTGCTGATCCCGTACCTGCTCTCCGCCGTCCGGATGTTCGAGTCGGGGATCGCCAGCCGTGAGGACATCGACAACGGCATGGAGCTGGGCTGCGCCCACCCGATGGGCCCGCTCAAGCTCGCCGACCTGATCGGCCTGGACACGGTGGCGTCGGTCGCCGACTCGATGTACGCCGAGTACAAAGAGGCGCTGTACGCCGCTCCCCCGCTGCTCCAGCGGATGGTGGACGCGGGGCGGCTGGGCCGTAAGACGGGCGCGGGCTTCTACCCGTACTGACGGGCCCGGCGGGCTACTCGACGGACGGCGGCGGGGGGTCCGCGAGGCGAGGTCGGACTGGGCGCGTACCCGTACGCGGCGTTTCCTGAACCGTTTCCGGCCCCGGTTCCCGGGGCAGGTGGCCGGACGGGACGAGGGCGGGCTGGTAGTGCCTGGTGAAGAGGGTCGCCACCAGATCGCGGCGGCTGCGGACGCCCGTCTTGTCGAAGATCGACTTGAGATGGTCCTGCACCGTGTGCGCGGAAAGCCGGGCCCGCTCGCTGATCTCGGCCGTGGAGTGGCCGCGCAGGACGAGGGCCGTGATGTCCCGTTCGCGCGGAGTCAGTCCGTAAGCGGCGACGATGAGCGCGGCGTGTTCACCCGGTCCGGCGGGTTCTATCACGACCGCCACATCGGCGGGCTGCTGATCGGCCAAGCGCCAGGCGTGCAGGCGGACCAGGCCACGCGACCGGGTGCGTACGAGGGAGGAGAGCGAGTCGGCGGCGGCAGGGGCACGGACGGCGGCGGCGAGGGCGTACACCGCGGGAGGCAGATCCGCCGGGCGGGATCCCACGGCCCGGCCTCCCACCGTACGGTCATCCGGCGGGAGGTCCTCGAACCACGCCGCGACCGACGTCGTCAGGTGCACCGGTCGATATCCGGCATCCAGCATCACCAGGGCCGGGGAAAGGGGGGACGGCTCCTGCCGCGCCCGTTCGGTGAGATGGAACCGGCGCAACGCCTCGCCGAGGGGCCGGGAGAGGGATGCGGCGAGAGCCAGGGCGTCCGAACCCAGCGAAGGGCCGCCACCGCCGAGACCGATGATGAGTGCGCCCCAGACACCACGGGAATCGCGCAGCAGGACGCGGAGTTCGTCCTCCAGGCCGAGCGGTCTGATGATGTCCCGGTAGCGGGGGCTGTGTTCCGGCGGGCCGCCGATCTCGCGACTGAGCAGGCCGACCGGCACGGGTCTTCGCGCCAGCTCCGGAAGGGAGTTGACGTCTCCCTCCCGATACTCGATGTCGATCATCCGGGGCATCAGCTGTCCAGGTACGGCGTCCCGGTAGTCACCCCCGGTGTTCATCAGGGTCCATGGATCGACGGTGATGCCCGCCCATACCTCGGACCGCAGCATCGGGGACATCGCACCCATCACCCCTGCGAACATCGCCTCCACCGTGCGGGCGGCTCTCGCCGCCCGCACCGCGTCGTCCCGGACTCCGCCGAGTCGGCCCCGTCCTTCCCCGTTGTAAGGCATGGCCTCAGATTAAGCACGACATGGCCGTTGATACGACAACTTCACCGGACACAGGAGCTTGTTGCGGCTTTCACCCGGAGCCGGGCAGGCCCGGCTCCTCCCCTCGTGGAAGCCGGGCCGTTGCTGAGCGCGGCGACTGTCAGGTGATCTGCCAGTGCTGGTTGACCTGGCTGCTCCCGAGGCAGTTCCAGAGCTGGGTCTTGCCCTGGTTCGCGTTGATGGTCTCCATCGCTCCTTCGAGGCAGCGTCCGTTGGTCTCCACCGTCACCTGGTAAGTGGCGGGGCGGTTGGTGATCGGCTTCATCCGCCAGTGCTGGTTGGTCTGGCTGGCGACGCAGTCCCACACCTGTGTACGGGTGCCGTTCCCGCCGATCGAACCCCAGTCGGCGTCCAGGCACAGTCCGCTGGCGGCATTGCGCAGCTCGTAGTAGCCGCCGGCCTCGGTGTAGACCCAGGCGACGTCCCACTTCTGGGCGGTGTTCGTGTCCGCGCAGTCCACCAGCCGGGTGATCGCTCCCGGGAACGCCCCCATCGCTTGCAGGCAGCGGCCGTTGTACGCGTTCTTCACGGTGACGTCGGCCGCCGCCGACATGGCGGCCCCGACCGGCGTCGGCGCCGCCTGCGCCGGTACGGCGCCCAGGACCCATCCCGCGGTGACCACGGCCGACGCC
This sequence comes from Streptomyces sp. SID3212, assembly GCF_009865405.1. Taxonomy (GTDB): domain Bacteria; phylum Actinomycetota; class Actinomycetes; order Streptomycetales; family Streptomycetaceae; genus Streptomyces. The sequence goes on along the minus strand of NZ_WWJY01000134.1, from coordinate 522 downwards.
AGGATGGCGCCGAGAGGTTTCTTCATGATTCTCCCCCTTGTGCGTTGTCGCGCGACGACGCGCGAGCGATACGAACGGTGCGATGCCGGCATGGCCGAGAGACAGCCCCTCGCACCGACCCGTCCATCGTGACCGGCGGTACCCAGCGATCCCATCCCAGAAAGGTGGGGACACGGAAAGGAGACGCATGGTGGTTCGGCCACATGGAGAGGGGACGCGGCCCGCGCCGCACCCACGAACGCTGGGAAGCGGACTCGGCTCTCGCCGGGTACTACCGCTTCAAATCCATCGGCAGCGGCAAGTGTCTCAACGTCGCCGGCGGTGTCGGCGTCGGATACGCCCTGATCCAGTACGACTGCACCCCCCAAGGCGCGGCCAACGACGTCTGGCTGCCGGTCTGGGAGCCCCACACCATCTGATCCGAGGGCCGACGCCCCCGCCTTGCCCGCTCCCTTGCCGGCGGGTGGCCGGGGGCGCGCTCGCGTCATCCCCCCGCCCGTCCACGGAACCGGTGGCCCCGCC
>NZ_WWJY01000133.1 GCF_009865405.1 Streptomyces sp. SID3212 | reverse complement strand
GACGCGACCGGCGGTGACCGGGGGCGCCGTCGTCGGGGACGGCGCGGTGGGCCTGTGCGCGGTGCCGGCCGCCCGGCGGCCGGGTGCCGGGCGCGTCATCGCACCGGGCCGCCACCAGGCCCGTACGGACCTCGCCAGGGCCTCCGGCGCCACCGACGTGGTCGCCGAGCCGTGACGGCGGGGCGCGGTGGGGGACGACCGCGGGCCGCCCCCGGAGGGACGGCCCGCGTCGTGACGTGTGGCTCTCATCCGTGCCAGTGACCGGATGTCAGTGCTTGTAGCGGCTCACCGCGTCCAGCGCGTTCGTGATACCGGCACCGTAGAAGCTGTTGTACCGCTTGCTCCCGGTGCAGGTCGCGTCGATCGTGCCGTCGTTGTTGTAGTCGTACGCCGCCGGGCAGGCCGTGTCGTCGGCCTGGGCGATCAGCAACGACTTGATCACCGCGGCCGAGGCGTGCGGGTAGGTCGACTTGAGCAGCGCCGCCACACCCGCGACGTGCGGGGAAGCCATCGACGTACCGGACAGGTAGCCCCACGTGCCGCCCGGCAGCGTGCCCAGGATGGAGCCGCTGGTGGCCGGCGCGTTCGGGACCTGGTAGCGGTCGCCGCCCGGCGCCGCGATGTCGATGATGCCCAGACCGTAGTTCGAGAAGGAGGACTTGCCCGCCTTCGCGCCGGTGGCCGCGACCGTCACGACACCCGGGAGCTGGGTCGGTATGTCCAGGCACTCGGACGGGTCGATCACCCGGTCGCCGGGGACGGTGTCGTTCGGGCTGGACGAGTCGGTGATGGAGTCGGACGCGAGGTCGTACGCCTCGTTGCCCGCCGCCGCCACATTGACCGTGCCCTTGCTCTCCGCGTACTTCGAGGCCCGGGTGATGGCCTCGACGAGGGCCTTCTGGTCCGGGTCGTTCTTGCAGTTGAAGTACCACGGGTCGGTGTAGTAGCTGTTGTTGGTCACGTCGACCCCGTGGTCGGCGGCCCAGACGAAGCCGCAGACGACGGCCTCGGTGTAGAAGAACCCGGCCGGTGTGGCGACCTTGATGCCGGCCAGCTTCACGCCCGGGGCGACCCCGGTCATGCCGATGCCGTTCTTGGCGGCCGCGATCTCACCCGCCACGTGCGTGCCGTGCGAGCTCTCGCCGGGGTTCGGACGCCAGGCGCCGTCCGTCGTGTCCGGCTTGCCCGTCACGCAGTTGACCGACGCGGCGCGGTCGAAGTTCGGCGCGAGGTCGGGGTGCGTGTCGTCGACACCCGTGTCGATGACCGCGACGGTGACCTTACGGCTGCCGAGGGTCTTCTCGTGCGCCTTGTCCGCCTGGATCGCGGGCAGGTCCCACTGCAACGGCTCCAGCGGGTCCTGCGCGGCGGTCTTGTCCGAGGTCGCCGCGGCGAGCTCCGCGGAGGTGAGCGCGCGGGGCGCGCCCTCGTCCGTGGTGGACTGCGCCGGCAGCGGCGCGGTGCGCGTGGCACCGGCCGAGTCGACGCCCCTGACCTTGCGGACGGACTTCGCGAAGTCCGGGTTCTGCGAGGTCGCGACTATGACACCTATGCGGTCGTAGGAGGTCACGATCGTGCCACCGGCCCGGCCGACGGCCTTCTCCACCGACTTGAGCGTGGAGCGCCCGCCGTGCGTGTTGACGACGTACGACAGCTTGGGGCCGTCGGTGACGACCGGCGCCGAGGCGGCCGGTGCCGCCGGAGCGGCCGTCGCCGTCGCGCCGGGGAGGAAACCGAGCGAAGCGGTGAGCGCCAGACCAGCGGGCAGCGCGAGTACGCGTCTGCGTCTGGATCCCAGATGAGCCATGGGTTCTCCACATCATCCGTGAGAGCCGCCCACGCGCATGACGCGCGTGGACAGGTGCATGATCAGCGAAAACTACCGTCGACCACCCCCGCGTATCAATGACTTCACGGACGGCGAGCCACCGGTCAAGAAGAAAATCCGCCCCGTTCGAGAAGAAAAACCGCCCCGTTGAACCGCTTCGCCACGCCTTCCGTGCCGTTGTCAGAGGGACGCGCAACATCACACGCCTACCCGTGCGAGGTCCCTCATGTCAGTCCCCACCGTGCCCCCGTCACGAGGAGATTCCGTGGCTTCCGATGCACCGCCGCCCCCGGGCGGAACGGACACCAGCCCCGCTCAGCCCGCCCAGGACCGGCCCGCGCACCAGCCCACCACCGCCCAGTACGCCGAGGTGCAGGAGAGCGCCGAGTTCGGCGAACTGCGCCGTACCTACCGCTCCTTCGCGTTCCCGCTGACCGTCGCCTTCATCGCCTGGTACCTGCTGTACGTCCTGCTGTCCAACTACGCGGGCGGCTTCATGGGCACCAAGCTCTTCGGCAACATCAACGTCGCGCTCGTCCTCGGCCTCGCCCAGTTCCTGACGACGTTCCTGATCGCCTGGTTCTACGCGCGGTACGCGTCGCAGAAGCTCGACCCGAAGGCGGACGTCATCAAGTCCCGTATGGAGGCGGACGCATGAGCCACCCACTCCCGCTCCAGCTCGCGGCCACCTCGGACGCCAGCGAGCACCGGCCGCTGATCATCACCCTCTTCGCGCTGTTCGTCGTCGCGACACTCGTCATCACCGTCTGGGCCGGCCGCCAGACCAAGAGCGCCTCCGACTTCTACGCGGGCGGGCGCCAGTTCACCGGATTCCAGAACGGGCTCGCGGTCTCCGGCGACTACATGTCCGCCGCGTCCTTCCTCGGCATCGCCGGCGCCATCGCCCTCTTCGGCTACGACGGCTTCCTCTACTCGATCGGCTTCCTGGTCGCCTGGCTCGTCGCGCTGCTCCTCGTCGCCGAACCGCTGCGCAACTCCGGCCGGTACACGATGGGCGACGTCCTCGCGTACCGCATGCGCCAGCGCCCGGTCCGTACCGCCGCGGGCGCCTCGACCATCGTCGTCTCGATCTTCTACCTGCTCGCGCAGATGGCCGGCGCGGGCGTGCTGGTCTCGCTGCTGCTCGGCATCACCAGCGACGCCGGCAAGATCGCCATCGTCGCGCTGGTCGGCCTGCTGATGATCGTGTACGTCACCATCGGCGGGATGAAGGGCACCACCTGGGTCCAGATGGTCAAGGCGGTCCTGCTGATCGCGGGCACCATCCTGATCACCTTCCTGATCCTGCTGAAGTTCAACTTCAACGTCTCAGACCTGCTGGGCACGGCCGCCTCCAACAGCGGCAAGGGCTCCGCCTTCCTGGAGCCGGGGCTCAAGTACGGCGCCACGGAGGTCTCCAAGCTGGACTTCATCTCCCTGGGCATCGCGCTGGTGCTCGGCACCGCGGGCCTGCCGCACATCCTGATCCGCTTCTACACCGTGCCCACCGCCAAGGCCGCCCGTAAGTCGGTGATCTGGGCGATCGGCATCATCGGCGCCTTCTACCTGATGACCATCGTGCTCGGCTTCGGCGCCGCCGCCCTGCTCAAGCCCGGCGACATCATCGCCTCCAACAAGGCGGGCAACACGGCGGCCCCGCTGGCCGCCCTGGAGATCGGTGGCGGAGCCGGCTCGACCGGCGGCGCCATCCTGCTCGCCGTCATCTCCGCGGTAGCCTTCGCCACCATCCTCGCGGTGGTCGCGGGCCTCACCCTGGCGTCCTCGTCGTCGTTCGCGCACGACATCTACGCCAACGTGATCCGCCGCGGCCAGGCCACCGAGAAGGAGGAGGTACGGGCGGCCCGCTGGGCCACCGTCGCCATCGGCGTCGTCTCCATCGCGCTGGGCGCCCTCGCCCGCGACCTGAACGTGGCGGGACTGGTGGCGCTCGCGTTCGCCGTGGCCGCCTCCGCCAACCTGCCGACCCTCCTCTACAGCCTCTTCTGGAAGAGGTTCACGACGGCGGGCGCCCTCTGGTCGATCTACGGCGGCCTGGCCTCGTCCGTCCTGCTGGTGCTGTTCTCACCGGTCGTCTCGGGCAAGCCCACCTCGATGTTCCCCGGCGTCGACTTCCACTTCTTCCCGCTGGAGAACCCCGGCCTGATCTCCATCCCGCTGGGCTTCCTGCTCGGCTGGGTGGGCACTCTCGTCTCCAAGGAGGAGCCGGACACGGGCAAGTACGCGGAGCTGGAGGTCAAGTCCCTCACCGGCACCGGGGCGCACTGACCCCGCACGCCCCCTCCTGCCCGTCCGGACCCCCCACACCGGGTGAGCGGGCCTCCCCGTGGCCGCGTCGCAGCACCCCGCGACGCGGCCGCGGCGTCTCCCGTGACCTCGGGAATCTGCTGTTGTCGGTGGTCTGACGTAGGCTCGACCTGTCGGATTGCATACACGGTTCGCGACGGAACGGGACGGCCGCGTCGCGGTCCCGAGGGAAGGGGGCCCCACGTGCTCATCGACACCTATGGCCGGATCGCCACCGACCTGCGCGTATCCCTGACGGACAAGTGCAACTTGCGGTGCACCTACTGCATGCCGGAAGAGGGCCTCCAGTGGCTCGGCAAGTCGGAGCTGCTCAGTGACGACGAGATCGTCCGGCTGATCCGTATCGCCGTGACCGACCTCGGAATCACCGAGATCCGCTTCACCGGCGGGGAGCCGCTGCTCAGGCCCGGACTGGTCGGGATCGTGGAGCGCTGCGCCGCGCTGGAACCGCGCCCCCGCATGTCCGTGACCACCAACGGCATCGGCCTCAAGCGCACCGCCGCCGCCCTCAGGAGCGCCGGACTCGACCGGGTCAACGTGTCGCTCGACACGCTGCGCCCCGACGCCTTCAAGACCCTCACCCGCCGCGACCGGCACCAGGACGTGCTGGACGGCCTGAGCGCGGCCCACGAGGCGGGACTGACCCCCGTCAAGATCAACACCGTGCTGATGCCGGGCCTCAACGACGACGAGGCCCCCGACCTGCTCGCCTGGGCCGTCGCGCACGACTACGAGCTGCGCTTCATCGAGCAGATGCCCCTCGACGCCCAGCACGGCTGGAAGCGCGACGGCATGATAACGGCCGGTGACATCCTCACCTCGCTCCGTACGCGCTTCACCCTCACCGAGGAGGGCGGCACCGAGCGCGGCTCCGCCCCCGCCGAGCGCTGGGTCGTCGACGGCGGCCCGCACCGCGTCGGGGTCATCGCCTCCGTCACCCGCCCGTTCTGCCACGCCTGTGACCGCACCCGGCTGACCGCCGACGGACAGATCCGCAACTGCCTCTTCGCCCAGGAGGAGACGGACCTGCGGGCGGCCCTGCGCTCCGACGCCCCGGACGGTGAGATCGCCGCGCTCTGGAAGCGCGCCATGTGGGGCAAGAAGGCCGGCTCGGGCCTCGACGACCCGTCCTTCCTCCAGCCCGACCGGCCGATGTCAGCGATCGGCGGCTGACCCCCCGGCGGCCGGCCCCCGTTCCCACTCCGCCAGTGTCACCACGTCCTTGAGGAACCCGCGCACACCGAGGAACGAGGACAGGTGCTCGCGATGCTCGTCGCAGGCCAGCCAGGTCTTACGGCGCTCCGGCGTGTGCAGCTTCGGGTTGTTCCAGGCCAGCACCCACACGGCGGGGGTACGGCACGCCTTGGCGGAGCACACCGGCGCGGAATCGGCGGCGGAAGCCGTGGCGGGATCCGTGGTACGGGGCGGGACATCGGGAGCGTCGGGGGAGTTCACCCGTCCACCCTAGGCGCTACTGTCACACGCCCCCAAGGACGCGTCCGGCACATCCGGCAGCCCGAAAAGGCGACGCCGAGCAGCCACGGGGGGAGCTGCCCGGCGTCGGTCCGTCGCTCCGACGGGGGATGCGGAGCGCCTACGAAGTATGTCACGGGCAACGGGGTGCGGTGCACCGGAACTTCACGATTGATCTGAGCTTTTCTTGAGCTTTGCGCTCCGCTTCCCGCCCCCGGAGCGAGCCGTTACCCGCCGGTTCTACCGACGGGTCTACTCACCGGTCGGGTGTACGGATTCCGTCGCCGCCGGCGCCGCCACGGGCGCGATCGCGGGCCGTACCGGAGCCGGGACGAACGTCGAGGGCAGCGAGGGGGCGTTCTCCCGGCCCGCGTTGGCGATCACCACGGCCACGTACGGCAGCAGCACGCCGAGGACCAGGGTGACGACGGCGACCGGCCGCTCCACGTTCCACAGCACGACGGTCAGGATCACCGACAGGGTCCTGACGGACATGGAGATGATGTAGCGGCGCTGCCGGCCGCGTACGTCCTCGGCGAGACTCTGCCTGGCCCCGGTGATCCGGAAGACCTCGGTGCTGCTGCCGCGCTTCCGCATCACACTTCACCATCCGATTCCCACGCCGGTCCCTACCCCGGACCGGACCGCGTCCACGGTACGCCCGGCCACCCGCGCGCACGAGGGCGGGGCACCGGCCATCCTGGCCGATGTGCCCCGCCCCGTGGGTCAGGCGCAGGTGCCCGCGCGTGTCAGCCCGCCGTGACCTCGATCGCGGCCAGGTTCTTCTTGCCCCGGCGCAGCACCAGCCAGCGGCCGTGCAGCAGGTCGCCCACCGCCGGCACACTCTCCGCGTCCGTGACCTTGACGTTGTTCACGTACGCGCCGCCCTCCTTGACCGTGCGCCGCGCCGCCGACTTGCTCGGCGCGAGCCCCGCCTCGGTGAACAGATCGACCACCGGGCCCAGTTCGGAGAACCGGGCGTGGGGCACCTCGGAGAGCGCGGCGCTCAGCGTCGCCTCGTCGAGGTCCGTCAGCTCGCCCTGGCCGAAGAGCGCCCGGGACGCGGCGACGACCGCCGCGCACTGGTCGGCGCCGTGCACCAGCGTCGTCAGCTCCTCCGCCAGCGCGCGCTGCGCGGCCCGCGCCTGCGGTCGCTCCGCGGTGGCCCGCTCCAGCTCCTTCAGCTCCGCCCGGTCCTTGAAGCTGAGGATCCTGCTGTACGTGGAGATGTCACGGTCGTCCACGTTCAGCCAGAACTGGTAGAAGGCGTACGGCGTCGTCATCTCGGGGTCCAGCCAGACGGCCCCGCCCTCGGTCTTGCCGAACTTGGTGCCGTCCGCCTTGGTCATCAGGGGCGTGGCCAGCGCGTGCACGGTGGCACCCGGCTCCAGGCGGTGGATCAGGTCGAGACCGGCGGTGAGGTTGCCCCACTGGTCGCTGCCGCCCTGCTGGAGGACACAGCCGTAGCGCCGGTACAGCTCCAGGAAGTCCATGGACTGGAGCAGCTGGTAGCTGAACTCGGTGTAGCTGATGCCCTCGTCGGACTCCAGCCGCCGGGCGATGGACTCCTTGGCGAGCATCCGGCTTACCCGGAAGTGCTTGCCGATGTCCCGCAGGAACTCGATCGCGGACAGGCCCGCGGTCCAGTCCAGGTTGTTGACCATCGTGGCCGCGTTCGGCCCCTCGAAGGACAGGAACGGCTCGATCTGCGACCGCAGCCGGCCCACCCACCCCGCGACCGTCTCCGGGTCGTTCAGCGTCCGCTCGGCGGTGGGCCGGGGGTCGCCGATCTGTCCGGTGGCCCCGCCCACCAGCGCCAGCGGCCGGTGCCCGGCCTGCTGGAGCCGGCGCACGGTGAGGACCTGTACGAGGTGTCCCACGTGCAGGCTGGCGGCGGTCGGGTCGAAGCCGCAATAGAACGTGACGGGACCGTCCGCGAGCGCCTTGCGCAAGGCGTCCTCATCGGTGGACTGGGCGAACAGCCCGCGCCACTGGAGCTCGTCGACGATGTCCGTCACGGTCTCTTCTCTCCTCGAACAGATGATGCGTACAGGTGATGAGTAGATCTGGCAGCGGTCAGTCTAGATCGGTCACACCCCGCGGCTGACCGAGCTCATGTTGAAATCGGGGACGCGCAGGGCGGGCATCGCGGCCCGGGTGAACCAGTCGCCCCACTCGCGCGGCAGCGTCTTCTCCGTGATCCCGGCCTCGGTGGCCCGCGACAGCAGGTCGACCGGCGACTCGTTGAACCGGAAGTTGTTCACCTCGCCGACGACCTCGCCCTTCTCCACGAGATACACCCCGTCCCTGGTCAGGCCGGTGAGCAGCAGCGTCGCCGGGTCGACCTCGCGGATGTACCAGAGGCACGTCAGGAGCAGACCGGGGCCGTCGTGCCCGGTGGCCGCGACCATCTCCTCCAGGGTCCGCTCGCCGCCCGCGTCCAGGACCAGGTTGCCGATGCTGGGCGCGACGGGCAGGCCGGTCAGTTCCGCGCTGTGCCGGGTGGTGAGCAGGTGCTCCAGCCGGCCGTCCCGTACCCAGTCCGTCGCCGTCAGCGGCAGACCGTTGTCGAAGACGGACGCGTCGTCGCCGGAGGAGTGGGCGATCACGAACGGCGCGCACTCCAGACCCGGTTCGCCGGGCGCGCTGCGCAGCGTCAGCGGCAGCTCGGAGAGCGTCTCGCCGACGCGGGTGCCGCCGCCGGGGCGGGAGAAGACCGTACGGCCCTCGGCGGCGTCGCGGGCCGCGGAGGACCACAGCTGGTAGATCAGCAGATCGGCCACGGCGCTGGGCGGCAGCAGCGTCTCGTACCGCCCGGCGGGCAGGTCGATCTTCCGCTCGGCCCACGCCAGGCGCTGGGCCAGCTCCGCGTCCAGCACCCCCGGGTCGACGTCCTTGAAGTCGCGGGTGGCCCGGCCCGCCCAGGCGGAGCGGGTCCGGTCGGGCGACTTGGCGTTCAGCTCCAGAGTGCCGCTCGGCTGGTCGTGGCGCAGCCGTACCCCCGTGGACGTGCCCAGGTACGTCGACGTCAGCTCGTGGTTGGCGAAGCCGTACAGCTCACGGCCGCCGGCCCGGGCGCGGGCGAAGGCCTCGCCGAGCGCGGGCGCGAAGTCCGTGAAGACGGCGGAGGTCGTCTCCGCCGGCGCGTCCGTGAAGTCCCCGGAGACCGGACCGGCCGCCACCAGCGGCCGGGCGTCCTCGGCGGGCCCGGCGCCCCGGGCGGCGGCCTCGGCGGCCCGTACCAGCGGCTCCAGGTCGTCGGCGGTGACCGCGGACCGCGACACCACCCCGGACGCGGTGCCCTGCGCGCCGTCGACCGTCGCGATGACGGTGAGCGTACGGCCCCGGGTGACCCCGTTGGTCGTCAGCGCGTTGCCCGCCCAGCGGAGGTTCGCCGACGACTGCTCGTCGGCGATGACCACACAGCCGTCGGCGGTGGACAGCTCCAGCGCGCGCTCGACGATCTCGTGCGGCCTGGCCGTACGGCCCGTGGTCGTCCCGCTCTTCGCGCCGCTCATCGGCCCGCCTCCTGCGTCGTGTTGAGGATGTTCACTCCGCGGAAGAGCGCGGACGGGCAGCCGTGCGAGACCGCCGCGACCTGGCCCGGCTGGGCCTTGCCGCAGTTGAAGGCACCGCCCAGGACATACGTCTGCGGCCCGCCGACGGCCTCCATCGACCCCCAGAAGTCCGTCGTCGTCGCCTGGTAGGCGACGTCGCGCAACTGGCCCGCGAGCTTGCCGTTCTCGATACGGAAGAAGCGCTGCCCGGTGAACTGGAAGTTGTAGCGCTGCATGTCGATCGACCACGACCGGTCGCCGACCACGTAGATCCCGCGCTCCACCCCGCCGATCAGGTCCTCCGTGGCGAGCCCGCCCGGATCGGGCCGCAGCGACACGTTCGCCATCCGCTGCACCGGCACATGGCCCGGCGAGTCCGCGTACGCGCACCCGTTGGACCGGCCCAGACCCGTCAGCTTCGCGATCCTGCGGTCCAGCTGGTACCCGACGAGCGTGCCGTCCTTCACCAGGTCCCACGACTGGGCCTCGACGCCCTCGTCGTCGTACCCGATGGTGGCGAGCCCGTGCTCCGCGGTCCTGTCACCGGTCACGTTCATCACCGACGAGCCGTACGCCAGCTTCCCGAGCTGGTCGAAGGTGGCGAACGAGGTGCCCGCGTACGCCGCCTCGTACCCCAGCGCCCGGTCCAGCTCCGTGGCGTGGCCGATCGACTCGTGGATCGTGAGCCACAGGTTGGACGGGTCGACCACCAGGTCGTACGTCCCCGCCTCGACGCTCGGCGCCCGCATCTTCTCGGCGAGCAGCCCCGGGATGCGCTCCAGCTCGGAGTCCCAGTCCCAGCCCGTCCCCGTCAGGTACTCCCAGCCCCGCCCGGCCGGCGGCGCGATCGTCCGCATGGAGTCGAACTCGCCGGAGTCCGAGTCGACGGCGACGGCGGTCAGCTGGGGATGCAGCCTGACGCGCTGCTGCGTGGTGACCGTGCCGGAGGTGTCCGCGTAGAACTTGTTCTCGTGGACGGTGAGCAGCGACGCGTCCACGTGCGCCACGCCCTCCGCCCGCAGCAGCCGCGCGCTCCACTCCGCGAGCAGCCCGCTCTTCTCCTCGTCCGGTACGTCGAACGGGTCGATCTCGTACGCCGACACCCACGTCTTCTCGGCGTGCACCGGCTCGTCCGCCAGCTCCACCCGCTCGTCGGACCCGGCGGCGGCGATCACCTTGGCGGACAGCTTGGCCATGGCCACGGCCTGCCCGGCGACCCGCGCCGCCGCGTCCATCGTCAGGTCCACCCCGGAAGCGAACCCCCAGGCCCCGCCGTGCACGACCCGGACCGCGTACCCGAGGTCCGTACTGTCCGAAGAACCGGCGGGCCGGGCGTCCCGCAGCCGCCAGGCCGCGCCGCGCACCCGCTCGAAGCGGAAATCCGCGTGATCGGCACCGAGCGCCCGCGCCCTCGCGAGCGCGGCGTCGGCGAGTGCCCGCAAGGGCAACGCCAAGAACGTCTGATCTACCTCATGGGGCACGGCGGCCTCTCCTCAACTCACACTCGGCACGTTACCGGCAGTGAATCACGCGTCACCGGTCTGGTTACGGACACCCGTCCTACGCCCCACCGGACCCGGCGCGCCACGGGAATTCGCCCGCGCACTGCCCGGGGTTCTGTAGGGAACCGACAGGGTTGGCCGTCCGGCACTGTCAGAGGCGATTCTTCACGAGCAGGGCAGTACCGATAGGTTTTCGGCAGACCAGACCGCTGAGGAAAGGGTGATCCGATGAGCCGCTCGGTTCTCGTCACCGGAGGAAACCGGGGCATCGGCCTCGCCATCGCCCGCGCCTTCGCGGACAACGGCGACAAGGTCGCCTACACCTACCGCTCCGGCGAGCCGCCGCAGGCCCTGACGGACCTGGGCTGCCTGGCCGTTCGCTGCGACATCACCGACACCGAACAGGTGGAGCAGGCCTACAAGGAGATCGAGGAGAAGCACGGTGCCGTGGAGGTGCTGGTGGCCAACGCCGGTATCACCAAGGACCAGTTGCTGATGCGGATGTCCGAGGACGACTTCACGTCCGTCCTCGACACCAACCTCACCGGCACGTTCCGCGTCGTGAAGCGGGCCAACCGCGCCATGCTCCGCGCCAAGAAGGGCCGGGTCGTGCTGATCTCCTCGGTGGTCGGCCTGACGGGCCAGGCGGGGCAGGCGAACTACGCCGCGTCCAAGGCCGGCCTGGTGGGCTTCGCCCGCTCGCTCGCCCGCGAACTGGGCTCACGGAACATCACCTTCAACGTCGTCGCCCCCGGCTTCACCGAGAGCGACATGACGCGGGTGCTCACCGACGAGCAGCGCGCGGACATCGTCTCGCGGGTCCCGCTCGCTCGTTACGCGCAGCCGGAGGAGATCGCCGCCGTCGTGCGGTTCCTGACCTCCGACGACGCCTCGTACATCACTGGAGCCGTCATTCCCGTTGACGGCGGATTGGGCATGGGTCACTGATCACATGAGTGGAATCCTCGCCGGCAAGCGCATCCTCGTCACGGGGGTCCTCACCGAGTCCTCCATCGCCTTCCACGCCGCCAAGGTGGCGCAGCAGCAGGGCGCCGAGGTCATCCTCACCGGCTTCGGCCGGCTGACCCTCGTCGAGCGCATCGCCAAGCGCCTGCCCGAGCCCGCCCCGGTCATCGAGCTGGACGTGACCAACCAGGAGCACCTGGACGGTCTGGCCGACCGGATCCGCGAGCACCAGGGCGCCGACGCGCGCCTCGACGGCATCGTGCACTCGATCGCCTTCGGCCCGCAGGGCGCGTTCAACTTCCTGGAGGCCCAGTGGGAGGACGTCGCGACGGCCGTCCAGGTCTCCGCGTACTCGCTCAAGTCCCTCACCATGGCCTGCCTGCCGCTGATGGAGCGGGGCGGCTCGGTCGTCGGCCTCACCTTCGACGCGCAGGTCGCCTGGCCCAAGTACGACTGGATGGGCGTGGCGAAGGCCGCGCTGGAGTCCACCAGCCGCTACCTCGCCCGTGACCTGGGCGCGCGGAACGTCCGCTGCAACCTGATCTCGGCCGGTCCGCTCAAGTCGATGGCCGCCAAGTCCATCCCGGGCTTCGAGTCGCTCGCCGACGTGTGGAACCACCGGGCCCCGATGGACTGGGACATGTCCGACCCGGAGCCGGCGGGCCGGGGCGTCGTCGCCCTGCTGTCGGACTTCTTCCCGAGGACGACGGGCGAGATCGTCCACGTCGACGGCGGCGTGCACATGATGGGCGCCTGACCCTTCCGTACCGCGTCCTGTTCGCGTTCTGCGGAAGCCGCGTGATCGTCCCCCGGACGGCCACGCGGCTTCCGTGTGTCACGGAGCGTGTCCGCCCGAGTCGAAAAGAAGGCCGTTTCCCCGCAGACTGGGCAGAACGGACCAGATCGCTCCGGTCGGGACGGTCGTGGCGGGGGAGGAGGTACGGGGATGCGCAGAGTGCGTCGTGCGGTGATCGCGTTCCTGGCGGCCCCGCTGATCCCGCTGGGGCTGACGGTCCTCTCGGAGGTACGGGAGCGCCCCGCGCCGCCCGCCGGCCCGCCCGCCGCGACGGC
>NZ_WWJY01000132.1 GCF_009865405.1 Streptomyces sp. SID3212 | reverse complement strand
GGCGCAGGGCGTCGGGCGGGAGCGGCGTGCCGGACAGCTCCGCCGAGGCGGCGGTGTGGCCCCAGGCGAGGAAGGGCACACCGAGGGCGCGCAGGCGGGCGAGGAGGGCGCAGAAGGGCACGAGCAGGAGCCAGACGGCGAGCGCGGGGTGGGGGCCGGTGGCGGCGGCGAGGGCGGCGCAGGAGAGGGCGCTGAGGAGAGGGAGGAGGCGGGAGCGGGCGTAGGGAGTGCCGTCGGCCGCGTGGCAGCGGGCGCACCGGGCGGTGCCGAGCCAGC
>NZ_WWJY01000015.1 GCF_009865405.1 Streptomyces sp. SID3212 | reverse complement strand
GGGTCGACCGGGGCGGACGCGGGGCCGCCGGTCCGGGGGCGCGGGTCCTGGGGGTCCCGGGGGTGGGGGTCCTGGAGGTCCGGGCGATCCTGCGGGTCCTGGCGGTCCTGCTGCACGGGAAGGGTCCTTTTGTAGGCTGCGCACAGACCCTAACCGGGACCGGATCGGGCAAGGATGTGGCCATACACACACTTCGATCGGGCGGTGTTGTCGGGTTCCTCCCTGGCACCGGAGCCTCGCCGTGCGCGAGGATCAACGCCATGGATCTGCTGAAGACGCTGGTGGAGAAGGGCCTGCGGCGTGAGCTGCCGACCCGCGAAGAGGCCCTCGCCGTACTGGCGACCTCCGACGACGAGCTGCTCGACGTGGTGGCCGCGGCGGGGAAGGTGCGCCGGCAGTGGTTCGGGCGGCGGGTGAAACTGAACTACCTGGTCAACCTCAAGTCCGGTCTGTGCCCCGAGGACTGCTCGTACTGCTCGCAGCGGCTCGGGTCCACGGCCGAGATCCTCAAGTACACCTGGCTGAAGCCCGACGAGGCGTCGAAGGCGGCGGCCGCGGGCGTGGCCGGCGGGGCGAAGCGGGTCTGCCTGGTGGCGAGCGGCCGGGGGCCGACGGACCGCGACGTCGAGCGGGTCTCGGGCACCATCAAGGCGATCAAGGAACAGAACGAGGGCGTCGAGGTCTGCGCGTGCCTCGGGCTCCTCTCGGACGGCCAGGCCGAGCGGCTGCGGGCGGCGGGGGCCGACGCGTACAACCACAACCTCAACACGTCCGAGGGGACGTACGGGGACATCACCACGACGCACACCTACGCGGACCGCGTGGACACCGTGAACAGGGCCCACGCGGCGGGCCTTTCGGCCTGCTCCGGGCTGATCGCGGGCATGGGCGAGAGCGACGCGGACCTGGTCGACGTGGTCTTCTCGCTGCGCGCGCTCGACCCGGACTCGGTGCCGGTGAACTTCCTGATCCCCTTCGAGGGAACGCCGTTGGCGAAGGAGTGGAACCTCACCCCGCAGCGCTGTCTGCGGATCCTCGCCATGACGCGGTTCGTCTGCCCGGACGTGGAGGTGCGGCTGGCGGGCGGGCGCGAGGTGCATCTGCGGACGATGCAGCCGCTCGCGCTGCACCTGGTCAACTCGATCTTCCTCGGCGACTACCTCACGAGTGAGGGCCAGGAGGGCAAGGCGGACCTGGACATGATCGCCGACGCCGGGTTCGAGGTGGAGGGCGCGGACACCACGACGCTGCCGGAGCACCGGAGCGGCGGGGGCTGCGGGCCGTGCGACGGGGCGTCGGAGGGGTGCGAAGGCTCGGGTACGGTCCCGGCGGCGCGGGCCGACGTGGCTCCGGCGGACACCGTACGGACGGATCTGGTGGCGGTACGGCGCCGGGGTGCCGGTACGGACCTCGCGCCGAATGCCTGAGACCGCGCCCCCGGCCGGGCCGGACCCGGACGAACTGCTCGCGCTGGACCGGGCCCACGTCTGGCACCCGTACGGCCCCATGCCGGGCCGTGCGGAACCGCTGGTCGTGGAGTCCGCGTCCGGGGTACGGCTCCGGCTGGCCCGGCCCGCCCACGGGCAGCGCGAGTTGGTCGACGGGATGTCGTCCTGGTGGTCGGCGATCCACGGCTACAACCACCCCGTCCTCAACGACGCGGCGCACGGACAGCTGGACCGGATGAGCCATGTCATGTTCGGCGGGCTCACGCACGAGCCGGCGGTCCGGCTCGCGGCCAAGCTGGTCGAGATCACCCCGGAGCCGCTGCGGCACGTCTTCCTCGCCGACTCCGGTTCGGTGTCGGTCGAGGTGGCGGTGAAGATGTGCCTCCAGTACTGGCGTTCGGTGGGCCGGCCGGCCAAACAGCGGCTGCTGACCTGGCGGGGCGGGTACCACGGGGACACCTGGCAGCCCATGTCGGTGTGCGATCCCGACGGCGGGATGCACGAGCTGTGGTCGGGGGTGCTGCCGCGCCAGATCTTCGCGGACGCGCCGCCGGTCGCGTACGACGAGACGTACGCGCGCGGTCTGCGGGACCTGATCGGCCGCCACGCCGGTGAGCTGGCGGCGGTGATCGTGGAGCCGGTGGTGCAGGGCGCGGGCGGGATGCGCTTCCACTCCCCCGCGTATCTGCGGGTGCTGCGGGAGGCGTGCGACGCGCACGACGTGCTGCTGATCCTGGACGAGATCGCGACGGGTTTCGGCCGTACGGGCACGCTGTTCGCCGCCGAGCAGGGCGGGATCTCGCCCGATGTGATGTGCGTGGGCAAGGCGCTGACCGGCGGCTATCTCACGATGGCGGCGACGCTGTGCACGGCGCGGGTGGCCGAGGGCATCGCGCGGGGCGACGTACCCGTACTGGCCCATGGCCCGACCTTCATGGGCAACCCGCTGGCGGCGTCGGTGGCGCTCGCCTCGATCGAACTGCTGCTCGGCCAGGACTGGCGGGCGGAGGTCGAACGCATCGGTACGGGCCTGCGCGACGGCCTCGCCAAGGCGGCGGGCCTGCCGGGCGTCCTGGACGTACGGGTGCTGGGCGCGATCGGAGTCGTCCAGCTGGACCACGAGGTGGACATGGCGGCGGCGACCCGGGCGGCGGTCCGCGAGGGCGTGTGGCTGCGGCCGTTCCGCGACCTCGTCTACACGATGCCGCCGTACGTCACCGGCGACGACGACATCACGAGAATCTGCCGCGCGGTGGTCGCGGCGGCGGAAGAGGGCTGACATGCCGGTACTGATCGTGACGGGTACGGGGACGGAGGTCGGCAAGACGATCGTCACGGCGGCGGTGGCGGCGACGGCACGCGCGCACGGCCGCACGGTCGCGGTGCTGAAACCGGCCCAGACGGGCGTTGCCCCGGACGAGCGGGGGGACGCGGCGGAA
>NZ_WWJY01000131.1 GCF_009865405.1 Streptomyces sp. SID3212 | reverse complement strand
CCGGTGGACCAGGCGGCGCGGTCGTCCAGGGCCAGGCTGGGCAGGGACAGGCCGTGGCGTGCGGCGCGGTCGGCGCCGTGGGTCAGGAGCAGCGCGGGACGGGCGTCGGTGAGCATGTGGGCGATCCGTGCCGCCGGGTACTCCAGGTCGACCGGCAGGTAGGCGGCCCCGGCCTTGGTGACCGCCAGCATGGCCACCACGTGGTCCGCGGTGCCTTCGAGCGCGAGCGCGACGAAGTCGCCGCGGCCGATGCCCCGGTCGTGCAGGTGGTGCGCCAAGTCGTCGGAGAGCTGGTCGAGTTCACGGAAGGTGAGGCGGTACGCGCCGTCCCGTACGGCGATCGCCTCGGGGGTACGGGCGCGCTGCGCGCGGAACGCCTCGGGCGCGGTGGCCGCCGCCCGGGGCCGGACGGGTCCGTGGGCGGACTGTTCGAGGCTCTGCCGCTCGGCGGCGTCCAGGACGTCGACGGTGTGGACACGCCGGCCGGGGTCGGCGGCGAGCGAGGCGAGCAGGCGGGTGAGCCGGGCCGCCAGGGTGTGGGCGGTGGCGGGGGTGAAGAGTTCGGTGGAGAACTCCAGGACACCGTCGAGGCCGGCGGGCCGGCCCGTGCCGTCGTGTCTCTCGGCGAAGGTGAAGGTCAGGTCGAACTTGCTGATGCCGGTCCGCACAGGCTGCGGCGTGACGGTGAGACCCGGCAGGTCGACGGCGGCGTCCGCCTGGTTCTGGAGGACGAGCATGGTCTGGAAGAGCGGGTGGTGGTTCTGGGCTCTGACGGGGCTGAGGGAGTCCACCAGCCGTTCGAAGGGCACGTCCTGGTGGGCGTAGGCGGCCAGGTCGAACTCCCTTACGCGGTCGAGCACTTCGGCGAAGATGGGGTCCCCGGTCAGGTCGGTGCGCAGGACCAGGGTGTTGACGAAGAAGCCCACGAGATCGTCCAGGGCTTCGTCGGTGCGTCCGGCGACGGCGGTGCCGAGCGGGATGTCCTCACCGGCGCCGTGCCGGGACAGGAGCACCGACAGGGCCGCCTGGAGCACCATGAAGAGGCTGCATCCCCGGGCCCGGGCGAGGTCGGCGAGGGCCCGGTGGGTGTCCGCGTCGACGGGGAAGGTGAAGGCGTCGCCGCCGTACGCCGTGACAGCGGGTCTGGGGTGGTCGCAGGGCAGGTCGAGCAGGTCGGGGGCGCCGGCGAGGGCCGCACGCCAGAAGTCCAGCTGGCGGGCAGCCCGGCTGTCCGGGTCGTCCTCGTCGCCGAGCAGCGCGCGCTGCCACAGGGCGTAGTCGGCGTACTGGACGCGGAGTTCGGTCCAGCCGGGCTCCTCCCCGTCGGTGCGCGCCCGGTACGCCGTGCCCAGGTCGCGGGCGAGCGGGGCGAGGGACCAGCCGTCGCCCGCGATGTGGTGGACGAGCAGCACGAGGACGTGCGCCTCGGCGCCGAGCCGTACCAGCCGGGCCCGTACGGGGAGTTCGGCGCTCACGTCGAAGGCGTGCGCGACCTCGGCGGACAGCACTTCGTCCAGGCGGGCGGGATCGGTGCGGGTGTCGGACTCAGGGCCGGGCTCAGGGTCGAGGTGACGAGGCGTCAGGTCGATGTCGGCCTCGTGGGCGTCCAGGACGAGCTGGCGCGCCACACCGTCGGCGTCGGGGAAGACGGTACGCAGGCTCTCGTGGCGCTCCACGACGTCCACCAGGGCGCTCTCCAGGGCGTCCGCGTCGAGCGGACCGTCCAGGCGCAGCACGAGCGGCACGTTGTACGTGGCGCTGGGCCCCTCGAACCGGTTGAGGAACCAGAGGCGTTGCTGTGCGAAGGACAGCGGCAGCGGATCGGGGCGCTCGGGAACCCGCTCCAGGCGGCTCCTGGCCTTCTCGGCGCCGTCCAGCGCGGCGGCGAGCGCGGCCGGGGTGGGGTGCTCGAAGAGGGTCTTGACCTGGACCTCCATGCCCAGCGCGGTACGGATGCGGGCGGTCAGGCGGGTGGCGAGCAGCGAATGGCCGCCCAGGGCGAAGAAGTTGTCGTCCACCCCGGCCCCGTCGAGGCCGAGCACGTCGGCGAAGAGTCCGCACACGATC
Source organism: Streptomyces sp. SID3212 (assembly GCF_009865405.1). Lineage (GTDB taxonomy): Bacteria > Actinomycetota > Actinomycetes > Streptomycetales > Streptomycetaceae > Streptomyces. Next base: position 1,365 of record NZ_WWJY01000131.1, on the reverse strand, counting down.
TCCTCGCGGGCGGTACGGGCCGCGCGCCCGCGGACCGGGGTGTGGTGGGCGGGCTCCGGGAGGGCGCGCCGGTCCACCTTGCCGTTGACCGTCAGCGGCAGCGCGTCCAGCGGGACGATCGCGGACGGCACCATGTAGGCGGGCAGGGACCGGCCGACGGCGAGGGCCAGATCGCCGGGGTCGGGGTCCGCCCCGGCGGCGGGCACGACGTACGCGACGAGCCGGCGGTCGCCGGGCATGTCCTCGCGGACGACGGCGAAGGAGTCGGCGACCCCCTCGCAGGAGGCCAGCACGCCCTCGATCTCGCCGAGTTCGATGCGGTAGCCGCGCAGCTTCACCTGGCCGTCGGCGCGGGTGACGTATGCGATCTGCCCGTCACGGGTCCAGCGGACCAGGTCGCCGGTGCGGTACATGCGCCCGCCCGCCGGGTCGAACGGGTCGGCCACGAAGCGCGCGGCGGTGAGGGCGGGCAGCCCGGTGTACCCCCGGGCGACACCCCGTCCGGCGAGGTACAACTCCCCCACGACACCTGGCGGTACGGGTCCCAGGGACGCGTCCAGGACGTACAGGCGCATGCCGTCCAGGGGGCGCCCGACGGGCGGCGGGCCCGACGGCAGGTCGGCCGCCACCTCGTAGCGCGTGGCGAAGGTGGTGGTCTCGGTGGGCCCGTACACATGGAGGATCCGTGCGCCGGGCGCGGTGGCGGCGACGCGCTGCATCGCGTCCGGGGAGGCCAACTCCCCACCGGCGCAGACGAGTCGCAGACCGGCGAAGGCGCCGGGGTCGGTCTCGGCGATCACGTTGAACAGGGCCGTTGTCAGGAACACGGCGGTCACACCGTGCTCGTGGACGGCGACGTCGAGGGTGCGCGCCTCCAGGACGCCGTCCGGTGCGACGACGACCCGGCCGCCGTTCAGGAGCGGGGCCCAGATCTCGAAGGTGGAGGCGTCGAAGACGTATGCCGAGTGCATCAGGACCGCGTCGGAGGCACCGTCCCGCCACGCGGAGTCGGCCGCGAGCGCGATCACGTCGGCGTGGGTGACACCGACACCCTTGGGCAGACCGGTGGACCCGGAGGTGAACATCACGTACGCGAGGGCGCCGGGGCCCGGTACGCCGGCCGGGCGGCCCGGCCGTCCGGGCGCGCCCCGCAGGACCCGGCCGAGACGGTCGACCACAACAACCGGAATTTGACGGGCCCTTGCGGTCACCCAGGGGGCGGCGGCGGTGTCCTCGCCGACGACCAGGACCCGTACGTCCGCCACCTCGGCGACCTGGTCGAGCCGCTCCTCGGGCCAGCGGGCGTCCAGCGGGACATAGGCGCCGGCCGCGCGGACCGCGCCGAGGGACGCCGACACCACGGCG
>NZ_WWJY01000130.1 GCF_009865405.1 Streptomyces sp. SID3212 | reverse complement strand
GGTGCGACCCCTCGGCCGACGTGACCACCGCGCCCTCGGACGGCACACCGGCCGGGACGGCCGCGCCGCCCGGCAGGGCCACGGCCGACCCCGGAGCCACGGACTCTCCTACCGACCCAGAGCCTGACCCCGACCCTGACACCGGCCCCGAGCCCAACCCTGAAGCCGCCCCCGACGCCGCCCCTGACACCGACCCGGCCCCTGCCCCGGCCCCCGGCGCCACCGCCGCGTCCTCGGCAGGACTCGGCCGCCCGCGCCGGCGCCCTGTACCACCGTTCCCGCTTCCGGGCCCGGTCCCGCCCGCAGGCCCGGTCTCGGCGCCGATCCCGCCCTCGCCGCCCGGCCCGCCGTCTCCCCCGTGCCCACCGGAATCCTGCGCCGGAATGAGGTCCTGCTGGGCGTTCGTACGCGCCCGGCGCCGCCCCGTCGGCTCCCCGGCGTCCGGCACGTCCGGCACCGCGGCCTCCAGGAACGCGTCCGTGGACGCCCGCCGTGCCCGCCGCCTACC
>NZ_WWJY01000129.1 GCF_009865405.1 Streptomyces sp. SID3212 | reverse complement strand
CGAGGGTGACAACGGTGGGGTGGCGGAACAGGTCGACCAGGCTGATGTCGCCCAGTTCCGGCCGCTCGCGCAGGGCGGACAGGACGCTAAGCATCCGTACCGAATTGCCGCCCAGGTCGAAGAAGTTGTCGTGGACGGCGACCCGGTCGAGGGTCAGGACGCGGGCCCACACCCCGGCCACCAGCCGCTCGGTGGGCGTCCCGGCGACGGGGGCCGGGCCGTCGTCCTGCCGGGCCGGGAGGACGGCTGGGGCCGGGAGCCGGGCCCGGTCGATCTTCCCGTTGCGGCTGAG
>NZ_WWJY01000128.1 GCF_009865405.1 Streptomyces sp. SID3212 | reverse complement strand
CCGCCCGCGTAGGCCGCGAGCTCGGCCTCGGCGCGCTCCAGCTGGGCGAGGACGGCGTGCGCGTGCCCGAGCAGGATCTCCCCCGCGGCGGTCAGCCGCACCCCCCGCCCACTACGGGTCAGGAGCGTGTGCCCGGTCTCCTGCTCCAGGGCGGCGAGCTGCTGCGAGACGGCGGAGGGGGTGAGGTACAGGGCGGCACCCGCGGCGGTCACCGTGCGGTGGTCCGCCACGGCGCGCAGGATCCGTAGCCGGCGGGGGTCGATCACGGGGTCCAGGTTACGGCCGCGGGGGCTCCGGGGCGGTGTGTCCGTTGCGGTTGGTGTTGTCCTCAATCGCCGGACGGGCTTGTTTGTG
>NZ_WWJY01000127.1 GCF_009865405.1 Streptomyces sp. SID3212 | reverse complement strand
GCCGCGCCGAGCGCGGTGTAGTCGGCGGGCTGCGGTACGACCACCTGCGCGCCGAAGATCGCCGGAGCGGCGGACTGTACGGCGGGCAGTTCGGCGGCGGCCCCCAGCAGGAACACCCGCCGGACCTCCACCCCCCGCCCGCGCAGTACGTCCATCGCGTCGGCGAGCGAGCAGAGCATGCCCTCGAAGGCGGCCCGCGCCAGGTGTTCCGGCTTCATCGACTCGCGGCGCAGCCCGGTCAGCGTGCCCGCGGTGTGCGGCAGCTGGGGGGTCCGCTCGCCTTCCAGGTACGGGAGCATCACCAGCCCGGAGGCGCCCGGCGTGGACTTGAGCGCCAGGGCGGACAGCTCAGCGAGATCGCCGGCGCCCACCATCTCCGCCGTGCCCCGCAGGGCCCGTACCGCGTTGAGCGTGTGGACGACCGGCAGGTGCATCCCCGTGGCGTCCGCGAACGACGTGATCATCCCGGACGGATCGGCCAGCGCCTCGTGGTGGACGGCCATCACCGACCCCGAGGCCCCGAGCGACACCACCGCGTCCCCGACCCCGACGCCCAGGCCGAAGGCGGCGGCCATGGTCTCGCCGGTGCCGGCGGAGATCAGGAGCCCCTCCGGGGTGGTGCCGGCGGAGTCGGCGGGGCCGAGCACCTCGGGGAGGGCGGCCTGGTGGCCCAGGGCCAGCTCGACCAGATCGGGACGGTACGCGCCGGTCCGCGCCGACCAGTAGCCGGTGCCGGAGGCCGCGCCCCGGTCGGTGGTCCTGCGAGCGGGGCGGCCCAGGAGCTGCCAGACGAGCCAGTCGTGCGGCTGGAGGACGAGGGCGGTGCGCTGCGCCGCCTCCGGCTCCGCCCGTGCCATCCAGCGGAGCTTGGAGATCAGCTGCGCGTGCTGCGGTACGGAGCCGACGGCCTCGGCCCACGCCTGCCGGCCGCCGAGGGCGTCGACCAGGTCCGCGGCGGCGACCTGGGCGCGCTTGTCCTTGCTGAGGAGGGCGGGCCGTACGAGATTGCCCTGCCGGTCCAGCGCGACCATGCCGTGCTGCTGCGCGGCCACGCCGATGGCCTGGACCCCCTCCAGCAACCCGCCGGAGGCGGCCTCGCCGAGCGACAGCAACCAGGCCTGCGGATCGACCTCGGTGGCCTTGGGTTCGACGGGGTGCGCCGCGAAACCCTGGCGCAGCACGGCGCCCGTGTCCGCGTCACAGACGACGATGCGTGTGAACCCGGACGAACTGTCCAACCCGGCGACTATTCCCATGGCACCCGATTCTGCCCCACGAGCACCGCCGGGGACGATCCCGGGACGCGCCGGGTATCAGGGGGCGGCCGAGGGCCGCCCGGCCCCGTCCCCCGCCGACAGGGCTCACCGGCAGGGATCACCCGCGGGGCTCACCGACAGGGCTCACCGGCGGAGCCCATCGGCAGGGCTGCCCATCCTCCCCTCAGGTGGCGCTGCTGCCCCAGTCGTCCGGACCGGTCCCGTTCGCGCGGCCGTTCTGGCTGCGCTCCCGGATCGAGCGCACGCGCGAGGCGACGGAGCCGGGCATCCTGTCCCCGACCTTGTCGCCGACGACGGCGCTGACCGAGTGGTACGCCTTGCCCGCGTACTCCCGCCCGACCGTGCTCGCGGTCTCGGCGGCGTTGCGTACGGCCGGGTTCTGCGACACCTGACGTGCCGACTTCTTGAGCTGCTCGTAGCGCTCGCGCCCGGCCCGCGTGCCGATCACGTACCCGAAAGCCACTCCAGCGATGAACGTGAGGCGGTACCGCATGGCTGCCACCCTTCCCTAGCGTCAAAGTCCCCAGCGTCGGACCATCGGGCCCTGTCTACCGCGTACCCCGCCAGGACCGGGCATCACCCGACGTGACCCCGGGGATACCGATTGGCGGAGCACCCCCCTGCTTGCGCTAATGTATGTGTCGCAGCGAACGTGCGCCGCCCGGGACGCCCCGGGGTAGGTGCGTTCGGTGCAAACGCAGCAATCCCCTGTAGCTCAATTGGCAGAGCAGCCGGCTGTTAACCGGCAGGTTACTGGTTCGAGTCCAGTCGGGGGAGCGCGATCCCCTGTAGCTCAATTGGCAGAGCATTCGGCTGTTAACCGGAGGGTTGCTGGTTCGAGTCCAGCCGGGGGAGCAGTGAAGAAAAAGGACCCTTTGGGGTCCTTTTTCGTTTCCCCGGAACCGTCCGGCGCGCAGTGCGGTCCTCAAGGTCAGGCGTTGCCGACCATCCGAGGCAGGAGATCGTATGAGCGGCTATGCTGCGGCTGACGGGCGCGCACAAATGTGCGCGACGCGCCGTAAGGGGCGGTAGCTCAGCCGGTTAGAGCAGCGGACTCATAATCCGTCGGCCGTGGGTTCGAGTCCCACCCGCCCCACTCCGCGCCCTGCGAGCAGGATCGTTTCGACCAGGCGTTACCAGGATGCACACGCCAACGGGCCATCCCCGGCAGACACGCCGAAGCGCTTCCCCGCACCCCCCACCGGCCCAAGAGGCCGGCGTACGTGACGACCCCGACCTGACACCCAATCGAACTGATGACACGCCAGAGCCCCGTCCACCGGCGCTTGGTGGACGGGGCTCTGCTGTCGCTCAGTCCTTCGGCGGGATGATGAACCCTCGCATCGGGACCGGATCGCTCGACTCGGGGTCTACCCCCTCGGCTGCCTGCCTCATGGCCTCAACGACTTCCGCGTACCGCGGATCGATCCACTCCACCATGGCGCGCTCCTTCCGTCGGGCATCGAGACTACGCGCCGTTGTCGTCCTTGGGCTTCGGCTTCGGCCGCTTGGTGATGACGATCGGTCGGCTGTCCGACGGGGTGTGCCAGGTCGCCGCGCCCACCACGATGTTGTTGTCGTCCGGCCCCTGCCACAGGTCCGGGTCCGGCGTGTACCCGGCGTCGGTCATAGTGGCGAGGGTGTGGGTGGTGAGCTTCGGGTCGTAGCCCGCGGGCTCGGGCCGCTGCGGGTGGTGGTGCACGAAACCGCCGAACGCTTCGCACAGTGCCGCGTACAGCTGGGTGTCGAGGACGAGCGCGTGCCAGCCCTCATCGACCACGGGCGAGGGAGCGATCCGGGCCTCGGGGAAACGGGCGGAGGTGGCAACGAACGCGATCGCCTGCTCGACGATCCGTGCGGCGAGGGATGCGGTCATGCCGGGGTTGGCGTCCATGACGGTGGCGCGGACGCCGGCGAACTCGTCGGCGGTGAGTAACGACCGGGCGTTCCGTGTCGCGGATACTTCGGTGGTGGTACTCATGGATGGTGCCTCCTGTTCGGATGGATGGGTGGTGCGTCGAGCCCGCCCCGGCCGGGGTTTCCTGGAGGGGAGTCATCGGCCGGGGTGGGGGTCGGTCGGGTTGTTCGCGGCCTGCCACGCGTGGCGCAGGGGGCACACCGGGGCAGGCTTTGCCGCCCCGGCGGTTCGGTGCGGCCGCTCATGTGCTGGATACGAGTGCGCCGGCTCAGTGATGACGAGGACGCCCGACCCGTGGATCTGGTGGACCGGCAACAGTTCGTGACCGCCGGCTGCGATGCGGGGCCTGCGCATCGCCGCCGACCTGCGACGCCGTATCAGCTCAGGCGAGTGGGGGCCGGGCGGTCAACTGCCCACGCTCCCCGCCCTGTGCGAGGAGTACGGGGTCTCCGACACCACCATCCGCAACGCGATGCGGCTTCTCGCCAACGAGGGGCTGGTCGAGACGAAGGCGCGTGCCGGCACGCGGGTCCGCTCACGGCCGGCCGTACACCACATGGCCGCCGACCGGTACCGTACGGCGGCCGGAGCGCCCGCCACCCCGTACACCCAGGACCAGGGCATTGGCTGGTCGGAGTACCGGCTGGACAAGCGGTTCGAGAAGACCGAAGCCACACCGGAGTTGGCCGCGCTCTTCGAGTGCGAACCCGGTGAACGACTCCTCGCCCGGCATTTCGTGTTCCACGACAACGACCAGCCCACGCAGATGTCGACCAGCTACGTCCGGTGGTCCGACGTCGCGGGCACCCCCGTCGCCTTGACGTGGTGATGAACACAGCGGGAGAGCCGCGGGCTACGCGTCGGGCGAACGATGGTGCCTTCTGTTCGGCTTCGTCGCACAGTGGGGGGCATGCTGAACCGCGTCGCTGTCCTCTCCGATATTCATGGGGTCCTGCCGGCCCTGGAGGCCGTGCTTGCTGAGCCGGAGGTGCGGGGCGCCGATCGGGTCGTGCTCACGGGGGACATCGCGGCCGGTCCGCAACCCGTGCAGGTTCTGGACCTGTTGGCCGGGTTGGGGGACCGGGTCGGCTGGGTCGGGGGTAACGCCGATCGTGAGCTTGTCGAGTACCGGCGGGGGCTGCGCCGGGCGATTCCTGATCCGATCGGCCCGTGGGCGGCCGATCAGCTCCGGGAGGACCAGGTCGGTCTTCTCGGGTCGTTGCCGCGGTCGCTCCGGCTGTCCGTGCGGGGGCTGGGGGAGGTGTTGTTCTGCCACGCCACTCCCCGGGACGACGAAGAGGTCGTGCTGGTCGACTCACCTCCCGAGCGGTGGAAGGAGGTTTTCGACGGGCTCGATCCCGGCGTCCGTACCGTGGTCTGCGGCCACACCCACATGCCCTTCGTACGCCTCGCGCACGGGCGTCTCGTCGTCAATCCCGGCAGCGTCGGGATGCCGTACGGGCGGGCCGGGGCGCACTGGGCCCTTCTGGGGCCGGGCGTCGATCTGCGTACCACTGTGTACGACGTGGAGGCCGCCACCGTCCGGGTCTGCCGGGACTCCGCGTACCCCGGGATCGCCGAGTGGGCCGACTACTTCCTGCACGCCCGCGCCACCGACGAAGACGCCCTCAAGGCGTTCCGGCCTCCGGACGGCGTACGTCGTCGTGCTGATCCGGATCGTGGACTTGATTGAGGAATCAACTAAAACCCCGGGTTGTTCGCACGGACATGAAGCGCATCGGTTTTCTGTCTTTCGGGCACTGGTCCGACACCAGGCACTCCCAGGTCAGGACGGCGGCGGACTCGCTGCTGCAAGGGATCGACCTCGCCGTGGCGGCCGAGGAGCTGGGGGCCGACGGTGCCTACTTCCGGGTCCATCACTTCGCGCGGCAGCTGGCCTCGCCGTTTCCGCTGCTCGCCGCGATCGGCGCCAGGACGTCGCGGATCGAGATCGGTACCGGGGTGATCGACATGCGGTACGAGAACCCCCTCTACATGGCCGAGGACGCCGGGTCCGCCGACCTCATCGCCGGCGGCAGGCTCCAGCTCGGTATCAGCCGGGGATCCCCGGAGCAGGTCATCGACGGCTGGCGCTACTTCGGGTACGCGCCCAGCGGCGACGACACCGAGGCCGATATGGCGCGCAAGCACACCGAGGTGCTGCTGTCCGTGCTGGAGGGCAAGGGGTTCGCCCAGCCCAACCCGCGGCCCATGTTCGCCAACCCGCCCGGTCTCCTGCGCGTCGAGCCGCACTCCGAGGGCCTGCGGGAGCGCATCTGGTGGGGTGCCGCGTCCAACGCCACCGCGGTCTGGGCGGCCAAGCTCGGCATGAACCTGATGAGCTCGACCCTCAAGAACGACGAGGGCGGCGCGCCCTTCCACGTACAGCAGGCCGCGCAGATCCGCGCCTACCGTGAGGCGTGGGCCGAGGCCGGCTGGGAGCGCGAACCGCGTGTCTCCGTGTCGCGCAGCATCTTCGCGCTCACCACCGACCAGGACCGGGCGTACTTCGGCGGCGACGGGGACAGCGCCGACCAGATCGGCAACATCGACGCGACCACGCGCGCGATCTTCGGTCGTACGTATGCCGCCGAGCCCGATGTCTTGGTGAAGCAGCTCGCCGAGGACGAGGCGATCGCCGAGGCCGACACACTGCTGCTGACCGTGCCCAACCAGCTCGGCGTCGACTACAACAGCCACGTCCTGGAGAACATCCTTACCCACGTCGCGCCCGCCCCCGCCCTCGGCTGGCGCTGACACCGGCACCGGTGGCGGTGGCGGTGGCTGCGCTGACACCGGCACCCGTGGCGGCGCGCGGGCCCCACGCCGGTGGCCGCGCGGACCCCACGCCGTAAGGTCTGGCGGAAGCAAGCGGCCCCTCTCCGGCCCGTACGGAAGGGGCCGGCCGCCATCCCCGAGACCGGACCCGCCCATGCGCCCCCAGAACCCGCCCCGCGTCCTCTACGTCACCGACCTCGCGTACGAGGCCAAGGGGCGCCGCTACTGCGACGAGGACATCCGGCTGTCGTCCCGGCTGCGGAGCGACTTCGACCTCGCGCTCTGCCACCCCCTCGACGCCGTACGGCTCATGGGGTCCTTCGACGCGGTCGTCGTGCGCAACAGCGGACCGGTGCTGCACTACCAGGCGCAGTACGACCACTTCCGCGAGCGCGCGGCGGCGGACGGGGTCCTGGTGTACAACCCGCTGACCGGGCGCGCCGACATGACCGGCAAGCGGTACCTCGTGGAGCTGAGCGCCGCCGGGTACCCCGTCATCCCGACCGTCGACCGCGCCGAGAACCTCGGCCGGCTGCCCGCCGCCCCCGCCTACGTGGTCAAGCCCGAGGCGGGCGCGGACTCCATAGGGATGGAGACCGTCCCGGCGGAGCGGCTCGCGGAGATCGCCTTCGGCGGCGTACTGGTGCAGCCGCTGATCCCGTTCCGCTACGAGGTCTCGTTCTACTTCGTGGACCACGACTTCCAGTACGCGCTCCACGCACCGGACCCCGCGCGGCGCTGGGAGCTGGTGCCGTACGACGCCACCCCGGACGATCTCGCCTTCGCGCGGCGCTTCGTCGAGTGGAACACCCTGGAGCACGGGATCCAGCGGGTCGACGCCTGCCGCGCCCCCGGCGGGGAGCTGCTGCTGGTCGAGCTGGAGGATCTCAACCCGTATCTCTCCCTGGAGTCGGTGGACCGCGGCACCCAGGACGCGTTCGTCGCGCGGATGACGGCGTCCCTGCACGATCTCCTGCGGGGCCACACCTCCTGACCGTGTTCGCAGGTCCGGGGCCCCGAGAGGCCAACTTGGCCGGATTCAGGGGTCGTTCGGTGGCCGGTCCGGGATTTTGATACGTCCTTGACAAATTAATTTCGCGTTGCCAGCATGCAAACGCCTACCGCGGAACCAGGGCTCCCGACACCCCCACGGACGGACCCCTGCCCCACCCGTAGCACGGCGCGACGGCGCGCGCCTTGCCTGACGCATGTCCCCCCACCGCAAGTCAGCAGGTCAGGAAGGAAGCACGATGCCAGTACGGCCCCCCGTGTGGTCCAGACTCCTCGTCGCCCTCACCCTCGCGCTCAGCGGCTCGGTCGCCATGGGCGCCACCGCGACCGCCCACCCGGCCCACGACCACGCCGACGCCCCCGCTCCCGCCGACATCCCCGCCTCCGACTACCAGCAGGTCCAACTCGCCACGGGTGCGGCCGAGTTGGGCGAGGCGATGTCGCTCGCCGTACTGCCGGACCGGTCGGTCGTCCACACCGCCAGGGACGGTACGGTCCGGCTCACCGACGCCGAGGGCAACACCAAGGTCGCGGGCAAGCTCGACACGTACACGCACGACGAGGAAGGTCTTCAAGGCGTCGCGGCCGACCCCGGGTTCGCGGACAACCGCTTCCTCTACCTCTACTACTCGCCCAAGCTGGACACCCCCGCCGGGGACGCCCCGGTGACCGGCACCGCCGCCGACTTCGCCCCGTTCAAAGGGCACTTGAACCTCTCCCGGTTCACTCTCAAGGCCGACGGCACCCTGGACCTCGCCAGCGAGAAGGTCGTCCTCGAAGTCGCCAACGACCGGGGCCAGTGCTGCCACGTCGGCGGTGACATCGACTTCGACGCGCAGGGCAACCTCTACCTGTCGACCGGCGACGACACCAACCCGTTCGAGTCGCAGGGGTACGCGCCGCTCGACGAACGGGCCGACCGCAACCCGCAGTTCGACGCCCAGCGCTCCTCCGGCAACACCAACGACCTGCGCGGCAAGGTCCTGCGGATCAAGCCCACCGCCGACGGCGGCTACACCGTGCCCGACGGCAACCTCTTCGCCCCGGGCACCGCGAACACCCGCCCCGAGATCTACGCGATGGGCTTCCGCAACCCCTTCCGGATATCCGTCGACAAGCCCACCGGCACGGTCTACGTCGGTGACTACGGCCCCGACGCAGGCGTGACCGACGCGGAGCGCGGGCCCAGCGGCCAGGTCGAGTTCGACCGCCTGACCGGACCCGGCAACTTCGGGTGGCCGTACTGCACGGGGACCAACACCGCCGCGGAGACGTACAGCGAGTACACCTTCCCCAGCGGCCCCTCGGGCGCGAAGTACGACTGCGCGGGCGGTCCCGCCAACAACTCCCCCCACAACACCGGCCTCGACAAGCTGCCCGCCCCCAAGGCCGCCTGGATCAAGTACGGCGGTGACGCGGGCTCCCCGCCCGAGTTCGGCGGCGGCTCCGAGTCCCCGATGGGCGGGCCCGTATACAACTTCGACGCCGGTCTCGACTCGAACGTGAAGTTCCCCGAGTCTCTCGACGGCCGCTTCTTCGCCGCCGAGTACGGCCGCAAGTGGATCAAGCCGATCGAGGTCCAGGCCGACGGCTCCCCGGGAACCATCGACACCTTCCCCTGGACCGGTACGCAGGTCATGGACCAGGCCTTCGGCCCGGACGGCGCGCTGTACGTACTCGACTACGGCACCGGTTCCGGCAACCAGGCGCTCTACCGCGTCGAATACCTCGCCGGCAGCAACCGCAACCCGGTCGCCAAGGCCGCCGCCGACAAGACCTCCGGGCAGGCGCCGCTCGCCGTCGCCTTCTCCTCGGCGGGCAGCTCCGACCCCGAGAGCGGCGCGCTCACCTACGCCTGGGACTTCGGCGACGGCGCCACGTCCACGGACGCGAACCCGAGCCACACGTACACGGAGACGGGCACCTTCCGCCCCACGCTCACCGTCAAGGACCCGGAAGGGCTCAGCGGCACCGCGAGCCTCGTGGTGACCGTCGGCAACACCGCCCCCACCGTCAAGCTCGTCACGCCCACCGACGGCGAGCTGTTCTCCTTCGGCGACACCGTGCCGTTCTCCGTCGAGGGCAGTGACCCCGAGGACGGCCCGATCGACTGCGCCAAGGTCAAGGTGACGTACCTGCTGGGGCACGACAGCCACCAGCACCAGATCACCTCCGCCGACGGCTGCACCGGCTCCCTCGTGGTCCCGGCCGACGGGGAGCACGACAGCGCCGCCAACCTGTACGGGGTCTTCGACGCCGAGTACACCGACGCGGGCGGCCTGACCGCGCACAGCCAGAGCATCCTCCAGCCCCGGCACCGGCAGGCGGAGCACTTCTCGGCGCAGAACGGCCTTGAGGTCGCGGCCCACGGCGGCGCCGAGGGCGGCAACACCGTCGGCTTCACCGACAACGGCGACTGGATCTCCTTCGAGCCGTACGCCCTCGACAACGCCTCCAGCTTCACCGCCCGGGTCTCCTCCGGCGGGGTCGGCGGGACGATCGAGGTACGGGCCGGGTCGGCCACCGGCACCCTGCTGGGCACGGCGACCGTCGCACCGACCGGCGGCTGGGACAACTTCGCCGACGTGACGGCGGACCTCAGCAACGCGCCTTCGGGATCCACCGAGTTGTTCCTCGTCTTCAAGGGCCCGACGGGCCAGGGGAACCTCTTCGACGTGGACGCCTTCACGTTCACCACGACGGCGACCACCGAGGCCGATCCGTACCAGGTGCTCGTCTTCTCCAAGACGGCCGGATTCCGGCACGACTCGATCCCGGCGGGCATCGCGGCCATCGAAACCCTCGGTGAGGGCAACAACTTCACCGTCACCGCCACCGAGGACGGCGGCGCCTTCACCCCGGAGAACCTCGCCGGGTACGAGGCCGTGGTGTTCCTCTCCACGACCGGTGACATGCTCACCGACGCGCAGGAGGACGCGCTCCAGGGGTACGTCGACGGGGGAGGCGGCTATGTGGGCGTCCACGCGGCCGCCGACGCCGAGTACGAGTCGCCCGCGTACGGGAAGCTCGTCGGCGCCTGGTTCAAGAGCCACCCGGCGATCCAGCAGGCGACAGTCAAGAACGAGGACAGGACGCACCCCGCGACCTCGCACCTCGACGCCACCTGGTCCCGTACCGACGAGTGGTACAACTACCGCACCAATCCGCGCGCGGACGTCACGGTGCTCCAGAGCCTGGACGAAAGCACGTACAGCGGTGGGGAGATGAGCGGGGACCACCCCATCACCTGGTACCACGCGCAGGGCGAGGGCCGGTCCTTCTACACCGGACTGGGCCACACCCAGGAGTCGTACGCGGATCCCCTCTTCCAGCAGTTGCTGCTGGGCGGAATCCGGTACGCGGCGGGAGACGCGCCCCTGAAGAACTGACCGGCACAGCCCGGACCGGCACATCCTCCAGGGACCGTCCGCCTTCGACAGACAGGCGGACGGTCCCTAGGGCGTGCCCGTCCGCGCCGCCTGCCACGTCACCGTCGTACCGCCGCCCCCGCCGTCCTCCCGCGCCCCGTTGTCCGTCACCAGCAGCCGTACGCCCCCGTGCCCGTCCGGCAGCCGGACCGTCGCGTCCACCTCCACCTCCATCGCCGTCATCCCCTCCCGCCGGTGCGCCGCCGCCAGCGCGCTCCGCAGCGCCGCCAGGAGCCGCCGGCCCACCGCCTCGTTCACCAGCGTGTCCACCGCGCCCGTGAACCGTACGGACGGCCGGAAGCCGAAGAGGACCGCCGCCCCGTCCGTCTCGCGCAGCACGCTGCCCCGGACGCTGGTCGGGGCGTCGGCGGGCGGCTGCTGGAGCGCGAAGATCGCGGTCCGTACCTCCTGGATCGTCGAGTCCAGCTCGTCCACGGCCCGCCCGAGCAGCACGTCCAGCTCCGTCGTGGCCGCCCGCCGCCGCGTCGACTCCAGCATCATCTCCGTGGCGAAGAGCCGCTGGACCACCAGATCGTGCAGGTCACGGGCGATCCGGTCGCGGTCCTCGTACACCGCGAGCTGTTCCCGGTTGTGCTGCGCGTCCGCGAGCACCAGCGCCAGCGCGGCCTGCGAGGCGAACTGGGTCGCCAGCAGCTTGTCCTCCGCCGTGTACGGGCGTCCGCCCCGGCGGCGCGGCAGGGCGAGTGTGCCGATCAGCTTCCCGCCGCTCTGGAGCGGCAGCATCATGCTGGGCCCGAAGCGCGAGCGCACGTGCGTGGTCATCCGGGGATCGGTCGCCGAGTCCTCTATGAACACCGGCTCGCCGCCCAGCAGTTGGACCAGGACGGGCGCGCCGGGCGCGATGGTCGTACCGAGGATGCCCGCCGGGTCGTTGTCCGTCGACGCCGTGACGATCTCCATCCCGCCCTCGGGGGTGGGCAGGAGCACCACCCCGGCGTCGGCGTCGGCGAGCGCGCGGGCCGACTCGGCCACGGTCATCAGGGCGTCGGCCGCGCTCTCGCCGGTCAGCAGGGCGGTGGTGACGGCGGCGGCGCCCTCGATCCACCGTTCGCGCTGCCGGGCCGTCCCGTACAGCCGCGCGTTGCCGATCGCGATCCCCGCCTGCGCGGCGAGCACCTGGAGCAGCGCCTGGTCCTCCTCGGTGAAGGGGCCGCTCTCCTTGGCCGTCAGGCACAGGCTTCCGAAGATCTCGGTGTCCACCTGGATGGAGACCCCGAGGAACCTGCGGTGCTCCGGATCCGAGTGCGGCACCCAGAGCGCGCGCGGATCGGTCGCCATGTCGTCCAGCCGCAGCGGGCGCGGATCCCGGAACAGCACGCCCAGCAGGCCGGCGCTGCCGCCCGGGATCCGCAGGACGCTCTCGTGCTCCTCCGGGGTCAGGCCGGCCGAGAACAGGTCCGCGACCGTGGCGCCGCCGGGGTCCGCCACCGCCAGGAGCCCGTACCGCGCCCCGATCAGCTCCGTGGCGGTGGCGACGATGTGCTGGAGGGTCGCGCGGAGTTCGAGATCCGTACCGATGCCCAGGACGGCTTCCAGCAGCATGGGCAGCCGGGGCATCGACTCCGCGGGGTCGGTGTCCCTGATGGTGTCCCTGGCGGGGTCCCCGGCGGTGTGCCCGGGGGTCTCCCCGCCCTCGCCACCCTCATTCATCGCAACGTCGTTCCACCTCAGTGGGCGTCTGCCAGCGGATTCAGGACCATGGGCCGGATCTTGCCCTCCAGCATCGCGCCGAGACCGAGCACGGCGCAAATGTCGGGGCGCTCGGCGATGGCGACCGGCATGCCGGTGGCGTTCCTGAGCATCTGGTCGAGGCCCGGGAGCAGGGCGCTGCCGCCCACCATCATGATCCCCCGGTCGGCGAGGTCGGCGACCAGGTCGGGCGGGCAGTCGCGCAGCACCTTGCCGATGCCGTCGAGCACGGCGGTCAGCGGGGAGTAGATCGCGTCCCGTACGGCGGCGGTGTCGACCAGCACCGAGCGGGCGATGCCGGTGGCGACGTCCCGGCCGTGGATCTCGGTGGAGGTGGGTCCGTCCGGGGTGAGCCCGTTGCCGCTGAGCGCCAGCTGGAGCGGGCGTACGGACTGGCTGGGCAGCATCAGCTCGTGCTGGTGGCGCAGGTGCTGGATCACCGCGTGGTCGATGGCGTTCCCGCCGACGGGGATCCGCTGGGCCGTGACGATCGCGCCCAGCGAGAGCACCGCGATCTGGGTGGTGGCCGCGCCGCACACCATGATCATGGTGGCGGTGGGCTGCTCCACGGGCAGTCCGCAGCCGACGGCCGCCGCGATGAGGGTGTCGACCAGCTCGACCCGGCGCGCGCCGAGGCCGACGAGCGTCTCCACGGCCGCGCGCTGGGCCAGCGGGTCGCTGTCGTGCGGGGTGGACGCGGCGGCGCGCAGCCGGGGCTTGCGGCGCAGCTGGCGGCGGAGCTTGTCGCCGAGGAGGTGGCGCAGCATGCGCTGGGCCATCTCGACGTCGACGACGGTGCCGCCCCGTACGGGACGCATCACGCGGATGTAGCCGGGGGTACGGCCGGTCATCTGCTCGGCGAGCGCGCCGACGGCGATGAGAGCGCCGGTGCGGGTGTTCACCGCGGCGACGCTCGGCTCGTCCACGACGAGCCCGGCTCCCTTCACGAAGACCCGGGTCCTGGCGGCCCCCAGGTCGACGGCGATGTGGCAACGGCGCAACTGCTCAAGACTGACGGTCACCGCGGGATCTCCCGAGAGCGCTGATCTGATGCACCGGCGGCCGCCGGTCCTGTTCGCATCGTGCGGCCCGTGGGAGCGGGGCGCGCGCTGGGATGAGCCGTCAGGAGTACGAACGGTCGGCCGGCGGGACCGGCGGGCTACGGGGCCGACGGGCCGCCGGACACGTACGGAGCGGCCGTCCGCTGCCCGTACCCCACGGCCGGTCAGTCCCTCGTCCAGCCCTGGAGCAGCCCCCACGTGAAGTCGGCGACCGCGCCCCCGCCGTCGGGCGGGTCGCCGGGCAGGGTGAACGCCAGCCTGAGGCGGGTCGGCGCGCTGCCCTCCATCGGCCGGGCCGGCGGGAAGGCCCGCGCGACCTCGTCCACCGTGCACGACCAGGGCCGCAGGTCCTCCGCCGTACGCGGCTCGGGTCCCGCCACCCCCGGCGCGCGGACCAGCCACTCGTTCCATACGGCCCCGCCGGGCCCGGCCGTCGCCTCGAAGCGCAGGTCGGGCCAGAGCGGTACGGGCCACTGGAGGGCCTCGCACTCCAGATCGCCGATCGTGCGCGGGAAGGTCCGCTCGGGCGGGCCGAGCACCGAGCGGTAGCGGGAGAGCGTGCCACGGGCACGCGGGGAGCGGACCATCGCCTGCCAGCGGCGGTTGGCCTCCCGCATGTCGGCCAGGGACACGCCGAGTTCGCGGCGTGCGTCGTCGACCAGCTCCGGGTGGTGGTCGGCCATCCTGCGCAGCAGGACGAGCTGGAACTGGAGCGGCCCGAACGGCCCGGCGGACGTCATGGGGCCATCCTGCCCGGTACGTCCCACCGCACCGCGCGGCGCATACCGCCCGTACCGCTCGCCCGGCCCGCCGCGGCCACCCGCCCGAATCGGGATGACACACCCGGAACCGCCGACCCCTTACAAGATCTTCACAGTCGGGGCCCTCCACGGCACGCCACCGCCGCATAATCTGCGGGCGCCATGGACTACTGCCATCAGTGCCGTCGGCACCTCAACGGCGCACTGACCTGTGCCGGATGCGGCACCCCCGCCGAGGAGCTGCGGCAGAGCGCCCCCGTACCGCCCGCACCGCGACAGAATCGCTCCCCGGGGCAGGACGGCAGGGCCGACCGAGGTCACGAAGAGTTCGCGGACGCGCCGGAGAGTGAGATCGAGCCCCTCGTGGGCCATCACCCGGACGGCCGGCATCCCGACGGCTCCGGCCGCCGCGGGCGTCCCGACCGCCGCCGTTCCGCCCCCGCCCGCA
>NZ_WWJY01001270.1 GCF_009865405.1 Streptomyces sp. SID3212 | reverse complement strand
CGCCGCCAAGGCCCAGGACGCCCTGGAGCGCGCCACCGAGGAGGCCGAGGAGCTGGCCGAGCGGCTGCTCGTCGCCCAGGAGGCCGGGGAGGGCGCGGAGGACGAGCCCGACACGTCCGTACGGGACCGGCTCGCCGCCGACGGGGCCAACGCCCGCCAGACCGAGATGGAGGCCCGCCTCCAGGTCCGTACCCACGAAGAACGCGT
>NZ_WWJY01001269.1 GCF_009865405.1 Streptomyces sp. SID3212 | reverse complement strand
CCCACCCCCACTCCCACCGAGGCGCCCGACCACGGTGACGTCGCCGACGGCCAACTCGGCTGGGGCGTAAAGGAATCCTTCCGCTCGTACGTCGTGGACGGGGCGGCAAACGGCAAGATCAGCACCGCCGACGGAGCCTCGCAGGCGACCGGCAACGGCGACTTCACCTTCACGGACGGCACCGGCGCATACGATCTCGACGCCGACACCCTGGCCGCCTCCTTCGCCGGCTCGGTGACGTTCAAGGGCCACGAGTCGGCGGGCTCGTACGGCCTCGATCTCACACTCAGCGGCCTGCGGGTGGAACTCGACGGTGGAACCGGCACGCTCTCCGCCGATGTCGACAGCCTCGGCAAGACGTCCCAGGACGTGGTCCTCGCCGACCTCAAGGCCACCCCGTCCGACCTGAAGGCGATCGACGACGTGATCTCGCTCGAAGACATCGCGGCCACCCTCACCGGCCCCGGCGCGAAGGCCTTCGGCGGCTTCTACACCGCAGGTACGGCACTGGACCCGGTGGACCTGGACCTCGCCCTGAGCGAGGCCGGAGAACTGCCGGGCGGATCGGGCACGGGCGGCTCAGGCACGGGCGGAAACCCCGACACCGGGGGTACGACGGGTACGACCGGAGGCACAACCGAAGGCTCAACAGGCGGCAGCACGACAGGAGCCGCTACGACCGCCGGCGGCACCACGGGATCCACCCCCCTCGGCACCGGCAACCTGGCCTCCACCGGCGCCGACATCCCGACCTGGTTCCTGGGCACGGCCTCCGCCCTGACCGTCGCGGCGGGCGCCGCCATGGTCGTCGTCTCGTCCCGCCGCCGCTCGGCGACGCAAAACCACCGGGCGTAACAGCGCCCCGATTGCCGGCGCCCCGATTGCCGGCGCCCGGATTGCCGGCGCCCGGATTGCCAGCGCTCGGGGCGGCACGCGGGAGGCTTGCGGCATGCCGTCCACCTCCTCCGCCACACGCCGGAGGGGCCGGGAGATTGATGGTCTCCCGGCCCCTCCGGCGTATGAGCGATCGCGTCGACCCCAAGCAGCCCGCTAGGAAAGCGACTTGTAGCCGCTCCAGCCCGTCGCGATTTTCGTGCGCGCCCCGAACGAGCCCTTTCCGTCGCCGTAGTTGCGCCACAGCACGCCCGACGTGTCGCGGGAGACGAGGTCGGCCTTGCCGTCGTGGTTGAGGTCGCCCGTGCCCACGATCACGTTGTACGAGCCGCCCCAGTCGCTGAAGACCTTGACGCGGGCCGCGAAGGTGCCGTTGCCCTTGCCCGCGTACCGGTAGAGGTTGTTGGACTTGTCCTGGGCGATCAGGTCGGCCTTGCCGTCGTCGTTGAGGTCGCCGGTGCCGACGATCTTCTTGTACGTCTTCCAGTTGTCGTACAGCTTCACGCGGGCAGACAGCTTGCCCGCGCTCGTGCCCTTGTAGAGGTAGACCGTCCCGGTGGAGGTGTTGCGGGCGATCAGGTCGGGGAGGCCGTCGCCGCTGATGTCGCCGGGTGAGGTGAGGATGTCGTACTGCGTCCAGCCGCTCGTCCCGAGTGTCGTGTACGACGTCGTCGGCTTGAGCGCCGTGGTGCAGCCCGGCTTGTAGAGGCGCAGAGCCCCGCTGCTGAGGCGGACGAGGACGTCGTTGCAGCGGTCGCCGCTCAGGTCACCGAAGGGGATGGCCTTGATGGTCGTGGCCCACCCCGTACCCGTGAGCTTATCGCTGAACTTCCCTGCTCCTGTGCCGAGTTGATACGTCAAGCCGCCCGAGGAGTTGAGCGTGAGGATGTCCCCGGCACCGTCCGGATCGCCCTCGATGCTGTTGAAGTCGTGACGTGTCGCCGCGCCTCCGGACATCGATCCCGTGCCGGTGGCCACGCTGGACGCCGTGGCCGTGCCCAGGCCGGTCGCCTTGAGGGTCCAGGTGAAGCGGCCGTTGGGGAAGTAACTCCCACCGGCCGTCTTGCCGTTCCAGGACGTGTCCAGCCAGGCGGACGCGGCGCCGCCGGTGATCGTACGGGCGGCCTTGCCGCTCTCGCCGCTCCCGACCGAGGTGAAGGCCAGGGACCAGGAGGTGACCGGCCGGGACAGCAGCCAACTGCCGTTCCAGGCCTTGGAGTCGGAGTCCGACGACTTCGCCCGGACAAGGTCGTCGACCGTCGTGTTGTAGGGGGTCGGTGCGGACGGGGTCACCCCGGTCGTGGCGACGTGCGTCTGCTCGTACGCGTCGAACCAGGCGACCAGCCCCGTGTACTCGTCCACCGTCCACCGGTGCCGCCGGTCGACGGCCGGTCCCGAGCCCGCCTGGCCGGCCTGCGCCAGCCCGGAGGCGAGCACGCGGGTGGCGCCGGTGGCCGCTTCCGTCAGGACGAGTTCGTCCGCGGTGTGGCTGTGCCGTACGGCGAACCCGTCGCCGAGCAGGACGTCCCCCGGCTGGGTGGCGACCGACGTCCCCGCCTTGGTGTCGTACAGGCCCGCCGAGGTGGTCCCGCAGGCCCAGTACACCCAGCGCCCCGCCGCCTGGAGCTCGGTCGGCACGCAGCCGGCGCCGGGCATCTTGACCGTGCTGAGTGTCTTCTTGTCGGTGAGGCTGTACGAGGTGATCGTGCCGGCGGTCGTGGTGGCGCTCCAGAGGGTGGAGCCGTTGAGGGCGGCGGCGCGGATCGTGCGCTTGAGCTGCTGCCCCTGGCCGAACTCACCGACGTACTGCATGGGCGTGCTGCCACCGGAGTTGTAGACCGCGTAGCCGTCGGAGACGTCGACGATCGCGCCGCCCCCGGTCTTGAACTCCAGCACGCTGTCGGACGTTTCGTCATTCATGGAGACGAGCTTGTCCGCCTTCTCCAGACCGCTCGCGTCGTCGCCGTCGACGTCCTCGAACCTCACGAGGTGGACGTCCTCGGGAAGGGAGCCGTTGTTGCCCCAGAGCGGGGTGCAGTTGACGCCGGTGTACGGGCACGCGGGGCTGATCGTCCGGCTCCCCGTGGCCGGAGCGGCGGACAGGGTGGTGCTGCCGTTCGTGGTCAGCGTCCGGACCGAGGTGGTGTGGGCGCCGCGGCTGAGGTCGTGCTCCGCGACCCGCAGACTGCCCCGGCTGAGCGCGATGCCGGTCTTGACGTTCTCCGTCGCGGGGACGGCGCGTACCTTCGTCAACTCCGTTGTACCGTCCGCCGCTCGGCCGACCCGCTGCACCCACCAGTCGGTGGGTCCTGTGCCGCCCGTGACGAGGGCGGTGCCGCCCGGGCCGTTGACCGCGTACGCGCCGGCGGAATCGAGCAGCGTGCGCGAGGAGCCGTCGGCGAGGGACACCTCCGTGATCGCGCTGCCGGTCGTCGCCTTGTACGTGGGCAGCAACAGCCGGTCGTCGAGCAGGACCGGCGAGCCGGCGAGGTCGCCGAACTCCGGCAGATCGAGAACCTGTTCGTCGGCGCCGGGGTCGGCACGGGACTTGAGGTGGAGGGCGCCTGAGGCAATGTCGTACCAGCCGATCCACTTCTCGCTCTGCACGTAGGCCACTTGCGACGAGATGGCGGACAGGCCGGTGAACACCTCTGTGCTGACGGCCGTTTCGAAGTTGATGGAGAACACGTCGGAGCCGTGCCTGACCAGCACACCGGAGGTGTCCGCGGCCACGATCGCGTTGTCCGGGATGAGGAGCCAGTCGCCACTGACAAATCGTTCGCGCCGGTCGCCGTTCACGCTGTCGATCAGTGTGCGTTCGGTGACGACGGTGTCACCCGCCAGCGCCCGGTAGTAGTACTTGGACGTGACGTCGGACAGCGCGCGGGTCGCCGGGTCCCAGAGCGTGACGGACTTGCTGCTCAGGCCGGACGGCAGGGCGACCAGGTCGTTGTCCGCGCCGTACCAGGCCGTACGGCAGTCGGAGTTGACGTCCGTACAGGCCTGGCCGGGGGTGTAGACACCGGCCGCGTTCTCGACGGTGACGGTCCTGCCGCTCTCGTAATCCGTCCACAGCAGTCCGCCGACCCCGGCTTGCCGGTGCAGGAACCCGGACGTACCGGCGCTGAGCGGCCGGTCGACACGCGGGCGGCCGGAGTTCGGGTCGGGGAGTGTGATCTGTGTGGTGGAGGTGGCCGCGGCGGAGGTGGCCGTAGTAGTGGCGGCCGCAGTGGTGGTGGCCGCGGTCGTGGCTCCCTGGGCGGAGTTGACGCCCCCGGAGGAAACGGTGGCGGCCGTGGTCACGACCGCGACCACGAATGAGGAGACGGCGGCGGTAAAACCGCCCCGTCCCAGGGCGTGTCTGCCCACGTGATGTCCCTCCCCGCGAGGGTCGTCGCCCCCGCACAAGTGAGCGGAGATTACCAGTGGGGTTGAGTGTGAGTTGGGTGTGGGGTGGGTGTGTGGTGGCTGTGTGTTGTGGGCCGGGGGGAGAGACATGCGAGCCAGGGGAGTCGGATTCAGATGAGGCCGGTTCGTATGGCGTACGAGACGGCGTGGGCGCGGTTGCGCAGGTGCAGGCGCTTCATCAGGCCGTACAGGATGTATTTGACGGTGCGTTCGGAGTACGACAGCTTTGTCGCGATGTCGCACAGCTCCTCGCCCTCGGCGACGAGGCGCAACACATCCACCTCGCGGGGGCTGACCCCGGATGCCGTCAGACCCCGTGGGGAGAGAACTTCCCTCTGGGTCCGTCGGACTTGCTCCATCAGTGTGCCCTGGAGGGTGGGTGGGAGACTGCCGCCGCCCTCGGTGATCGTGAGCAGGGTCTGGATGAAGGTCGCCGGGCTGAAGGAGTCGCGCCACAGGACGGCCCGGACCCCGCGGTCGACCGCGGCCGAGACATCCGCCTGCCACTGCTTTCCCACGACCATGACAAAACGTGCCTCCGGCTTGTCGCAGAGGCTGCTCAGCAGGTCGAGGGAGGAGGCGCCGGCGACGTCCACGGCGACGACGATGACGTCGGCCTCCCGGATCTTGTCCGGTGGCACCTCGCGGGTGCGGCGGTCGCTCTGAAGGTAGCTGACCAGCCCGGCGCGGACGATGGCGTCGGGTGAGTGGATCGCCACACGCACGGTGTCGGTGAGTACCTGTTGAGGCATGTGCCCTCTCCATCTGGGACTCAAGTGGTTCATGCGCTTCAGGAGGCCGATCGTGGCATGTGTGGTTGCGCGGATGTGATGCCGTGAGCCCCTGTTCCGTCAAGGGCAGGGAAATCTGTCACGAGAGGGACGGCGTAGTCGGCGTCGGCGGGGGCAGGGGTGGGGGCGGCGGCAGGGGTGGGCCGGCGCCGAGTACGGCCGTCACGACCTCGGTGCGGGAGCGCATGCCGGTACGGGCGAAGAGCCGGGACAGACGGTTCGCGACGGCGTCCTCGCTGAGCCGCAGTACGTGGGCGATCCGGCGGTTGGTGAGGCCCTCGGCCAGCAGGGTGGCGAGGAGGTGGTCGTTCTCGGCCGTGGCCTGCTTGCGGCCGGGTACGGCCAGCCCGGTCTCGCGCATCGCGGTCCTGGTGTGGAAGCGCCACAGGGCGGCACCGGTCTCGCCGAACAGTTCGTACGCCTCGTGCAGCGGCGCCACCGGACCGGTGTTCTCGCGCGCGGCGGCGGCGAGGGTTACCGCTGTCTCGAACAACTGACCACGTGCTCGGGCCAGTTCGACGGCTTGGAGTAGATGTCTGCGGGCGTCGTGGGGGTCGGGCCGGAGGACGCGGACGTACGTCAGCAGGTAGAGGAGCTGGGTCCGTTGGCTCCCCGTCCGTCCGCTGCTGGTCTGCCCGCTGGCCGTGCGTCCGCTGCCGGTTTGCCCGCTTCCGGTCCGCCCGGCGAGCCGCTCCAGCCGCGCCAGGCAGGCGAGCGCCTGACGGGTGCGCCCCGCCTCCGCGTGCACCTCGGCGAGCGAGGCCCACAACTCGTCGGTGCCGTAGACGGATCCGTGGGCGTCCGCCGCGTCGAGCCCGCGCCGTAGGACGTGCTCGGCGCGGCCGGGATCGCCGAGGGTGCGGAGGATTTCGGCGTCGGTGTGGTCGAGGACGTGTTGGAGGGGGCCGTACGGGGGGTGGTGGGACGGGGCGTCGCCCTGGCCGTCGGGCGGACTGTTGACCTGGCGCTCGGCCCGGCCGTCGGCAGGATCGTCCGACCGGCCGTCGGCCTGCTTGTCGATCTGCCCGAGTGTGCCGCTGCTCTGCCCGAGCGTGCTGCTGTCCTGTCCACGTGTGCTGCTGATCAGGCGGCTCGCGCTGGTGATACGGCCCCTCGCCAGGAGGACGGCGGCGGTGCGGGCGGGGAGGAGATGGTGCCCGGGGACCACGTTCAGTACGCCGCCGTCGACCAGCGGACGGCGTGCCAGCGCGAGTGCCTCGTCCCAGCGGCCCTGGAGGTGCAGCAGGAGGAACCGGCTCCCTGCGGGGAGCAGTTCGGGCGTCAGGTGCCGGTCGGCCAGCAGGGTCGTGGCCGCTCGCAGGTCGCCGGTGCCGAGCAGCACGTCGAGTTGGGCGATGACCATCGCGAACACCTTGCTGCGCGGCAGGTCGGGTGCCTCCGGCAAGGTCAGTGCGCGGGTGAACCGTTCCGGTCGGCCGAGCACGAACTCCGCGACTCTGCCGAACAGTTCGAGCAACGCGCGGCTGTCGGGGGTCGCCCGCCACACCGGTTCGGTCCGCGAGAGCAGGGCCAGGGCCTCCTGCCACTTCTCCAACTGCCAGAGCGCCTGAATGCGTCCGGACACGGTGGCTATCGCGGGCAGCGGCAGTGTGTCCCACCAGGACGCGTCGCCCATGCGGGACAGCGCCGCCCAGTCCTTGTCGGCGGCCGTCGCCGCGACCAGCAGGGTGGCCGCTTCGTAGAGGGCCAGCGCGTCGAGCCCCTCGGCCGGGGCGGACACGACCCACTCGGCCGACCGCCGGGCGGTGGGGTAGTCACCGTTGCCGTGGGCGGCCTGCCCGTACCGCAGTACGGCCAGGCCGCGGGCGGTCGGCTCCTCGATGAGGCGTACGGCACCCAGGTACCACCGGAGCATGCCCCGGCGGTCGAGGTCGGGGTAGAGGGCCCGGGCGGCGGCTGTCAGCTCGGCGACGGCCCGTTCGGGGTCGACCAGGTTCCCGGCTTCGGCGATCCGGTCGGGGAGGTAGGTGGTGGCGTCGGCCTCGGGGAGGAGGGTGGGGGAGGGGGCGGGAGTGGCTGCGCGTACGGGTGGGGGCGAGGGGGCCTGTGGTGGTTCCGGTGCGGGGGCGGGGGCCGCGCCCTTGGCCTCGTGTGTCCGGGCGGGGGCTGCCGCTGCTTCGCCCGCCGCTGCTCCGGCCCCTTTTGCTTTGGCCGCTGCTGCTCCTGCCGCCCACAACGCCTCCACCGCGACGGCGGACAGCCGGCCGCGCTCCAGCGGCCCCAGGCGTTCCCGTACGGCGTGGGCCACCAACGGCACGCGGAACGTCCATCCTCGGAGCGGGGCGCCGTCCTGTCCGGGCAGTTCGTCGAGGATGCCCTCGTACACCAGAGAGCGGACGCTGCGGCGGACCACCTCGGCGGACAGACCGGTCGCTCCGGCCAGCAACTCCGCGGCCGGCGGGCCGAGCGGCCACAGGACGCTCAGCCCGCCGGCCACGGTCCAGCAGGGCTCGCCGAGCGACCGCAGGGCCACGACGTACCTGTCGTCGTCCGGTAGGACCGGCGGCGGTGTTCCGACACCGAGGAAGGCGTGCCCGTCGGCCATACGGATCGCACCCTGCCCCGCCCACGCGACGAGCAGGGCGTCGACGACTCCGGGAATCCCACGACTCAGCCGGCGGACCCGCCGTACGAGAACGTCATCGGGCACGGCCCGCAACCGCTGCGCGACGAGGGCGGTGACGTCCTCCGTACCGAGGCGCGACAGAACGATGGTGTGCGCGGCGGGATTTCGGGCCAGCCGTGTGGCTCCGGAAGCCGCGGCGTCCCCGGCACCCCCGGCCGCCTCGACAGCCCCCGCGTCCCTGGCAGCGCCCGCCTCCCCGGCCGCCCTCGCGAACGCGTTGGCCTCGGGCGTACCGTCCGGCCCCGAGTTGTGGACCGCCGTGACCACCAACCGGACGCCCGACGACAGCTCGGAGAAGTCCAACTCACCGAGCAACGCCAGGGATTCGGCATCCGCGTGCTGCGCGTCCTCGACGGTCACGATCGTGGGTGTCGGCTGGGCCAGAGCGGTGGCGAGTGCCTCCGCCATCGCCGTACCGTCGCCCTCTCGTACTGCGGACAGCGCCCCGGGCAGTGCACCTCCGGACGGCGTTTGGGTCGGTCGGCGCTTGGCCACGCCAGTTCGGTGGTCCTCCAGCGCCATGACCATTCTCAGGGTGAGAAGCAGAGGACGTTCGTCGTCACCCGGAACACACTCCACCGCCAGGACCGCGACCCCTTCGGCGCGCAGCCGCTCGCCGGCTTCCCGTACGAACGCGGTTCGTCCGACGCCCCGTTCGCCCCGGACCAGCACCACGCGCGGTCCGTTCGGGTCGCGGAGGACGTCGTCGATCTCGGCCGACTCGGCGTCCCGGCCGAGCAGACGCTCGCCCGCCCCGTGGAAACGTACGGCCGAGCCGCCGAAGACCAACGCGGTGTCTGTCCGAGCAGCCACAGATTCCGCCATATCTTTCATATCTTCGATCGGTGTGCGTACGGGGTGGGCGGGGTGGGCGGCGCGCCCGCTCCGTACCGCCCTGGCCCCGTACCCACCCGGCGGGTTACGGAACCGGCCCACCGCACCCCACGGACCGACCCCGCTAGCACGCTTGCCATCATGGCCAACCTGACGCAAATGATGGTGGCTTGTTCGGGAGGTTCACGCAAACCCCGCAATCCGTCGGGCGGTTCGGCGTGGCGAACCAGGACAAACGAGGAGTTGTCGTGCGGCAGTACCGTTCACCTCTTGTCGGTAGGCACGACGAAGTCGGCGACGTGGCACGGGCGTTACGAGCCACCGGGGCTGCGGTACGGACCCTCCTGGTCAGTGGCGCGGCCGGCGCGGGCAAGACCGCGCTGCTGCACGAGGCGCGACGGGCGGCGGCCAAGAAGGGGGCGAAGGTTCTGCGGCTCGGCTGGGAGGTCGCGGAGGAGCCGGCCGGTGCCGCCGCCCTCGCGGACGCGGTCTGTGGCGTACTCGCCAAGATCCACGACGGTCGGATCCTGGCACGCGTGACGGTGGTGCGGCGGGCGCAGTCGCGGTCCGTCGGCCGTGGCGGGGAGGTGGCCCTGCTCTCCGCGCTCGGCGAGGTGCTGGCGGACGCGGCTCGTCAGGTCCCGTTCGCCCTGGTCGTCGATGACGCCGACCGGATGCCGGATGCGACGGCTTCCGCTCTGGGGCTGCTGCTGCGCGCGTTCCGCCCGGCGGGTGTGCCGGTGGTGTTGGCGGGCCGGCCGATGATTCCGGGGCAGGCCGGTGGCGGCGGGCAGTTGCTCGCGGCGGCCGACCGGGTGGTCGAACTGCCCGCGCTGTCGTCGGCGGAGGTCGGCGAGCTCATCGTGCGGCGACTGGACCGCCCGGTCGAGCCGCAGTTGGTGACGGCGGTGCTGCGTGCGCTGGGCCCGCTGGCGGGGAGCCCGGGAGCCGTTCTGTCGGTGCTCGCGTCGCTGGAGGAGTGCGGTGGGCTGCTCGAACTCGACGGTCAGGTGTGCCTGACCGTTCCGGAGGACGAACTGCGACTGACCCCGGACGCCGCTGAGTTGGGCCGCCTCGGCTGGCCGCACGCGTCACCGGACGCGGAGACGCTGGACACGGCGACCACACTCGCCCGCCTGACCGGCCAGGCGGAACTGCGGCTCGACGACCTGCACCCGGTGGGCCCGGTGCCGTTGAAGGGGCCGCCCGAGGTGGGGGTGTGGGGTGGCGGATCGGCAGGAGGGGGGCCGCCCTGGATGCGGCGGCGCGGATCTGGGCTACGCGGATCTGGGCTGGACGGATCTGGGCTGTACGGAGCCGGGCCCCGGGGAGTGGAGCTGCCGGGAGCCGAGGAGCCGGGCATCCCGGACCGGGGAGCCGAGGGACCTGGATCCGGTCGAGCTGGACCAGTTCAACCTGGATCCGGTTGTCCCGGAGCCGGCCCGGCCGGCGCGGAGTTCTCGGATGTCGGTCTGTCTGGGGTCGGATCGGGGGGTGGGCGTATGCCGGATGCCGGACCGTTCGGCGTCCAGGCGGCGGAGTCGGAGCTGCCTGGGGTCGGACTGGGTGAAGCCGGGATCCCGGAGGCGGGGGCGGTTGGTGCTCGGACGCCGGTATTCGGTTTGCCCGGGGTCGGGTTGCCTGGCGCGGAGTTCTCGGATGTCGGTCTGTCTGGGGTCGGACCGGGTGGTGGGCGTATCCCGGATGCCGGACCGGCTGGCGTTCGGGCTGCAGAGTTCGAGCCGCTTGGGGTTGGTCCGGGTGAAGCGGGGATCCCGGATGCCGGACCGGCTGGCGTTCGGGCTGCAGAGTTCGAGCCGCTTGGGGTTGG
>NZ_WWJY01001268.1 GCF_009865405.1 Streptomyces sp. SID3212 | reverse complement strand
CACACCACACAATCTCGCCACATAAAAATGACCAAACTCGTGCACGGTGACGAGCACGATAATGGCCACTAAAAATGACGGGATTGAATGCAGTAACTCCATAAAACCTTAAAACCTGTGGTTAAAATGCGGCTATGACAGATTGCGCCAACTGGCGAGCCTTCTGATCGCTGGCTATGACCAACGCAAGCGAATCAGGTTCAATCACTTCCTGTTTATCCAGTACATCAGCAATGAC
>NZ_WWJY01001267.1 GCF_009865405.1 Streptomyces sp. SID3212 | reverse complement strand
CCTCGACCGTGCCGGCGCCGGTGGCGGCCAGCCGGGCCGCTGCCGCGAGACCCGCCGGGCCCGCGCCGACCACCAGCACGTCGACGGAGCGCTCCCGGCGGACGGCGCCGGGCAGCCCGCCGTTGTCTGCTGTGGCGTTCATGGTCCGGCCTCCGGCCGCAGAGGGGACGCGCCGCCGTCGGAGCTGACGGGGGCGCCGGTGGTGTCGGGGCTGGGAGTGCCGGAGGTGTCGGCGTCGAGCAGC
>NZ_WWJY01001266.1 GCF_009865405.1 Streptomyces sp. SID3212 | reverse complement strand
TGGCGGGCGCGCTGAAGGCGGCGCAGGCGGGGCGGTTGGCCCGGGGCGGGGCGGAGCCCCCCGTGCGCGTCAGGATCGATCCGCCCGACATCGGATGAGGGGTGGCGGCGGACGCCACGGTGTCCGTGAGGGGTGCGACGGGGGCGTTGCGGGTGCGGGTGCGGGTGCGGGTGCGACGGGGCGTTGCGCTGCCTTCGGCCGCGCTGTGTCCTCAATCGCCGGACGGGCTTGATGGGTTGCCCGGGTGGGATTGATGGGCGCCGGAGTCGGCCCGAGCGGGTGCCGGACGGGCGTTTTCAGCCCGTCCGGCGATTGAGCACACCCTTCGGCCCCGGGGGCGGGGGTTGGGAAAGCCTCTCAGCCGCCCCGAGGGCCCGGGAACGCCGTCGGGCGGGTCTCCTCGCGGAGCGACTGCGTGCTCGCCGTCGG
>NZ_WWJY01001265.1 GCF_009865405.1 Streptomyces sp. SID3212 | reverse complement strand
CGCGCCCCCTACATGGCCGCGGTGGCAGCCGTGTCCGTACGCGCCCACCTGCCCGCGGTCGCGTCAGCCTACGGCCTCCGCCCACGGCCCCCGCCCACGGCCTCCGCCCCCGGCCGCATCCCTGCGCGCCCGCTCATGCCCCTCCGCTCGCCCTCACCCGCGCGGGCTGATGCCCGCCACCGCCAGGTCGAGCAGCCGTTCCGTCCGGGCCGCCGGGTCCGGGTCGTGTTCGGTGGCGAGGGCGATGCCCGAGACCAGCGTGACCAGGTCGGCGGTGGTCACGCCGGGGGTCACCGCGCCTGCCCAGGTGGCACGTTCCAGCAGCGGGTCGTACGCGTGCGAGAGCTTCGCCGCGCAGGCGTTCACGTGCTCGGGGCCGGCGGTCCCGTCCTGGGTGAGCGCGGTGGCCAGCCCCCGCGCCGAGGTGGCGTACGCGGCAGATCGGAAG
>NZ_WWJY01001264.1 GCF_009865405.1 Streptomyces sp. SID3212 | reverse complement strand
CGCGCGACCTGCTCGCGGCGGCCCGCGGCACGGACCCGGGGGCGCCGCTGCGCCGCCTCCACTGCCAGCAGGCGCTCTCCCTGGTCGGCGCGGAGGCGGAGCCCGCGGTGCGGGAGGTCCTGGACTCCCCGGAACTGGGCGGCCTCGCCCGCGTGTGGCTCGCGGAGCTGGGGGCGGGGGAGGTGCCGGCGCCGCCGGAGTCGATGATCTTCTGGCTCGCCATCGACACGATTGCCGCGCAGCTGTCGGCGGACGGCGAACCCGAGGAGCTCCAGGAGCTGGTGGAGGGGCTGGTGGGGCAGCACAGCGGGTTCTTCGAGGCGGCGTGGCGGGTGGATCATCCGGCGACGGCGGATGTCTTGGAGGCGATGGGGCGGCTGCATCGGGACCGGGGGGTGTCGAAGGAGGCGCGCAAAGCCGCGTTTCGCGCTCGGTCGCGCGTTTGATCGTTGTCTTTGGCCTCATGCCCGGTGCTCGGGCGCGGGTTACTGATGTCCTCAATCGCCGGACGGGCT
>NZ_WWJY01001263.1 GCF_009865405.1 Streptomyces sp. SID3212 | reverse complement strand
CCCGGGCGGTGAACCGGCCCGCGCCTCCCGCCACGTCGGCGCCCGCCCCGCCCAGGCCCGCCAGGACGTCCGCGCCGAACGCCTGGCGCAGCGGGTTGTCGTCCGCGCACCACGCGGACGCCGCCAGAAACGTTTCCTCATCGCCGCGCCGCCACAGCGCGGACGCCGCCTCCGTCCAGTCGTCGCGGCCGGGGTCTCCGCAGCGCAGAGCCCGCCCCGCCAGCTCCTCGTACGGCGGCAGGATGCCCAGCTCCGCCTCCAGGAGCGTGGCGACCGCGGCGTGCCCCGTCTGCTGCTCCTGGCCCGCCACCGGTGCGCCGTCCCGGAGCAGTTCGACCACCACGGTCTCGGAGCCGTCCTCCGCGATCCGGCGCACCACGCTCTCGTATCCGTCGCCGTACGCGCGCAGCAGTCCGTCGCGCAGTTCCCGCTCCACGTCGAGCGCCATCCAGCGGCGCGCCTCGGCGAGGGCCGCTTCCGGTACGCCCGCGTCCTGGGCGCCCGCGCCGTACCGCAGCAGGACCC
>NZ_WWJY01000126.1 GCF_009865405.1 Streptomyces sp. SID3212 | reverse complement strand
CGGCCGGCGACGGCCGGCCGCCGGTCAGCGGCCCGCCTGGCGCATCAGGAGGTCCCGCAGCCCCCGGGCGTGGCGGCGGGACACCGCCAGCTCGGCCTCCCCCACGCGGACGCTCATCGCGCCCGCGTCGAGCCGCAGTTCGTCGATCCGGGCGAGGGCCACGAGGTGGCGCCGGTGGATCCGGACGAAGCCCCGGGCGCGCCAGCGCTCCTCCAGGGTGGTGAGGGGGACACGGACCAGATGGCTGCCCGTGTCGGTGTGCAGACGGGCGTAGTCGCCCTGCGCCTCGGCGTAGGCGATGTCGCCGACGGCGACGAAGCGGGTGACCCCGCCGAGTTCGACGGATATCTGGTCGGCGGCGGTGTCGAGGACCGCGGGGCGGTCCCCCGCCAGCTCGGCGACCCGGCGGACGGCCTCGGCGAGCCGTTCCCTGCGGACCGGTTTGAGGACGTAGTCGACGGCCTTGAGGTCGAACGCCTGGACGGCGAAGCCCTCGTGGGCGGTGACGAAGACGATGAGGGGCGGTTCCGCGAAACCGGCGAGGAGCTTGGCGACGTCCAGGCCGGTGAGGCCGGCCATGTGGATGTCGAGGAAGACGACGTCCACGGCCTCGGGGTCGTGGGGCCCCGCGTCGAGCGCGGCGCCGATGCGG
>NZ_WWJY01001262.1 GCF_009865405.1 Streptomyces sp. SID3212 | reverse complement strand
GGCCACGCGGCCCAGGCCCAGTAGGTGAGGATCGTCATGTCCCAGAAGCTGGCGGCGCGCGCGGGCAGCGCGTCCCGTACCGCCGCGAGGATCCGGCGCTCCGGTTCGAGGTGCTGGGCCGCGATCCGGGCCTCCACCGCGTCGAGCACCGCGCGGACCGCCCCGGCCGCCTCGGTGGGGTCGCGCCGGTCGGCGGACTCCAGCGGTTCCGACTCCAGCAGCGCCGACAGGGCGGCCCTGGCGTCGGCGTGGATGCCCAGCGCGGGGTGGTTGGCCTCCAGCTTGCCGAGGTCCGCCTCGATCTGGATCATCCGGCCGCGCGGGGCGAACGTGTGGTAGTTCGAGGACAGTTCGCCGAGGCCCGAGCCGACGACGAGCAGGACGTCCGCGTCTTCGAGGAAGTCCGTGGTGTGCCGGTCCTCCATCCAGGACCGCAGGGACAGCGGGTGCTCCCAGGGGAACGCGCCCTTGCCGCCGTACGTCGTCACGACCGGCGCGGCCAGCTTCTCGGCGAGCGCGCGCAGCTTGCCGGACGCGTCGGCCCTGACGACCCCGCCGCCCGCGAC
>NZ_WWJY01001261.1 GCF_009865405.1 Streptomyces sp. SID3212 | reverse complement strand
ACCGCCGTGGTCGACTGACCGAGCGGGCCGAGCACCAGGAACATCGCGGGCGTCAGCGCGAGCGGCAGCGGGCCGTACAGGGTCAGCCGGCCGACGATCAGCGGCAGCAGCGCGAGCGTGGCGAGCAGGCTCAGCCCGAACATCGCGTAACAGCCCAGCAGCAGCGCCTCCCGGCCCTGCCCGGCCGGCAGGTGCGGCACCAGCCCGGCCCCGGCCTCCGCCGCGACCAGGGGCGGGACCACCGCCAGCAGCCGGACCGGCGACATGTCCGCGAGGGTCGGCCGATGCCGTACGACCATCAGGTACGGGATCGTCACGGCGACCGCCAGGCCGAGCACCGTCCCCACGCCGAACAGCACCCCGTCCACGAGTACGGCGGTCCGCTGCCCGAGCACGTCACCTCCCACGGCGAGGGTCGCGCCGCCCACCGCCAGCAGCGCCATCGGCAGGCATCCGTAGAAAGGCGCCACCGCCGGGTCCAGGAGATCGGCGCGGGCCGCGTCGCGGTGGCGCGCCCAGCGTGTGGCGCGGGCGCTCAGCACGGCCACGAGCAGCACCGCCGACAGCGCCCACACCGCCGTGGCGGCGGTCCGCAGGCCCGGTATCCGCAGGGGGAGGGCGGCCCCGGCGCTCGCCACGACGGCCGTTCCCATGACGGTCGCGTACCAGGCAGGTCCGAGGTGCCGCAGGGCGGGAGCCTCGGCGACGGCAGGGAGACGTACGAGCGGATGGGCGAGGGTGGCCATGTCCTCACCCTGGGGCGGGGGCGGTGGTCCCACCAGCCCCTTTGTCCCTATGAGGTCATAAGCTGACCCTATGACCGACGTGGAAGGGCCGCCCGGCCGGCATTCCCTCGCGCACCGCGTGCCCGACCTCGCCGCGCTGGAGCTGCTGCTCGCCGTCGCCCGGCTGGGCAGCCTCGGCCGCGCCGCCCGGGAGACGGGCATCAGCCAGCCC
>NZ_WWJY01001260.1 GCF_009865405.1 Streptomyces sp. SID3212 | reverse complement strand
GGCCCGCCGGCCGGGGTCGCCCGCAACCCCGCCGCCTACCGGCTCCGGCCCATGACCGACGACGCCCCCTCCGGCGGGCGCACCCCCGCGCCTCCGGTCCGTGAACAGCCGTTCCGCGAACTGCCGCGGATGGGCCGCACGGTGGTGCTCACCTTCGACGACGGCCCCGACCCCCGCTACACCCCCGACATCCTGAGCACCCTCCGCGCGCACGACGTCCGCGCGATGTTCTTCGTCTGCGGCGAGATGGCCACGTACCAGCGCGACCTGCTCCGCCGGATGGCGGCCGACGGGCACGTCGTGGGCAACCACACCTGGTCGCACCCGCAGTTGCCCCAGCTCACGCGCTCCGCGATCCGCAAGGAGATGGAGCGTACGAGCGAGCTGATCGAGGACACCGTCGGTGCCCCGCCGGTCTGGTTCCGCGCCCCCTACGGCGCGTGGAACCGGCACGCCTTCGAGATCGGCGCCGAACTGGGGATGGAACCCCTCGCCTGGACCGTCGACACCCTCGACTGGACCACCCCCGGCACCGACAAGATCGTCAAGGCGGTCCGCGACGGCGCCGGGCCCGGGGTCGTGGTGCTCTCGCACGACGCCGGCGGCAACCGGGAACAGAGTGTGGCCGCGCTGCGCCGCTACCTGCCCGAGCTGATCGAGGAGGGGTACGGGATCGGCGTACCCCTCCCGTAGCCTCACCGCCCCCCGTCTTCGCCCGGCCGGTCAGCGGGTCCTGACCAGCCGGGCGAAGACGACCACGTTGCCGTCGTAGCCGCCCGCCTTCGAGTAGCCGCCGCCGCACGTGATGACCCGCAGCTCCGGCCGGCCGGTGTCGCCGTAGACCCGTGGCCCCGGGAAGTCGCTCTTCGAGAAGACCTCGACCCCGTAGATCTCGAACACCGCCACCCGGCCGTCGTAACGGCTGACCTCGACGTGCTGCCCCTTCTCCAGCGAGCCGAGACCGTAGAAGACGGCGGGACCCGCCTGGTTGTCGACATGGCCGACCACCACCGCCGTGCCGCGCTGGCCCGGCGCCACCCCGTTCTGGTACCAGCCCGCCATGTTGGGGTCCTGCGGCTCGGGGGCCGCGATCCAGCCCTCCCGGTCCAGGCCCACGTCCACCACCGGCGCGTCGACCTTGATCGCCGGGATCCGCACCCGTGACATCGGCGCGTACGGCAGCGGCTT
>NZ_WWJY01001259.1 GCF_009865405.1 Streptomyces sp. SID3212 | reverse complement strand
GCCAGACCCCACTTCGCGGACACGCCCTAGGTCCCGAACGGCTCCGCGCCTGCGGGCTCTCGCACGCCAAGGTGTCGTACCTGCTCGGGCTCGCCCGGAGCCAGCAGGGCGGTCTGATCGACGTGGACGGGCTGGGCGGGCTCACCGACGCCGAGGCCGTGGCCGCCCTCACCGCCGTCCGCGGGCTGGGACGGTGGACCGCGGAGATGTTCCTCCTGCACCAGCTCAGGCGCTCCGACGTGCTGCCCGTGGGCGACGTCGG
This sequence comes from Streptomyces sp. SID3212, assembly GCF_009865405.1. Taxonomy (GTDB): domain Bacteria; phylum Actinomycetota; class Actinomycetes; order Streptomycetales; family Streptomycetaceae; genus Streptomyces. The sequence goes on along the minus strand of NZ_WWJY01001259.1, from coordinate 1,027 downwards.
GATCCGCCGGGCCGTCGAGCGCGGCTGGGGCCTGGACACCCTCCCCGCCCCACGGGACGTCGAACGCCGCACCGCCGCCTGGTCGCCGTACCGCTCCTACGCCTCCGCCCTCCTCTGGGCGTCCCTGCGCCCGCCGGAGACCCCGGCCGCCCCGGCGCGCTGAGGCGGCCGGGGCGGTGGGTGGGGGTGGGCCAGGTGGTGTGAGGGCGGTCAGCGGAAGGGAACGCCGGGGAGCCGGGCCGCAGGGAGGGGGACGAGGGCGGTCAGCACGTCGGGACTCCGGGCAGCCACGCCTCGGGCACGTCGACGAAGATGTTCGAGACATAGCCGCCGTGGTCCGGCAGGTAGGCCCAGCCGTCGTTGGTGATGCCCTCCACCGTGATCCGCTCCCCGTGCACCTGGCACGAGACGGTGACCCGGGTGGGCCCCGGCAGCCGTGACACCTCCCGGGACCGGGTGGTCGGCTGCTCCCGGATCCGTACGTCCGTGCCCCAGGTGGGGAAGGACGTGCCCGCCGAGCCGCCGGTCCACAGGTAGGTGACGGTCACCCACCCGTTGTCCACCAGGCCGATGTCGGCGAAGGTGCCGTCCGCGAGATCGATGCCGGCCGGGTTCGCCACCGGCCGGCCCGAGCCGTCGCGTCCGCCGTTGTAGCCGCTCTCGTACGCCGCCTGCGCCTCGGGTCTGCCCTGCGGCAGGTCCTTGAAGCTCTCCCGGACCGACGACGGATTCCAGTAGTCGTCCCGGGTGTTCCACGGGCCGACGTCCCAGACCGGCGCGGTCTCGCAGCGGGCGGGGCCGCAGACCCGTACGGAGTACTCGCCGCTGCCGTTGGGCGACAGGCCGCGCCGGGACGGCAGGGCGACGAAGTGGTCGTTCGGCTGGATGACATGGCCGTTGGCCGTGGTCCGGCCGACGAGGCCCTCCCGCGTCGCGAAGACCCGGGCGTTGACGGCGGCGGCAGCGGCCCCGGCGGCCCGCGGCCCGGGTCCGCGGTCGGCGGTCAGCCGCAGTCCGTCGACCCGCG
>NZ_WWJY01001258.1 GCF_009865405.1 Streptomyces sp. SID3212 | reverse complement strand
ATTCACGGTAGCCACGCGACACAAAACACGCTTTACGTTCCGGACACGACCCCTGCCCGTCCCCCTTCCAGGCCCGCGCACAAGACAACCCCCGACCCGTCCGGCCTTGGAGGGCGGCGGGGCCCCTTCCAGCCCGTCCGGCGATTGAGGACATCAGTAAGCCGCGCCCGAGCACCGGGCAGAGGCCACAACCAAGCCCGTCCGGCGATTGAGGACACGTAGGGACGTCAGCCCATGAACTTCTTGAACTCGTCCGGGAGCTCGAAGTTCTTGTCGGGCTCCCCGGCCGGCAGGCCGAACGCGTTGCCTGTGGGCGACTCCGCCGACTCCCGCCGCGTCGCCGCCGCCTGTTCCTCCAGCTTGCGCTTCATCGGGTTGCCCGACCGCTGCTTCCCCTTCGCGACCTTCTGCTTCTTCTTCGTACGGCCGGGGCCCCCGCCCATCCCGGGAACGCCCGGCATGCCCGGCATCCCCCCGCCCTGCGCCATCTTCGACATCATCTTGCGCGCCTCGAAGAACCGCTCCACCAGGTTCTTGACGGCGCTGACCTCCACGCCCGAGCCCCGGGCGATCCGCGCCCGGCGTGAACCGTTGATGATGGTGGGTTCGTGACGCTCGCCCGGTGTCATCGACTTGATGATCGCGGCGGTACGGTCCACGTCCCGCTCGTCGATGTTGTTGATCTGGTCCTTGATCTGGCCCATGCCGGGCAGCATGCCGAGCAGCTTGGAGATGCTGCCCATCTTCCTGACCTGTTCCATCTGGGCGAGGAAGTCGTCCAGGGTGAAGTCCTTGCCGCCCTTGCTGCTCTGGAGCTTGGCGGCCATCTTCTCGGCCTCGGCCTGGCTGAACGTCTTCTCCGCCTGCTCGATCAGGGTGAGGAGGTCACCCATGTCGAGGATGCGGGACGCCATCCGGTCCGGGTGGAACGCGTCGAACTCGTCGAGCTTCTCGCCGTTGGAGGCGAACATGATCTGCTTGCCGGTGACGTGCGCGATGGAGAGCGCCGCGCCACCGCGGGCGTCGCCGTCGAGCTTGGAGAGGACCACACCGTCGAAGCCGACGCCGTCGCGGAACGCCTCGGCGGTGTTGACCGCGTCCTGGCCGATCATCGCGTCCACGACGAAGAGCGTCTCGTCGGGGTTGACCGCGTCGCGGATGTCGGAGGCCTGCTTCATCAGCTCCTGGTCGATGCCCAGGCGGCCCGCGGTGTCGACCACGACGATGTCGTACTGGCGCGACCTGGCGTACTCGATCGAGTCCTTGGCGACCTTGACCGGGTCGCCGACACCGTTGCCCGGCTCGGGGGCGTACACGGCGACACCCGCGCGCTCGGCGACGACGGAGAGCTGGGTGACGGCGTTGGGGCGCTGGAGGTCACAGGCGACCAGGAGCGGGGAGTGGCCCTGGTTCTTGAGCCAGAGGCCGAGCTTTCCCGCGAGGGTGGTCTTTCCGGCGCCCTGGAGGCCGGCGAGCATGATGACGGTGGGCGCCTGCTTGGCGAAGCGCAGCCGCCGGGTCTCACCGCCGAGGATGCCGACGAGTTCCTCGTTGACGATCTTGATGACCTGCTGGCTCGGGTTCAGCGCGCCCGAGACCTCGGCGCCGCTCGCGCGTTCCTTGACCTTGGCGATGAAGGCGCGGACGACGGGCAGGGCCACGTCGGCTTCGAGCAGGGCGATACGGATCTCGCGGGCCGTGGCGTCGATGTCCTCCGGGCTGAGGCGCCCTTTGCCCCGGAGGCTCTTGAATGTGGCTGCGAGGCGGTCGGAGAGAGTGTCGAACACGGTGGTCGCGAATCCTCGGGTCGGGGGCGGGCGGGTAGATCGCCCTCCAGGGTATCTGCCTGAACCAGCAGAGCGCCCTCGCCCGCCGGAAATCCGCGGACGAGGGCGCCTTTCACCGCGTGGAGGCCGGGCCTCCGCTCACCTCAGCGCTTCCTCCAGGGACTTCGCCAGGGCCGCCGCGTCCGCCTCCGGCAGTCGCGACCCGTCCGCACGCGTGACGTAGACGGTGTCCACGGCGTTCGCGCCGAGGGTCGAGACGTGGGCGCTGCGGACCCGTACCGCCGCTTCTTCCAGCGCGCGCCCGATGCGGTGCAGCAGTCCGGGGGCGTCCTGGGCGCGTACCTCGATGACCGTGGCGTGCCGGGAGGCCGTCGGGGCGACGGTCACCCGGGGCGGCGGGGCCTTCACGCCCCGGCGCCTGGGGTACGCGGCCTCGCGTTCGGCGAGCCGGGCGGGGATGTCCAGCGTGCCGTCCAGGGCCCGTACGAGGTCGGCGCGCAGCCGGGTCGCCTGCGGGAGGGAGCCGTACTCCGCGGCCACCCGCCAGCTCAGCAGCAGGACGTCGGAGCGCTCGCCCAGCTCCGTGGGGAGCTCCACGGCGCGCAGGTCGGCCGCCCGGACGGTGAGCCGGTGCAGGGCGAGCACCCCGGCCGCGGCGGGCAGGACGCCGGGCTGGTCGCGCAGCGCGATGACGAGTTCGACGCCGACCGGTTCGGGTTCGGCGCCGGGCTCCTCCTCGGGCGGGGGCTCGGTCTGCGGGGCGTACAGGGCGAGGACGGGTTCGCCGGTGCGCAGCGCCTCGACGGCGAGGCGTTCCTGTTCGGCGCTGGGCGCGGTGGGTTCGGGTTCGGGGACCTCGTCGCCGGCGAGGACGGCGGCGACCCGCTGCACGAGGTCGGAGACGAGTCCGGCCCGCCAGGTGGACCAGGCCGCGGGCCCGGTGGCGAGCGCGTCCGCCTCGGTGAGGGCGTGGAGCAGCTCCAGGGTGCCGAGGGAGCCGACCCGGCCGGCGACGGAGCTGACCGTCGCGGGGTCGTCCAGGTCACGCCGGGTGGCGGTGTCGATGAGGAGCAGGTGGTGGCGTACGACGGTGGCGATGACGGCCATGTCGTCGCGGTCGAAGCCGATGCGGGAGGCGACGTCGCGGGCGATGACCTCACCGGCGACGGAGTGGTCGCCGGGCCAGCCCTTGCCGATGTCGTGCAGCAGGGCGCTGACGAGGAGCAGGTCGGGCCGGTGGACGCGGCGGGTCAGGGAGGAGGCCTGGACGGCGGTCTCCACGAGGTGGCGGTCGACGGTCCAGGTGTGGACGGGGTTGCGCTGGGGCCGGCAGCGGACCCGTTCCCAGTCGGGCAGGAGCTGGGTGATCAGGCCTTCGGCTTCGAGGGCCTCCCAGACGGGGACGGTGGACTCGCCGGCGCCGAGCAGTTTGACGAGTTCCTCGCGGGCCTCGGCGGGCCAGGGCACCGGTAGGGGTTTCGCGGCGGCGGCGATACGGCGTACGGCGTGCAGGGAGATCGGCAGGCCCGCCTGGGCGGCGGCGGCCGCGGCCCGCAGGGGCAGCACGAGATCGCGTTCCACGCGTGCGGTACGGGCGAGGACGACTTCGCCGTCCTGCTCGACGACCCCTTCGGCGAGGGGCGTGCGCTCCGGCGCGGGTTTGGTGCCGAGCATGGCGCGCAGGCGGGGCCTGGCGCCCCGGGAGCGCAGGACGCGGTTGACCTCGCGCCAGGTGACGTCGGAGGCGTACGAGACCGTGCGGGCCGCTTCGTACACCTGGCGCAGCAGGGCGTCGGCGTCCAGCAGGCCCAGTTCGGCGGCGACGGAGTCCTGCTCCTGGAGGGCGAGCCGGTCGGTGGCGCGTCCGGTGGTCAGGTGCAGGGCGTCGCGGGCGTCCAGGAGGCGTCTGCGGGCGTCCGAGAGTCCTTCGCGGGGTGCGTCGGCGAGCCAGGACGCGGCGACGGCGCGCAGGGCGGTGGCGTCGCGCAGGCCGCCCCTGGCCTCCTTGAGGTCGGGTTCGAGGAGGAATTGCAGTTCGCCCTGGCGTTCGGCCCGTTCGCGGCACAGGGCGTCGAGTTCGGGCAGCCGCTTGGGGGCCTGGTTGCGCCAGTCGGCGAGGATCGCGGTCCGTACGCCGGTGACGAGGCCCAGGTCGCCGGCGACGTGCCGGGCGTCGAGCAGCCCGAGCTGCACCTTGAGGTCCTCGCCGGCGGTCCTACGCGCCTCGGCGGGGGTGCGGACGGAGTGGTCCAGGGCGAGGCCGAGGTCCCACACCGGGTACCAGACGCGGTCGGCGAGGGCCGCGATGGCGGGGGCGCCGGCCTTGCCGTCGTGCAGGAGCAGCAGGTCGAGGTCGCTGCGCGGGGACAGTTCGCCCCGCCCGTAGCCTCCCACGGCGACCAGGGCCGCGCCCCGGACACCGGCTTCCCTCGCGGCGGTGGTGAACAGCGCGTTCAGCCAGCCGTCGGTCAGTTTCGCGAGGGCGGCGCGCCGCGGCGGCCCGGACCGCGCCTTCTCCTGGAGAAGGCGCAGCCGGGCCGCCGCATAGCCGCTGGGTCCCGAGTCTGCCTGCTCGGTTGTCTCTTCGAGGCTCGTCACCCAGTCGTTCCCGTCTCTCAGAGGGCGTCGGGGCCGCGTTCGCCGGTCCGTACCCGGACCGCCGTCTCGACCGGAACGCTCCATACCTTGCCGTCACCGATCTTGCCGGTTCTGGCTGCCTTGACCACTACCTCGATGAGCTCGTCGGCGTCGCTGTCCTCGACCAGTACCTCGATACGGATCTTCGGGACGAGGTCGACGGTGTACTCCGCACCCCGGTAGACCTCGGTGTGACCGCGCTGCCGGCCGTACCCGCTGGCCTCCGTGACCGTGAGCCCCTGGATCCCGAAGGCCTGGAGGGCCTCCTTGATCTCGTCGAGCCGGTGTGGCTTCACGACTGCGGTGATGAGCTTCATGCGTCCACCTTCTTGTTCGTCGCCGCTCCGGCGATGTCGGCCGGGACGCTACTACGGCCCGAGGGAGAGCCGCCCAGCGCGCTGAAGTCGTAGGCCGACTCCGCGTGGAAGGCCATGTCGACGCCGCTCGTCTCGTCGTCCTCGGACGCCCGGAAGCCGATCGTCTTGTCGACGAGCTTGGCGAGGATCCAGGTGACGACGAAGGAGTAGGCCATCACCGAGAAGGCTCCGACGGCCTGCTTGCCGAGCTGGTCGAGACCGCCGACGCCGTTGATGGCGAGGACGCCGACGAGCAGGGTGCCGATCAGACCGCCGACGAGGTGGACGCCGACGACGTCCAGGGAGTCGTCGTAGCCGAGCTTGTACTTGAGGCTGACGGCCCAGGAGCAAACCGCGCCGGCGACGACGCCGATGAGCAGCGCGCCGAACGGGTTGACCGCCGCGCCGGACGGGGTGATGGCCACCAGGCCGGCGACGGCGCCGGAGGCGGCGCCCAGCGTGGTGAAGGCGCCGTGGCGGATGCGCTCGTAGGCGAGCCAGCCGATCATCGCGGCGGCGGTGGCGATCTGGGTGTTGAACGCCATGATCGCGGCGGTGCCGTTGGCGGCCAGCGCGGAGCCGGCGTTGAAGCCGAACCAGCCGAACCAGAGCAGTCCGGCGCCGAGCACGACGAGCGGCAGGCTGTGCGGCCGCATCGGGTCCTTCTTGAATCCAATGCGTTTGCCGACGACCAGGACCGCCGCGAGTCCGCCGATGCCGGCGTTGATGTGGACCGCGGTACCACCGGCGAAGTCGATCACGCCCAGCTTGAAGAGCCAGCCGTCGGACTGCCACACCCAGTGGGCGATCGGGAAATACACCACGCTGACCCACAGCGCGATGAACAGGGTCCAGGAACTGAATTTCACGCGGTCGGCGAGTGCGCCGCTCATCAGTGCCGGGGTGATGACGGCGAACATCAGCTGGAACAGGGCGAAGGCGAAGACGGGAATGCCTTCCTTGCCGCCGGTCAGCGTGTCGGCCGTAATGCCCTTCAGCCCGATGTGGTCGAAGTTGCCGAGCAGCCCCCCGCCGATGTCGTCGCCGAACGTCAGTGAGTACCCGTACAGGACCCACAGCACGCTGACGACGGCGAGCGCGCTCATCGACATCATGAGCATGTTGAGGGCGCTCTTCACCCGCACCATGCCGCCGTAGAAGAATGCCAGGCCGGGCGTCATCAACATGACGAGCGCGGCACTGATCAATACGAATGCGGTATCTGCGCCATTCAAGGCCAGCGTCTCCTCGGAAGTCGGAACGGCCCGTGCGGATGCTCAGGGGGGTCTGGGCCGACTGTGCTGAGGAGATTGGCGCAGCGCCGTTTCAGTCAGTGCCGCTGCATGTTTCGCAACAGTGACGAAGACGTCCTGGATGTTACGTACCGATGAACCGCGGGACATCGTAAACCGGCCGCGGCCGTCACCCTGCTGACCTCGCGGCGGGGGAGCCGTGTCGGGCTGTACGGGGTGACGGTCGCGGCCGGAGTCCGGGGACCACTCAGACCGCCTCGGCGGACTCGGGCAGCTGGGTGGAGAGACGGTCGGTCAGGTAGGCGATCTCGGCGACGTCGCCGAAGTCCCGCGCGGCGGTGTCGACGGTCTTGCGCAGCCGGTTGTTGACCCGCTCCGACCGCACCTTCCTCGCCGCGTCCAGGGCGGTCTGGGCCAGGGCGGCCGACTCCTCCGGCTCTCGCTTGAGCAGGTGCACGGTCGCCATGCCGATGAGGTTGAGCGCGTACGACCGCTGGTGCTCCCGGTCGGGCTCGAAGAGCTCGACGGCGCGCCTCATGGCGGGCTCGGCGAGGGAGGCGTACGTCGGGCTGCGGCCGGCGACATAGGCCAGATCGCGGTACGAATGGGCGTTCTCGCCGTTGAGCTCGGCCTCGGAGAAGAACCGGATCCAGTCGGGCTCCGGTTCGCCGTCCAGGCCCACGTCGGAGAAGGTGTCCTCGGCCATCCGGACGGCTCGTTTGCACTTGCTCGGCTGGCCCATATTCGCGTACGCGCGCGCCTCCATCGCATACAGCATCGCCTGCGTCCTGGAGGTGGCGCAGTCGCGGCTGCCGTACTGGGCGAGGTGGATCAGTTCCAGCGCGTCGTCGGGCCGGCCCAGATGGATCATCTGACGGCTCATCGAGGACAGGATGTACGAGCCGAGGGGCTTGTCCCCCGCCTCCTTGGCGGCGTGCAGCGCGAGGACGAAATACTTCTGGGCGTTGGGCTGGAGTCCGACGTCGTAGCTCATCCAGCCGGCCAGCTCGGCCAGTTCGGCGGCGCAGCGGAACAGCCGCCGGGCCGTCTCCCGCGGCTGGGGCTCCTGGAGCAGGTCGGTCACCTCGTGCAGCTGCCCGACGACCGCCTTGCGCCGCAGCCCGCCGCCGCACTGCGCGTCCCACTGCCGGAACATGGTCGTGGTCGACTCCAGCAGGTCCAGCTCCGTCCGGGAGAGCCGGGAGGGGCGGGATCCCGGGTCCTCCGTCGCGGGCCGCTCGTGCTCCACGGCCGGGGTGGGGACGAGCCACCGCTGCATGGGCTCGACCAGGGACGGTCCGGCCGCCAGGGCCAGCGAGGAGCCGAGGAAGCCGCGCCGGGCCAGCATCAGGTCGCTGCGCGAGAACTCGCTGAGCAGCGACACCGTCTGGGGCCCGGCCCAGGGCAGGTCGACACCGGACACCGAGGGTGACTGGTGCGCGGAGCGCAGGCCGAGGTCCTCGACGGCCACGACGGTGCCGAACCGCTCCGAGAACAGCTCGGACAGGATCCGCGGAATGGGCTCGCGGGGTTGCTCGCCGTCGAGCCAGCGCCGTACCCGCGAGGTGTCCGTACTGATGTGATGGGCGCCCATCTCACGGGCCCTGCGGTTGACTTGACGTGCGAGTTCGCCCTTCGACCAGCCGCTTCGCACAAACCACGAGCCCAGCTGCCCGTTCGGGCTCTTGCCTGAATTCGTGCCGCTCGCGCCGCTGCCGCCCACTCGTACGCCCCCATCCGCTCAAGCCTGTCACGCGAACCGCTACCAGAATGCCGTGAGTTGCGGCCCCCTGTCCGGAGGTTGCCCCCCTTCGAACAGGAAACCGAGTTGCCCCGGGCATACCCGTGGTCGCACTTTTCTCCGGGGTCCGTGTACTGAAAGTAATCCTACGATCACCCGTCCGGCGAGGGTGATTGCGGAAACGCCACCATTCGCCACCCCTTCGAATGAACTCGCCCCTGGCCGGGCGCGATTCACTTGACACACGACGATCAGGAACGGGTGAAGCGGTGTGCGCCGGGGCGCGTACGGCGGACCGCACCACCCCCAGTGCTCCCGTACGCCGCCGGAAGCGACCCGACGAACACAGAGGGTCACGGGCAGACTGCGAGTCGTAACCACCGGCGCACTCGACCCGTTGGAGGGGGCATGGGCTTCACGATCGGCGGCACGCGCCGTCGCGGCCGCGGCACCACGGAGTGCACGGCGGTGGCGGAGTACACGGGAATCTGGGGCTGGGACGTCGCCCCCGGCTCGCCCGAAGGGCCGGGCGACGAGGTGCCGGCGGGCGCGACGCTGGCCGACGTCACCAAGGTGTGGTCCGAGTCCCCGGGGGCCTCGGTCCTGCTGCCGGTGGGCCGCAGCTTCGACGTCCTCGACGTGTCGGCGACGGCCGGCTCCCGGGCCCTGGTCCGCCTGGAGCGGATGGGACTGCCCCTGGGCCCGGTCCTGGCGACGCCCTGCGGGCGCGCGTACTTCTTCGTGGCGCCCGGGGCGGCGGCCGAACTGCCCCAGCTGCTGTACCGCATGGGCTGGGACGACGCGGGCCTGGACCTGCGCTGCCAGGGCTCGGGCCACGTACCGGCCCCGCCCACCGAGATCCCGGGCCGGGGCCCGGTCCGCTGGCTGCGCCCCCCGTCCCTGGACACCGCGGCGACCCCACCCCAGGCAAGGCTGCTCCTGGGAACCCTGGCGTACATCTGCCACCGCTCAGCCACGTAGCCCGCCGGCCCGGCCCCCCGTCCCCGCACGCGCTTCGCGCGTGTTGTCCTCAATCGCCGGACGGGCTTGAAATGCCCGCGCCGAACCCAAGCCCGTCCGGCGTTTGAGGACAATCAGTAACCGCACCAGGCACCGCGCAGCGCTATTCGCCGATCAGCGCGTCCACGAACGCGCCCGCCTCGAACGGGGCCAGGTCGTCCGCGCCCTCGCCCAGGCCCACCAGCTTCACCGGTACGCCCAGCTCCCGCTGGACCGCGATCACGATGCCGCCCTTCGCGGTGCCGTCCAGCTTGGTCAGCACGATCCCGGTGATGTCCACGACCTCCGCGAACACCCGCGCCTGGACCAGCCCGTTCTGCCCGGTCGTCGCGTCCAGCACCAGCAGCACCTCGTCCAGCGGCCCGTGCTTCTCCACGACCCGCTTGACCTTGCCCAGCTCGTCCATCAGCCCGGTCTTGGTGTGCAGCCGCCCGGCGGTGTCGATGAGCACCACGTCGGCGCCCTCCGCGATGCCTTCCTTGACCGCGTCGAAGGCCACCGACGCGGGGTCGCCGCCCTCGGGTCCGCGTACCGTACGGGCCCCGACCCGCTGCCCCCACGTCTGGAGCTGGTCCGCCGCCGCCGCGCGGAACGTGTCCGCCGCGCCGAGCACGACCGACTTCCCGTCCGCGACCAGCACCCGCGCCAGCTTGCCCGTGGTGGTGGTCTTGCCGGTGCCGTTGACCCCCACGACCATCACGACGGCCGGGGTGTCCAGGACGCTCTCGGTCCTGACCGTCCGGTCGAAGTCCTCCCGGTCCGCGCCGACGTCCAGCAGCGCCACCAGCTCCTCGCGCAGCAGCGTGCGCAGCTCGCCGGGCGTCCGGGTGCCCAGCACCCGCACGCGCTCCCGGAGCCGTCCGACCAGCTCCTGGGTGGGCGCGACACCGACGTCCGCCGTGAGCAGCGTCTCCTCGATCTCGTCCCAGGTGTCGTCGTCCAGGTGCTCCCGCGACAGGAGCGTGAGCAGCCCCTTGCCGAGGGAGTTCTGCGAGCGGGAGAGCCGGGCGCGGAGCCGGACCAGCCGGCCTGCGGTCGGCTCGGGGATCTCGATCTCGACGGCGGGCGGCGCGCCGACCACCGGGTCCTCGACGGCGACCGGCGTCCCCGTGACGTCCGAGGCGTCCGGGAGACCGACCTCCTCGATGGTGCGGCGCGGTTCGTCGCGCGGCGTCTCCGCCTCGTCACCGACGTGTGGCTCGGCGGGCGGAGCTGTGAGGGTCGGCGAGCTCGACGGCGCCCGGGGCGGCAGCTTCTTCTTCCTACGGCTGCCGACCACGAGCCCGCTGATCGTGCCGACCGCGACCAGGGCGATGACTACAACAAGGATGACGATTTCCATAACGCTCCCAGTATCGACCACGACCGTGCCGGTCCCCGGTTCCGGAGGGTCACATACAGAACACGGTCAGGGCGGCGCGCCCGCGGACAGCCCTAGCCCATCTCCTCCAGCGTCTTGCCCTTGGTCTCCTTGACGAAGATCAGCACGAAGGGCAGCGACAGCGCCGCGAAGCACGCGTAGATGATGTACGTCCCCGAGAGGCTCCAGTCCGCGGAGAGGCTCGGGAAGCTCGCGGTGATGGCGTAGTTGGCGATCCACTGCGCCGACGCCGCGACTCCCAGCGCCGCCGCGCGGATCTTGTTGGGGAACATCTCGCCGAGGAAGACCCAGACGACGACGCCCCAGGACAGCGCGAAGAAGAGCACGAAGACGTGCGCCGCGACCAGGGCCGTCGTGCCTTCGGTGGTGGGGAGCTTGCCGTTCACGAGGTGGGCGGAGAACGCCCAGGCCTCGAAGGCCAGGGCGACCGTCATGCCGCAGGATCCGACGATCGCCAGGGGTTTGCGGCCCACCCGGTCGACCAGCGAGATCGCGATGATCGTGCCGATGATGTTCACGATCGAGGTCGTGAAGGAGTAGAGGAACGAGCTGGACGGGTTGATCCCGACGGACTGCCAGAGCGTCGCGGAGTAGTAGAAGGCGACGTTGATGCCGACGAGCTGCTGGAAGGCCGACAGTCCGATGCCGATCCACACGATGGGCAGGAAGTTGCGGCCGTCGAGCAGGTCCCTGAAGGTCGACTTGTGCTCCCGGCGCATCGCCAGCTCGATCTCCGCGGCCCGCGCGTCCAGGTCGACGTTCTTGTCCTCGACCGAGGCGAGCACCCGCTTCGCCTCCTCCTCCCGGCCCACAGAGATCAGGTAGCGGGGCGACTCGGGGATCGTGAAGGACAGCACACCGTACGAGATCGCCGGGACGACCATCACCCCGAGCATCCACTGCCACGCCTCCAGGCCGGCGAGGTCGCCGCGCTGGTCACCGTCGGCGAGCTGGAGGATGCCGTAGTTCACCAGCTGCGAGATGGCGATGCCGAGCACGATGGCGCCCTGCTGGAAGGATCCGAACCGGCCCCGGTACGCGGCGGGCGACACCTCCGCGATGTACGCGGGGCCGATCACCGAGGCCATCCCGATCGCGAAGCCTCCGATGACCCGCCAGACGGCGAGGTCGTAGATGTCGAAGGGCAGGGCGGAGCCCACCGCGCTGATGGTGAACAGGACGGAGGAGATCCGCATGCAGAGGAGGCGGCCGATCCGGTCGGCGATCCGGCCCGCGGTGGCCGCGCCGATCGCGGACCCCAGCAGAGCGACGGCGACGACCTGGGCGAGCGGCAGCGAACCGATGTGGTAGCGGCCCCGGATGCCCTGGACGGCGCCGTTGATCACGGAACTGTCGTAGCCGAAGAGGAATCCGCCCATCGCCGCGGCCGTCGTGATGTAGATGACGTGGCGGAGGTGGTCGGGGCGGGGCGCGTTGCCGTCGGAGGGCTGCACCTTCGTGGTGGTGGTCACATGAACTCCTGGAGCGCCCGGCGTCGCCGGGTGTGGGGGGCGAGCCCCCACAGTGGCGCATAACGGGGCATCACGCCCCGCTGCAACACCCGCCGGTTGGGTGAAAACTCAACCGTCAGCGGAGCCGCTGGCTGATGACCTTGGAGACGCCGTCGCCCTGCATGGAGACGCCGTACAGCGCGTCGGCGACCTCCATCGTGCGCTTCTGATGGGTGATCACGATCAGCTGGGAGCTCTCCTGGAGCTCCTGCATGATGCGGATCAGCCGCTGGAGGTTGGTGTCGTCCAGGGCCGCCTCCACCTCGTCCATCACGTAGAACGGGCTGGGCCTCGCCTTGAAGATGGAGACCAGCAGGGCGACGGCGGTCAGGGACCGTTCGCCGCCGGAGAGCAGGGACAGCCGCTTGACCTTCTTGCCCGGCGGCCTGGCCTCGACGTCGACGCCGGTGGTGAGCATGTGGTCGGGGTCGGTGAGGATCAGCCGGCCCTCGCCGCCGGGGAAGAGCCGGGAGAACACGCCCTCGAACTCCCGTGCCGTGTCGCGGTACGCCTCGGTGAAGACCTGCTCGACGCGCTCGTCGACCTCCTTCACCACGAGGAGGAGGTCCGTCCGGGTCTTCTTGAGGTCTTCGAGCTGTTCGGAGAGGAACTGGTGGCGTTCCTCCAGCGCCGCGAACTCCTCCAGGGCGAGCGGGTTCACCTTCCCGAGCTGCTGGTACGCCCGTTCGGCCGCCTTGAGCCGCTTCTCCTGCTCGGCGCGGGCGTAGGGGCGGGGCCGGTTGCGGGGGTCGTCGGGATCGTCGGGCAGGATCTCGCCCTCGGCGGGCGGGGACGGCGGTACGGGCTGGTCGGGGCCGTACTCCGCGACCAGCCCGGCCGGCTCTATGCCCAGCTCCTCCAGGGCCTTGGCCTCCAGCTGCTCGATGCGCATGCGCTTCTCGGCGCCGAGGACCTCGCCGCGGTGGACGGAGTCGGTCAGCTTGTCCAGCTCGGCCTTGAGGTCGCGGCCCTGGGTGCGCTCGGTGACCAGTTCCCGCTCGCGTTCGGCCTTGGCGTCCTCGGCGGCGGTACGTTCCGCCTCGGCGCGTACGACGGAGACCTCGACGTGCGCGAGCAGCTGGCGGGCGCCGGACGCGACGGCTCCGGCGACGCGGGCCTCGTGGCGCAGCCGGG
>NZ_WWJY01001257.1 GCF_009865405.1 Streptomyces sp. SID3212 | reverse complement strand
GAGGGGGGTGGGGTCGGAGGAGGTGCGTGTGGCCGGACGTAAAGCGTGTTTTGTGGCGCATGACTCCGGTGAACTGGACGAGTTCCTGAGGCGCCGTAAAACATGCAGTCCGGACATACGTACCTCCGCAGGCCCCACCCCCCGTCACCACGACAAACCCAGCCCGTCCGGCGATTGAGGACATCAGTAACCCGCGCCGGACACCGGGCAGAGGCCAAACCGAAGCCCGTCCGGCGCATGAGGACATCAGTGGCCGCGCCGGACACCGGCGCGAGGGCAAAGAACAAACGCAACGGCCCCGCTACGCGTCACCGCACTCCGACGCCTGCCGGCACAAATTCGCCTCCACCTTCGACAGCAGCCGCGCCAACTCCCCCCGCTCCCCCTCGTCCAGCCCCGCCAGCGTGTGCTCCTCCAGTTCGCCCCACGCGTCCTTCACCTCGGACCGCAGCGCGCAGCTGTCCCGCGTCGACTCGACCAGGACCGCCCGCCGGTCCAGCGGGTCGGACGTTCGCGTCACATAGCCCGCCTGGTCCAGGCGCTGGAGCATCTTCGTGACCGTCGACGGATCCAGGTCCATCGCCTTGATCAGCTCCGCCTGGCGGACAGGACCCGCGTTCCACAGGTGCATCATCAGGAACTCCTGCCCGGGATAGAGCCCGGTCCGCTGGAGCAGCTTGCCCGCCGCGATGCGGTGCAGCCGGGCGATCCGGGACAGGGCGTTGCTCACAGGGCTGCCGCGCATCCCGCTCGGAGCATCATGCGCCTCAGGCAGGGTCCCACCAGGCCTTACACCGGTAAAACCGGGCGCTCCGCCCGGACACGCGGGGTCGTCGGAAGTCATGCCCCCAGTTTAGCTTGGTCGGCCAAGGAATGAGCTAGAGTGACCCGCGGTTGTTTACTTGGCCGACCACATACCGTGCCGTCGGCCCACCGTGCCTTTGGAGTCACCATGACCACCGCGTTCGACCCGATCGACCTCTCGGGTACGCAGCTCGCCAACCGCATCGCCCTGGCGCCCATGACCCGGAGCCGTTCCTACGGCCCCAGCCACGCGCCCACCGACGTTGTCGCCGAGTACTACGCCCAGCGGGCCTCGGCCGGTCTGGTGATCACCGAGGGGATCCAGCCGTCCGTCGTCGGGCAGGGGTACCCGGACACCCCGGGCCTGCACAGCGAGGAGCAGATCGCCGGCTGGCGCAAGGTCACCGACGCCGTGCACGCCAAGGGCGGCACGATCTTCGCGCAGGTCATGCACGCCGGCCGGATCGGCCACCCCGACCTGCTGCCCGGCGACCTGATCCCGGTCGCCCCGTCCCCGATCGCCGCGAAGGGGCAGGTCTACCTCCACGACGGTCCGAAGGACTTCGTCACGCCCCACGAGCTGACGTCGGACGAGATACGGGCGACGATCGGCGACTTCGTCGCGGCGGCCCGTAACGCGATCGACGCGGGCTTCGACGGCGTGGAGCTGCACGGCGCCAACGGTTACCTGATCCACCAGTTCCTGTCGGACACCACCAACGCGCGCACCGACGAGTGGGGCGGTTCCGTCGAGGGCCGTACGCGCTTCGCGGTCGAGGTCGCCCGCGCCGTCGTCGCCGAGATCGGCGCCGAGCGCACCGCGATCCGCGTCTCGCCCGGAAACCCGCTCAACGACATCGGCGCGGAGGGCGAACTGGAGGCCACGTACACCTCGTTGGTCCAGCAGTTCGAGACGCTCGGTCTCGCGTACGTCCATGTGGTCGAGTACAGCCGCGAGTTGACGCTCGTCCTGCGCAAGCACTTCTCCGGGACGCTCGTCCTCAACGCCAAGACCGAAGGGCCCACCAGCCCCGAGGAGCTCAAGCTCATCGAGGACGGCGTCGCCGACCTCGTCTCCTTCGGCCAGCTCTTCCTCGCCAACCCGGACCTCCCGGCGCGGCTCAAGGCCGGCGGCCCGTACAACACCCCTGACCCGTCCACGTTCTTCGGCGGTACGGAGAAGGGCTTCACGGACTACCCCGTCCTGGCGGGCTGACCGTACAACAGGCGGGGGCGGGCCGGTCGTCGTCCGACCGGCCCACCCCCGCCCGTACTCACCAGGACTCCTCGACCGCCCTCGCCGCCGCCTCCACGCACACCGTGACCCCGCTCTCCCCGAGCGCCGCGCCCAGGGCGAGGAGCGAGGTCCGTACGGCGTCCTCCGTCGCGTCGGGGCCGTAGTGGTTCACGCGGACCATCTCGGAGGCGAGCGCGCCACCCCCCGCGACCAGCGGCAGCGAGGCGTCCGAGGCGAGCGCCTTCGCCACCACCTCGGACGCGTCGACCCCGGCCGGGACCCGGATCGTGGTGGCCACCGGAGCCGCCGCCGCGTCCGCGCCCACAAACGGCTCGACCCCGCCGCCCAGCGCCCGCGCACCCGCGCGTGTC
>NZ_WWJY01001256.1 GCF_009865405.1 Streptomyces sp. SID3212 | reverse complement strand
CGAGACCACACTGCGGTGTTCGACGCCGGGGAAGTCGAGGATGGTGAACGGTGTACTGGAGACGCTGGCCGCGCCCGCCTCGAACGGGATCACGCGCAGGTTGACGTGCTGTCGTCTGGCCGACGTCAGCAAGTGGTCCAGCTGGGCTCGCATGGCGTCCCGTCCGCCTACCACCGCCCTCAGGGCCGACTCCAGGCACAACGCGTCCAGGGTGGGAGGGTGTTCACGGGTGAGCACGCCCTGACGCTTCTGCCGTACGTCGATGAAGATCTCACGGTGCTCCGTGGCCTCGTGTTGCTGCCCGAACTCGACCAGGGCGGCCACGTACTCCCTGGTCTGGAGGAGGCCCGGGACATACGTGCCGCTGTGGCAGAAGATCTTCTCGGCCGCGTCCTCAAGGTAGAGGTAGCGGTACGAGTCCGCCGTGAACACGGCCTGGATCTCGGGGCGTTCGTACCACGCGCGGCCGAACGACCGGCCCTGGTCGATCGCGGCCCTCAGGGCGGCGCGTTCGTCGACGCTCGCCCCGTACGCCTCCAGCATCTCTTCGAGCTGGTCGGGGTTCGGGAACGCCTTGCCCCGTTCGATCTTGCTGATGTTGTGCCGTGAGCACTCCAGACGCACCGCGATGTCGTCCTGCCGGAGGCGCGCGTGCTCGCGCAGTCGCGCAAGCTCCCCGCCGACCTTCCGCATGGCGAAGATCGCGTTGGTGTTGACGCTGACGGGCACCGGTTCCCTCCGGGTGGCATGACGTCCGATGGCAGCAGCGTAGCGCGCAGGCCCGCGCGTATGACTCTTCCGAGCGACTTCCCGCGTACAACTTGCGCGCGACGAGTCGCGCGACTCATGCTGGGTGGCGCGCACCGGTGCCACGCGCCCGGGATGCGTATCCCTGTGTCATGCGTGCCCGACGGCCGTCATGACCTCTACTGCCGGAGGTACGAGTGGTGGACCAGCGTCGATACGTACTCGCGGTCGAGCGGTACCCCTGTACCGCCCTCGCGGTCGGGGAGGCGCGGGCCCTCGCGGGGCGCGTCTACGCGCCGTACCCGTGGGTGGACCGCGACACCGTCAAGCTGCTGGTGAGCGAGACGGCCACCAACGCCGTGCTGCACGCGGGCGGCGGCGGATTCGACCTCATCTGCCACTCCCCGGTGCAGGGTTCGGTCCAGATCGAGGTGCACGACCGGAGCCAGGCCGAGCCCAAGAGGCGCCCGCACACCGCGTTGGACAGCCACGGTCGCGGGCTGGAGTTACTCGACCTCCTCGCCCCGGGGTGGGCCGTCGTCACGACGATGACGGGGAAGGGGTTGGTCTTCACGCTCACGGCGGATCCGCCCGAGTCGGCCTACCGGCGGCTGCTGGAGCGGGTGTTGCTGGGGTTGGGCGGGAGCGTTCCGCTGGACGAGGGGTGAACGCCCGCGCGCCTCACGAGGACTTGTTGCGGTCCTCCAAGTAGCGGGTGTGGGTTTCCTGGCGGCGGGACTCCGCCTCGCGCAGCGCCGTCGCCAGGGTGCGGGACTCGTCGTACAGCACCGTCAGTTGGCGTTCCAGGTGGCGTTCCGGGGGGTCCGTGGTGGGTTGGAGGCGGGTCCACCAGCGGGTGCGTACGTACGTGTCCACCGACTCCGGGATGTCCTGGCGGATCGCCCGGGACAGCGTGTGCACCGCCTCCGGGTCCTGGGTCAGGGCGTCCGCGACCCAGCCGGGTTCCAGGAGGGCGGCCAGGACTTCGGTCAGTTCCGTCAGGCGGCGGACTCCGGATGGACCGGGACCGCTTCGAAGGACCCGGGTCCCGCGTGCTCCTCTCCCATGTCCAACACCGGCAGCTCCGGGGGGAGTCGGACCGGGAAGGCACCGAGGGTGAGGGCGAGGACGGGCGCCGCGGCCTTCACCAGCCGGGCCAGTCGCTCCGACGGCTGCGCCGGGTCGAGCGGCAGCCAGCAGGCCCCCGCCTTGAGGACCGCGAGCTGCGCGACGACCACGGACGCCGAGCGGGGCAGCAGCAGGGCCACCGTGTCCCCCGGCGCCACACCGGCCAGGACGAGCCGGGCCGCCAGCAGGTCCGACGCGGCGTCGAGCCGCGCGTAGCCGAGAATCTCGCCGTCGGTGTCGACAGCGGGCGCGTCCGGCGTCCGGGCCACCTGCGCGGCGAACCGCCCCGTCACGGTGGCGGGTTCGGCGACGGCGCGGGACGGTCCCGCCGCGAGGGCGAGCAGCCGGTCGTGTTCCGCCTGCGGAAGGGCGTCGATGTCCTGGGCCAACTGCTCGGAATTCTCCGCGAGTTGTTCCAGTACGCGGACGACGCCGCGGGTGATCGCGGTGGCGGAGATGCCCCGGCGGCAGCTCACCGACAGCAGCATCCGCTCCTCGGCGACGGCGGCGATGGTGACCGGGTAGTGGGTCGCGTCCGTCACCGTCACCAGGCGTACCGTGTCGGGCCCGTCCTGGGTCGGCGGCGCCTGCGGGAAGTTCTCGAAGGCGAGGATGGAGTCGAAGAGTTCACCGGCCCCGACGGTCCGCTGCACCTCGGCGACGCGGGCGTGGTGATGGGCCAGCAGGCGGGACTGCTCGTCCTGGATCCGGCGGAGCAGGTCCCCGGCGCTCTCGCCGTCCCGGAGTCGTACCCGTACCGGCAGGGTGTTGATGAACAGGCCCACCATGGACTCGACGCCCGGCAGGTCGTGCGGGCGTCCGGAGACGACCGCGCCGAAGACCAGGTCACGGGCGCCGGTCAGCCGGGCCAGGAGCAGCGCCCAGGCCACCTGCACGACGGTGTTGAGGGTGACGCCCGCCTCGGCGGCCCGGGCGGTCAGCGTCGCGGTGAGCGCGGCCGGCAGCCGCAGCTGGGTCCGGTCGGGCGCGGTGTCCGGGCCGTCCGGTGCCAGCAGCGCGGGCCGGTCCAGACCGTCGAGCGCCTCGGCCCACGCGGTGTCGGCCTTGTGCTGGTCCTGCCCGCTCAGCCACACCAGGTAGTCGCGGTAGGGCACGGGGGGCGGCAGCGGGCGGCCCGCGACCAGGGCCACGAGGTCCCGTTCGAGGATCGGCAGCGACCAGCCGTCGAGCAGGATGTGGTGGAAGGACACGATCAGTTCGGCGCCGGTGTCGTGCCGCAGGAAGGTGGCGCGGACCAGGGGCGGGCGGGCCAGGTCGAAACGGAGCGCGGCGTCCTCCCGCAGTACCTCCTCGGTCCGTACGGTGACCTCGTCCAGGCTCAGTCCGGTCAGGTCCACCTCGGTCCACGGCAGGCGGACGGCCTTCGGGACGACCTGGACGGGCCGGTCGAGGCGCTCGTGCCGGAAGCAGGCGCGCAGGTTGGGGTGACGGGCGAGGAGGGCGCCGACCCCGGCCCGTACCGCGTCCGTGGCGACGGCGGCGCCGATCAGGAACCGGGCCTGCACCAGGTAGGGGTCGGGGCCTCCGGTGTCCCGGGCGGCGTGGAAGAGCAGTCCTTCCTGGACCGGGGAGAGTGGCAGTACGTCCGCGATGCGCGCGTTCATCGTCGTCCCCCTGGGTGGGCGGAGGCTCCGGGGCAGTCCGTGCCGTGGATGCCTTGGATGCCGCCGACCGGATCGGTGTCGCTGTCCGTGTCGGATTCCGTGTCGAGGTCGCCGAAGTCGCCGAACTCTCCGAAGTCGATGTTCTGGCCCAGAAGTTCCAGCTGGTCGCCGGTGAGGTCGACCAGCGGGAAGTCGGACGGGGTGTGGACGGCCCCGCCGTCGGGACCGCAGTGGTCCGCGAGGACGCCGAGCGCCTCGGACCAGGCCGCCGCCAGGGCGCGTACCTCGTCCTCGGTGAACACCCCGGCCGCGTAGGAGAAGCTCGCCTCCAGCAGGAGACCGCCGTTCTCCTCGCGGGACAGCACGTCCACCTCCAGCGCGTGGCCGAGCGGTACGGCCTCGGGACCGACGTCGAGCAGCCGTCCGCCCGCCGCGTCGGACTCGGCGAACCTGCCGAGGTAGTTGAACCGGACGTCGGGCGCGGCGAGCGCGGCGAGCGCGGGCCCGGCCGTGGGGTGGAGGTAGCGCAGCAGGCCCCAGCCGAGGCCGCCC